>NZ_JBEYYI010000038.1:0-71167 GCF_040645495.1 Nocardia sp. NPDC046763 | reverse complement strand
CGTCGCTGCATCAGGCTTGCGCCCATTGTGCAATATTCCCCACTGCTGCCTCCCGTAGGAGTCTGGGCCGTGTCTCAGTCCCAGTGTGGCCGGTCACCCTCTCAGGTCGGCTACCCGTCGTCGCCTTGGTGAGCCGTTACCTCACCAACAAGCTGATAGGCCGCGGGCCCATCTCGCACCAGTAAACCTTTCCAACCCAGACCATGCAGTCCAGGCTCATATCCGGTATTAGACCCAGTTTCCCAGGCTTATCCCAGAGTGCAAGGCAGATCACCCACGTGTTACTCACCCGTTCGCCGCTCGTGTACCCCGAAGGGCCTTACCGCTCGACTTGCATGTGTTAAGCACGCCGCTAGCGTTCGTCCTGAGCCAGGATCAAACTCTCCGTTGAAGACTCTCGATCCACCCCCGAAGGAGCCAATCAGAAGAATGTTCGCAGAGTCCGAAAACCTAGCGATATAAACGCCAGCCGGAAATTAGCTGACTTAAATGTCCGACCCCAACACACGGGGGGTGTGAGGCCGGAACCAAATTTCAAAATTTGGCACTGACATTCATCGACACACTATTGAGTTCTCAAAGAACACACGCACAAGCAATCTCCCGGGCGGTGAGCCCGTTCGATCAGCTAGGCAACTTATCAAGCTTAGCTCGCACCATGCAGCAGAACCAAATCCGCTGGTCAGGTCGAACTAGTGTGATCATCAGGCGCTCCTCGTCCAACCTCGTTTCCCAGGCCCTTGGGGCTCCGGGTCGGTGTCCGTGTCGCTCTGACCTGGAATAAGTTACGTGTTGCTACTAACCAAAGTCAAATCGGCTGTCTACCTGCGCCTTTCCGGCACATCGGATGTATGGCCCGGACGAGTCGAAGGGCGCGCGGCTCCGAATAACTCCCCACAACACTGCCTATAGGTAAGGAGGTCTCGGTGGCCGGAGCTCTTCGGGCGCGGACAGAGAGTCGTGAGGATCGGTCCGGAGTTCTGTATGCGGTGTCGCGAGCGACGGATGCCGCGCGAGCCGGCGACGTCGAGACCGCGGCACGACTACTGCGCGAGGCCGAACGGCTGGCGGGAAGAGACGACCACATTGCCGGCACTCCGGCTGCCCACATCACCGGAAAGCGAGCCCTGCGGGCCGCGTTGACAAGCATCACCGCAGCAACAATTGTCGGAGTGCGCCGTCTGACGAGATTCTGTGCGTCATCTCGGCCTTACCCATGGTGGTTGGCCTGGGCTCACGAGGCTCCGGGTCGAGACGAAGGAGTCTGTGTGAGTTCAACGGTGGGCGAGCGAACGCCCGGCGATCAGGTGGATGGGGCGAACAGCCTCGTCTATGTCGTGTTCATTACCGCTGCGGCGGCCATGGGTGGGTTTCTGTTCGGGTATGACAGCTCGGTCATCAACGGCGCGGTCCAGGCGATCCGGGATCGATACGACATCGGGTCGGCGACATTGGCGCAGGTGGTGGCCATTGCCTTGATCGGGTGCGCGGTGGGGGCTGCGATCGCGGGGCGGATCGCGGACCGGATCGGACGCATCTGGTGCATGCGGATCGCGGCGACGCTGTTCACCTGCAGTGCGATCGGGTCGGCGCTGCCGTTCGCGCTGTGGGACCTGGCGATGTGGCGTGTGATCGGTGGTATCGGGATCGGGATGGCGTCGGTGATCGGGCCCGCGTACATCGCCGAGGTGTCGCCGCCGGCGTATCGGGGGCGGTTGGCGTCGTTCCAGCAGGCGGCCATCGTGATCGGTATCGCCACTTCACAACTGGTGAACTTCGCGATTCTCGAGATGGCGGGCAGCGAGCAGCGCGGTCACATCGCAGGACTCGAGGCCTGGCAGTGGATGCTCGGGGTGATGGTGGTGCCGGCGGCGCTCTACGGGCTGTTCTCGTTCACCATTCCGGAGTCGCCGCGGTACCTGATCTCCATCGGCAAGACCGACAAGGCCAAGAAGGTACTGACCGAGGTCGAGGGCGACAGGGGGAATCTCGACGCGCGGGTGGCCGAGATCGAGCAGGCCATGCACAGTGAGCACCGGTCGACGTTCAAGGATCTGCTGGGCGGGGGGTTCGGGTTCCTGCCGGTGGTGTGGATCGGTATCGGGCTGTCGGTGTTCCAGCAGCTGGTCGGCATCAATGTCGTCTTCTATTACTCGGCGACGCTGTGGCAGTCGGTGGGTATCGACCCGTCCAGTTCGTTCTTCTACTCGTTCACCACCTCGATAATCAATATCGTCGGCACCGTGATCGCCATGGTGCTGGTCGACCGGATCGGGCGGAAACCGCTGGCGCTCATCGGATCCGCGGGCATGGCGATCTCGCTCGCGCTGGAGGGCTGGGCGTTCTCCTACAAGTCCGGCTCCGGGGACAGCGTGAGCCTGCCGCACACCCAGGGCATCGTGGCGCTCATCTCCGCGCACAGCTTCGTGCTGTTCTTCGCCATGTCGTGGGGTGTCGTGGTGTGGGTGCTGCTCGGCGAGATGTTCCCCAACAAGCTGCGTGCGGCCGCGCTCGGTGTGGCCGCGTCGGCGCAGTGGATCGCCAACTGGGTCATCACCGCCAGCTTCCCCAGCCTGTCCGACTGGAACCTGTCGGGGACCTACGTCGTCTACACCGCCTTCGCCATCCTCTCGATTCCCTTCGTGCTCAAGTGGGTTCCGGAGACGAAGGGCAAGGCGCTGGAAGAGATGGGCTGAACGGCTATTTCAGGATCTTTGTGATCTGGCCGGCGCCGACCGTCCGGCCGCCCTCCCGGATGGCGAATTTGAGGCCGATCTCCATGGCTATGGGTTGGATGAGGACCACCTCCATGGAGACGTTGTCACCCGGGAGGACCATCTCCACTTCCTTCGGAAGGGTCACCACGCCGGTGACATCCGTTGTGCGGAAGTAGAACTGGGGGCGGTAGTTGTTGAAGAAGGGGGTGTGGCGGCCACCCTCGTCCTTCGACAGGATGTAGGCCTGGCCTTCGAACCGGGTGTGGGGTGTGACCGAACCCGGCTTGATGACGCACTGGCCGCGCTCCACATCTTCGCGGCGGACACCACGCAGGAGAAGGCCGACGTTCTCGCCGGCTTGGCCTTCGTCCAGTAGTTTCCGGAACATCTCGATGCCCGTGACCGTGGTTTTGGTGGTCTTCGGGCGGATGCCGACAATCTCCACCTCGGCATTGACCTTCAGGACGCCGCGCTCGATGCGGCCGGTGACGACGGTGCCGCGGCCGGTGATGGTGAAGACGTCCTCGATGGGCATGAGGAACGGCTTCTCGACCTCGCGGGTGGGGGTGTCGATCCAATCGTCCACGGCGGCCAGCAGTTCGGTGATGGTGTCGCCCCACTCGCCGGTGGGGTTCTCGAGCGCCTGGTAGGCGGAGACGCGGACGATGGGGGTGTTGTCGCCGTCGAATTCGTATTCGCTGAGCAGGTCGCTCACCTCGAGTTCGACCAGTTCCAGGATTTCCTCGTCCTCGACCACGTCGCACTTGTTCAGTGCCACCACCATTTTCGGGACGCCGACCTGGCGCGCCAGGATGACGTGCTCCTTGGTCTGCGGCATCGGGCCGTCGGTGGCGGCGACCACCAGGATGGCGCCGTCCATCTGGGCGGCGCCGGTGATCATGTTCTTGATGTAGTCGGCGTGGCCGGGGCAGTCGACGTGCGCATAGTGGCGGTTCTCCGTCTGGTACTCCACGTGGGCGATGGAGATGGTGATGCCGCGCTGCCGCTCTTCGGGGGCCTTGTCGATGGCCTCGAAGGGTGTGAAGGGATTCAGGTCCGGATATTTGTTGTGCAGGACCCTGGTGATCGCCGCGGTGAGAGTGGTCTTGCCGTGGTCGATGTGGCCGATGGTACCGACATTGACGTGCGGCTTCGTCCGCTGGAACTTCGCCTTCGCCACTGGGAACCTCCTGTGCGCCCGCGCGATTCGAGAGGGCACCGGAGGGTGGGGACACCGCGAAGTCATGCCCGACGGCGGTGTCGGTTCCAGGGTATTCAGGCGCCGGCCCGCACAGGTCGAGAACAGCCCGAACCGGACGTACAGGACTGTTGACGGGTGATGTTCCGCTCGGCGAGTCGCCGTGCGACGCGCCCAACCGGTCTCGGGTGAGCAGGGGAAGTAACGTGGGCGGTTATGACAGCTGTTGCAGATCGTTCGCTCGGACCGGAACTCGTACGCACCGTGGGCATCGGGGAGGCCGACGTCCTCGTCATCGGCCTCACCTCGACCGATGACGGGCCGGTGATCGCGCCCGCCGACGCCTTCGAGGATGTACTGGACGGCGAGACCCGGGCGGCGCTGCTGAGTGCGCTGCAGGCGGTCGGGGCCAAGGGGAAGGGCGAGGAGATCACGCGAGTGCCGGCTCCGGCCGGGCTGGGCGTGGACTACGTGCTGGCGGTCGGACTCGGGGCCGAGGACAAGCTCGATGCCGAGCAGGTGCGCAAGTCGGCCGGCGCGGCCGGGCGGGCGCTGACCGGGGTCGCGACCGCGGTCACCACGCTGTCGGGGCTGGACCTCGGGGCGGCGGCCGAGGGCTTCTATCTGGGCGCGTACCAGTTCACCACGTTCAAGTCCGCCAAGACCGCGCCCAAGGACGACGATCAGCCGGTCAAGCGGGTCGAATTCCTGGTTCCCGAAACGGGATTCGGGGAAGAGGCGCTCTTCCGGGCGCAGGCCGTCGCCGAAGCCGTCGCCACCGCACGGGATTTCGTGAACACCCCGCCCAACGACCTGTTCCCGGCCGAATTCGCCAACCGCGCAGCGGAATTGGCCAAGGCGGCCGGCCTGCAGGTGGAGATCCTGGACGAGAAGGAACTCGAATCCCAGGGCTACGGCGGCATTCTCGGCGTCGGCAAGGGCTCCTCGCGACCGCCGCGACTGATCCGCATCACCTACGCGGGCGGCGACCCCAAGGTGGCGCTCATCGGCAAGGGCATCACCTTCGACACCGGCGGCATCTCCATCAAGCCCGCGCAGAACATGGAGAACATGACCTCCGACATGGGCGGCGCGGCGGCGGTCATCGCCACCACGCTGCTGGCGGCGCGACTGAGCCTGCCGCTCACCGTCATCGCCACCGTGCCCATGGCCGAGAACATGCCGTCGGCCACCGCGCAGCGGCCCGGTGACGTGCTCACCCAGTTCGGCGGAACCACCGTCGAGGTCATCAATACCGATGCCGAGGGCCGGCTCATCCTGGCCGACGCGCTCGTACGCGCGGGCCAGGACGAACCCGACTACGTCATCGACGTCGCCACCCTCACCGGTGCGCAGATGGTCGCGCTCGGCACCCGCACCCCGGGCGTCATGGGCACCGACGTCTTCCGCGACCGGGTGGCCCGCATCTCGCAGGCCGTCGGCGAGAACGCCTGGGCCATGCCGCTTCCCGCGGAACTGCGCGCCGACCTGAACTCCAAGATCGCCGACCTGCAGAACGTCGCGCCGCACCGCTGGGGCGGCATGCTGTCGGCCGGTCTGTTCCTCAAGGAATTCGTCTCCGAGAGTGTGCAGTGGGCGCACTTGGATGTGGCCGGTCCCGCCTACAACACCGGCAGCCCGTTCGGCTACATCGGCAAGGGCGGCACCGGCGTCCCGGTCCGCACCCTCATCGCGACCCTCGAAGACATCGCCGCCGAGTAATCGGCACCCGGTCCCGCGACAACGCCCGCCACCGCTCACTGCGGCGGCGGGCGTTCGCGTCGAGGGGTGTGGTCAGCAGCCCTGGGCCGCGCGGCGTTCCAGGATGCGGCGGCGGGCCTCATAGTCGCGCATGCGCTGGGGGTAGCCGACTCGGCGGGCATCGTAGACGGGGATGTTCAAGGTGTTGGACAGTCGTTGCGCGCCACGCTCGCCGACCACGCGACGGGTCCACGACCCGTCGTGGGCGACCAGGACGACCGAGACATCGGACACCGTCGTGCGCGGCTCGACGAAAGCCTCCACGCCGTAATGGCTTCGGGTCCAGGCGACGATATGCGCCATCGCCTCGGGGTCGGCATCACCCCGGCGCGCGGTACCGCTGCGCCCGAACAGATCCAGGAAACCCATCCCGGCCACCTCCTCTCCGGCCACGGAAACGCCGGATAAATCGATAGTGCCAGCTCCCGGGCCGTTCGCCACTCACCTGGGCCAACTCCTAAGCAGCCCCACAGAATCCATTCAGAAATTGCGCCGAGGCCGTTGGCTTCCTGCATGCCCCCAACCGATTCACCACGCCGCACGAATTCATTGCTCGCCGCGGCGCAACCAGCGCACTCCCGCGGATGCCCGGCCATCTGGTCGGCGCAGTCAGCTAGCTGTCCGCTATCCCGCTCAGTGCTGCCGCGACTCCCGGCCAGTGGCACCCCGGACAGAGGTGTCGCACGCAAACGTGATACGTCTCATGCCATTCCCGCCAATTCACGCTCACGCCAGGGAGATCTCTTGCTCACGCGGGGGATCGCGACACGGAGAGGTCGGCGCAACGGCCGCCCTGTGACACGCCGCACCCGGGCGAGTGCAAGGATGGGTGATCGGAACAAGAACCAACACGGATCTCCGGTGCCACAGAATGATCGGTGGCCGTCGGGACGACACCGCGACCCGCGGTGCCACTCCCGCTGAGAGACGAACTGTTTAACCCGACGAGCAGTCAGAGGAGTCAACGGACATGACCTTCTCCGTCCAGATGCCGGCTCTTGGTGAGAGCGTCACCGAGGGCACTGTGACCAGGTGGCTGAAGCAGGAAGGAGACACGGTCGAGGTCGACGAGCCGCTGCTCGAGGTCTCCACCGACAAGGTCGACACCGAGATCCCGTCCCCGGTCGCAGGCGTTCTCACGAAGATCGTCGCCCAGGAGGACGACGTGGTCGAGGTCGGCGGCGAGCTCGGCGTGATCGGTGAGGCCGGTTCCGCTCCGGCCCCGGCCGCCGCCCCGGCACCCGCCGCCGCCCCGGCCCCGGCGCCCGCGCCGGCACCCGCACCCGCCCCGCAGCCGGTCGCCGATGCTCCGGCGCCGGCCGCCGCCGCGCCCGCCCCGGCCGCTGCCGCCTCCGGCACCCCGGTCAAGATGCCCGAGCTCGGTGAGTCCGTCACCGAGGGCACCGTCACCCGCTGGCTGAAGCAGGTCGGCGACCAGGTCGCGGTGGACGAGCCGCTGCTCGAGGTCTCCACCGACAAGGTCGACACCGAGATCCCGTCGCCGGTCGCCGGCACCCTGCTGGAGATCTCCGCGCAGGAAGACGACGTGATCGCCGTCGGCGGTCAGCTGGGTGTCATCGGCAGCGGTGTCGCCGCCGCCGCACCCGCTCCGGCCCCGGCCCCGGCGCCTGCCCCGGCTCCCGCGCCCGCTCCGGCTCCGGCCGCTGCGGCCCCCGCACCGGCTCCGGCTCCGGCTCCCAAGCCCGCTCCGGTTCCGGCTGCGGCCACCCCCGCCGAGGAGCCTTCCACCAACGGCGGCCCCTACGTGACCCCGCTGGTGCGAAAGCTGGCCGCGGAGAACAACGTTGACCTCGCGACCCTCACCGGTTCCGGTGTCGGTGGCCGTATCCGCAAGCAGGATGTGCTCGCCGCCGCAGAGGCCAAGAAGGCTCCGGCCCCCGCCGCTGCCGTCGCGCGCGCCGCCGCTGCTCCGGTTGCCGCTGCCGCTGCCGCGCCCGCGCCGCGTCCGTCGCTGTCGCACCTGACCGGCACGGTTCAGAAGGCCAGCCGTATCCGGCAGATCACCGCGACCAGGACCGTGGAGGCGCTGCAGACCACCGCGCAGCTCACCCAGGTGCACGAGGTCGACATGACCAAGATCGCCGCCCTGCGCAACCGCGCCAAGGCCGCGTTCAAGCAGCGCGAGGGCGTGAACATCACGTTCCTGCCGTTCTACGCCAAGGCCGTCATCGAGGCGCTGGCCGTGCACCCGAACGTGAACGCGTCCTACAACTCCGACACCAAGGAGATCACCTACCACTCGGTGGTCAACCTGGGTATCGCGGTCGACACCGAGCAGGGCCTGCTCTCGCCGGTCATCCACAACGCCAACGACCTGTCGCTGGCCGGACTGGCGCGTGCCATCGCCGATATCGCCAACCGTGCGCGCACCGGCGGACTGAAGCCGGACGAGCTGGCCAACGGCACCTTCACCATCACCAATATCGGTTCCCAGGGCGCCCTGTTCGACACCCCGATCCTGGTGCCGCCGCAGGCCGCCATGCTGGGCACCGGCGCGATCGTCAAGCGCCCCATGGTGATCAGCGACGACGGCAGCGAGTTCATCGGCATCCGCTCGATGGCCTACCTGCCGCTCACCTACGATCACCGCCTCATCGACGGCGCCGACGCGGGTCGCTTCCTGACCACCGTCAAGCACCGGCTGGAAGAGGCCGCGTTCGAGGGTGACCTCGGGCTCTAATGCCGGATACGGGCGGCAGGATTGATCGGATGAAGGTCGTGATCGCCGGTTCGTCCGGACTGATCGGGACGGCGCTCGTCGCGGCTCTACGCCGCGACGGGCACGAGGTCACCCGCCTCGTACGCCGTCCCGTGCACGCCCGCGACGAATTCACCTGGGACCCCGTCCGTTCCGATCTGGACGAGCGCGCACTGCGTGGCGCCGACGCGGTGGTGAACCTCTGCGGCGCGGGTATCGGGCAGCGGCGCTGGACCGGCAGCTACAAGCAGGAGCTGCGCGACAGCCGCATCGTCCCCACCGACGTGCTGGCCGCCGCGGTCGCCGCCGCGGGAGTGCCGACGCTGGTCAATGCCAGCGGCGTGCACTACTACGGCGGCGATCTCGGCGACCGCGTCGTCACCGAGAGTTCCCCCGCCGGAACCGGTTTCCTGGCCGGCCTGTGCGCCGACTGGGAGGCCGCCACCGAGCAGGCCGCCGACGCCGGCGTGCGCACCGTGCTGCTGCGCTCGGCAGTGGTGCTGGCCCGGCACGGCGGCATGCTCGGAATGCTGTATCCCCTCTACTTTCTCGGCCTCGGCGGGCGGCTGGGCAGCGGCCGCCAGTACGTGCCGTGGATCTCCCTGGACGACGAGGTCGGCGCGATCATCTACGCGCTCACCCACGAAAGCCTTTCCGGCCCGGTCAATATGGTCGGTCCCGCGCCGGTCACCAATGCGGAGTTCACCCGCGCACTGGGCCGCGTCATGCACCGGCCGACGCCCCTGATGGTGCCCGCGTTCGCGCTGCGGCTGGCCGTGGGCGAGTTCGCCGAAGAGGCAATCCTGCACGGCCCCAGGGCAATTCCCACCGCGCTCGAGGCCGCCGGATACCCCTTCCAGCACCCCACCATCGGCGCGGCACTGTCCGCGACGCTCGGCCAGTCCGGCTGATCCGGCCCGTTGCGTGGGCGCGGCGCGCGTCACAGTGGGCCCGTCGATACCGTGTGGGACGTGACCAATCATCCGTCCGACCTGCTGGTGCGGGATGCGCGCGAGAGCGATCTCCCGGAGATCCTGGTGATCCACAACAACGCCATCGCCGAGACCACCGCTATCTGGGATACCGAACTCGCCGACCTGGACGAGCGCAAGGCCTGGTTCGCGGCGCGGACCGGAGCCGGACACCCGGTGCTGGTGGCCGAGATCGACGGCCAGGTCGCGGGGTACGCCAGCTACGGGCAGTTCCGGCCGAAGTCCGGCTACCGGTTCTCCGTCGAGAATTCGGTGTACGTGTCAGATATATTCCAGCGGCGCGGAGTGGCCACGGCGCTCATGCGCGAGCTGCTGGTGCGGGCGAGCCGGAGCGGAGTGCACACCATGATCGCGGCGATCGAGTCGAGTAACCGCACGTCGATCGCGCTGCACGAGAAATTCGGCTTCGCCGTCGTCGGTCGAATGCCGGAAGTCGGGCACAAATTCGGGCGCTGGATGGACTTGACGCTGATGCAACGCGTTGTCAACGAAGGGGTAACGTCGCAATCGTGAGTGAGAGTACGGCCACCGCACCGTTACCCTGTGCGGTCTCGGCCCGCTTCGACGGCACACCCCTCGCAGTCGAGAATCTGGGCCTCATCGATTACCAGCAAGCCTGGGAGCTGCAGCGGTCGATCGCCGCCGAACGCGCCGATGGCATCGGACAGGATCGGCTGCTCCTGCTGGAACACCCCTTCGTCTATACCGCCGGCCGCCGCACCGAGCCGGAGGACCTGCCCATGGACGGCAGCCCGGTCATCGAGGTCGACCGCGGCGGAAAGATCACCTGGCACGGTCCCGGGCAACTGGTCGGCTATCCCATTGTGCGGCTGGCCGAACCCGTCGATGTGGTCGCCTATGTGCGCCGCCTGGAGGAAGCCCTCATCACCGTCTGCGCGCAGCTCGGGCTGGAAACCGGTCGGGTGGAAGGCCGTTCGGGCGTGTGGGTGCCCGAGAGCGAGCTCCTGCCCGAGCGGAAGGTCGCAGCCATCGGCGTGCGCGTCCAGCGCGGGGTCACCCTGCACGGCATCTCGCTGAACTGCAATTCCAGCCTCGACGCCTTCGATACCATCGTGCCGTGCGGGATTCGCGATGCCGGCGTCACCACGCTGAGCCGCGAACTCGGCCGCGAGGTGACCGTGGACGAGGTGCGGCCACTGGTCGCCGACGCCATCGCCCGCGCCCTCGACGGCGCGCTGAAGGTGACCGACCACAACATCTCCCGCTGCGCGAAGGCCGCGGCCGAATGCCCCGAACCACTTCCGGCGTCGACGACCGATCAGCTCCCGGTGGTGGCCGAAACCGTGCCCGCCAAGGCCGAATGATCATGAGCGTAGGGTGGACAAAGTGACTTCCGTCGATACCCCGACATCGAACGACCCGGCCGCACCCAACGGCCGCAAGCTGCTTCGCATCGAGGCTCGCAACGCCGAGACCCCGATCGAGCGCAAACCTTCGTGGATCCGTACCCGCGCCACCATGGGACCCGAGTACACCGAACTCAAGGGCTTGGTGAAACGCGAAGGGCTGCACACGGTTTGCGAGGAAGCCGGGTGTCCCAACATCTTCGAGTGCTGGGAGGACCGCGAGGCCACCTTCCTCATCGGCGGTGAGCAGTGCACCCGTCGCTGCGACTTCTGCCAGATCGACACCGGTAAACCCGCCGCCCTGGACCGGGACGAGCCGCGGCGCGTGGCCGAGAGCGTGCAGGCCATGGGGCTGCGCTACTCGACCGTCACCGGCGTCGCGCGCGACGACCTCGAGGACGGCGGCGCGTGGCTGTACGCCGAGACCGTGCGGGCGATCAAGCGGCTCAACCCGCACACCGGCGTCGAACTGCTGATCCCGGACTTCAATGCCGTGCCCGAGCAACTGGCCGAGGTGTTCGAGTCCCGTCCGGAGGTGCTCGCGCACAACCTGGAGACGGTGCCGCGCATCTTCAAGCGCATCCGACCGGCCTTCCGCTACGAGCGGTCGCTGGCGGTCATCACCGCCGCGCGTGAGGCCGGTCTGGTCACCAAGTCCAACCTCATCCTGGGCATGGGCGAGACCCCGGAGGAAGTCACCCAGGGCCTGCGCGACCTGCACGAGGCGGGCTGCGACATCATCACCATCACCCAGTACCTGCGGCCGTCCCCGCGCCACCACCCGGTCGACCGGTGGGTGAAGCCGGAGGAGTTCGTGGAGCACTCCAAGGCCGCCGAGGCCATGGGCTTCGCCGGGGTGATGGCCGGTCCGCTGGTCCGCTCGTCCTACCGTGCCGGGCGCCTGTACGCCCAGGCCATGCGCCACCACGGTCGCGAGATCTCCCCGGAGATGGCCCACCTCGCCGAGGAGGGCAGCGCGGCGCAGGAGGCGACCAGCGTCCTGGCGCGCTTCGGCTCCTAGCCGATCGAATTCGTGCACTGTGGCCCGGACGTACTGTCCGGGCCACAGTCGTTTTGCGACACCTCGCCAGGTGAACGCCGGGTATCGGTACGCCATCCAAATCGGTTCGGTCGATTCGTGGACGCGTGCGCGGCGCTGGTGGGAAGCTCGAAGGACCGCATTGATCGACCCCGGGAGCGAGCCATGGTCGAGCGAACGACGACGTCGCAAGGTGTCAACGGCAGAGTGGTCGTGGCCGAAAGGCCGAACGATATACGGAATGTGGTGCTGGTAGGGCACAGCGGGTCCGGGAAGACCACGCTGGTGGAGGCGCTCGCCGTGGCGGCCGGGGCGGTACCCCGGGCCGGGCGGGTCGAGGACGGCACCTCCGTCTCGGACTACGACGACATCGAGCAGCGACAACACCGGTCCGTGCAACTGTCGGTGGTGCCGATGGGCTGGGACCACGTCAAGGTCAATCTCCTGGACACCCCCGGCTACGCGGATTTCGTCGGGGAACTCAGGGCCGGTCTGCGAGCGGCGGACGCGGCCCTTTTCGTACTCTCTACCGCCGCGGGCGTGGAGGGCGTGAGCGGAGCGACCCTGGCGCTGTGGGAGGAGTGCGCGGGTGTCGGCATGCCGCGCGCCATCGTGCTCACCCATCTGGACACCGCGCGCGCTGATTTCGACGATATGACCGAGACCTGTCGGGAGATTCTGGGCGGCGGGCGCTCGGAAAGCATGCTGCCGCTGCATCTTCCGGTGTACGGGCCCAAGGGGGCCGACGGGCACCGGCCGGTGACCGGGCTGATCGAACTGCTCACCCAGCACGTCTACGACTACGCCACCGGGGAACGCGTGGAAACGCCGGCCTCCGAGGAGCAGCGGGAGCAGCTGGAGGAGGCGCGCAACCGGCTCATCGAGGGCATCATCGCCGAGAGCGAGGACGAGACCCTCATGGACCGCTACATCGGCGGCGAGGAGATCGACCTGGCCTCGCTGGTCACGGACCTCGAAAAGGCGGTGGCGCGCGGTAGTTTCCATCCGGTGCTGATCGCCGCGCCGCCGCCGGAGGGCGCGCGGCAGGGGCTCGGCACGGTGGAGATCCTGGATCTGATCACGCGTGGATTCCCCACGCCCGCCGAACATCCCGTGTCCGCGACCGGGTCCGGAGGCAAGGCCGCCGCGCTGGCCTGCGATCCCGCCGCACCGCTGGCCGCCGAGGTGATCCGCACCGCCTCCGATCCCTATGTGGGCCGGTTGTCACTGGTGCGGGTGTTCTCCGGCACGCTGCACGCCGACGACACCGTGCACGTGTGCGGGCATGGACCGGGCGACGCCGATGGTCACGATGCCGACGAACGCGTCGGCGGGGTGTCCGCGCCGTTCGGAAAGCAGCAGCGGCCACTGCCGCAGGCCATCGCCGGGGACATTGTGTGCGTGAGCAAGCTGTCGCACGCCGAGACCGGGGATACGTTGTCCGCCAAGGATTGCCCGCTCATCATCGAGCCGTGGTCCATGCCCGATCCGTTGCTGCCGGTGGCCGTCAAGGCGCACAGCAAGGCCGACGAGGACAAGCTCTCACAGGGCCTGTCGCGACTGGTCGCCGAGGATCCGACGGTGCGGCTCGAACAGAACCCCGACACCCATCAGCTGGTGCTGTGGGTCCTGGGCGAGGCGCATCGCGATGTGGCGCTGGAACGGCTGCGCTCCCGGTTCGGGGTGCAGGTGGACGTCGTCGACCACCGGGTCGCGCTGCGCGAGACCTTCGCCACCCAGTCGTCCGGGCGCGGGCGGCATGTGAAGCAGTCCGGCGGACACGGGCAGTACGCCATCTGCGAGATCGAGGTGGCGCCGCTCCCCGAGGGGTCCGGGATCGAGTTCGTGGACAAGGTGGTGGGCGGAGTCGTTCCGCGCCAGTTCATTCCGTCGGTCGAGAAGGGCGTGCGCGCGCAGGCCGCGCGCGGTGTGGCGGCCGGATATCCGCTGGTGGACGTGCGAGTGACGCTGTTCGACGGGAAGGCGCACTCGGTCGACTCCTCCGACGCGGCCTTCCAGATGGCCGGGGCGCTGGCCTTGCGGGAGGCGGCCGGAGCGGCGCGCATCAACCTGCTGGAGCCGATATCCGAAGTGCACGTGGTGGTTTCGGACGACTACGTGGGACCGGTGCTGGTCGATCTGTCGAGCCGTCGCGGCCGGGTGCTGGGCACCGAGCCGGTCGGGCTGGGGCGCACCGCGATTCGCGCCGAGGTGCCGGAACTCGAGCTCAGCCGCTACGCCGTGGACCTGCGTTCACTGGCGCACGGCGCGGCCACCTTCACCCGCGCCTACGCGCGGCACGAGGCCATGCCCACGCAGCTGGCGGAGTCGATGCGGGACAAGTCCGGGAGCGCCGGCTGAATCCGGCCGATCCGGCCGCCGCCGATCCCACCGGGTGACATGACGGCCGCCGCGGCGGTACCGACCGCTCGCCATCCCGGTGATCCCGTCGCGAACCAGGTGTACCCGGCCATTAAGCTGGACGTCATGGCAGCAGGCAAGGGCGGTAATCCGTCGAAGGAAGCGAAGGCCGCGGCGAAGGCGGCGCGCAAACAGGCGTCGAAGGAGCGCCGCCAGCAACTCTGGCAGGCATTCCAGATTCAGCGCAAGGAAGACAAGCTGCTGCTGCCGCTGATGATCGGCGCCTTCGTCGGCGTGACCGTGCTGTTCCTGGTGATCGGCCTGATCTTCGGCATGCAGTGGTACCTGCTGCCGATCGGGCTGCTGCTGGGCGCGCTGGCCGCGTTCATCATCTTCGGCCGCCGGGTCCAGAAGAACGTGTACGCCAAGGCCGAGGGCCAGGCCGGCGCGGCCGCCTGGGTGCTGGACAATCTGCAGGGCAAGTGGCGCGTCTCCCCCGGCGTCGCCGCCACCACCCAGCTCGATGCCGTGCACCGCGTGGTCGGCCTGCCCGGTGTCATCCTGGTCGCCGAGGGTTCGCCGCAGCGCGTGAAATCCCTGCTCGCGCAGGAGAAGAAGAAGGTCTCCCGCCTGGTCGGCGACACCCCGATCTACGACGTGGTGATCGGCAACGAGCAGGACCAGGTGCCGCTGAAGGAACTGCAGCGCTACCTGACCAAGCTCCCCCGCAATATCGACGCCAAGCGCATGGACCTCATCGAGGGTCGGCTGTCCGCGCTGGCCACCCGCGGCGGCCCGGCCCTCCCCAAGGGCCCGCTGCCGAGCGGCGCCAAGATGCGCGGCGTCCAGCGCAGCATCCGCCGCCGCTGACCCACCGGAACCGACGAGGCCCGCGTCCCCAGGACGCGGGCCTCGTCTTTTTCCGAAATGCCTTCGGCCACAACACCCGACGCTCGCACGCCGACCGGGTGGACCCGGTACCGACCGGAAGGTCAGCCCACGTGGCGTGAGAGGAAGCGGACGACGTCCGGGGTGACCGTGCGCCAGAACTCGTCGGTGTGTGTGCCCGGGGTGACCAGACCGACCTCGGGGCGGGCGGCGGCGATGTAGCGGCGGCAGCCGTCGATGAAGCGGTCGCGGTCGCCGCACCACACGCCGACGGGGGCCGGGCCCGCCTTGTCGAGGTTGCGCAGCGGGTCGAGTGCCGCCCACTGATCGGCATTGGTGAATGCGTTCCGTTTGGCCATTTCGGTCCACGAGGTGAGCAACCCCGGCGACATGGCGGCAACCGCGTTCAGCGGCCGGCCCTGTTCGAAGCGGAGGCGCGAGTACACCAGCGCGCCGAAGCCACCCATGGAGGTGCCGGTGCAGGCGAACGGCAGTCCGCCCGGCGCGCCCAGGCGGCGCTGCGCCAGCCAGCCGGGAACCTCGTTGAGCAGCATGGACATTGGATCGTCGCCGGTGCCGTGGTCGTGCCAGTAGTTGTCGCCGCCGTCCAGGGCCACGAAACCGAAGGCCGGGGACAGCCGGGTGGCGACCCCGGCGGCCAGCACGTCGGCGATATTGCCGACGGCCGCGGTGCGGGCGGTGCCGTGCAGGCCGTGTAGCAGCAGCGATACGGGCAGGTTCTCGGTGGGGACGCCGCGCGGCAGGATGGTGACCAGGTCCACGTCGCGGCGGCGGGTGGCCGAATAGACCCGTTCCACCCGGACGTCCGGGGTGATGCCGACCACGGTCTGCCCGATCTCCGCCGGATCGACCGCCGCATTGCCGCCGGCGCTGACGGCCGCGCCCGCGCCGGCCAGGCCGAGCAGGCCGGCGGTCGCGAACAGGGACCGCCGGCTGAATCTCCACGCGGCAGCCCGGTAGTCCTCGACCATCGATCCTCCATCGGCACAACATCAGCTATCTGCCAGACGTCAACCTGGCGGCTGCATCACGGCAAATCGCCGCAACCATACCGATCGAAAGCAAACTACGGTGAACGTTTGGCAACGGCTTGCCACACACTGCACCAACAGCATCGCAGGTCACAGGCCCGGCGCAGGCCGACGCGCGCGCTGTGCCGTGTTTGGAATCAACCCGCGCGGAAGTTCGCGACGAGGGTCAGCGGCTGTAGACGAGGGCGGTGCCGGTGGCGCGGTCGTGCATGCCGCGGCCGTCGCTGTCGGTGAACAGGGCGGGGATGACGAACAGCAGGATGAGCTGCCGGACCAGGGCACGAACGAACCCGACCGGTGCATCGGCATCGACCCGGCTGACCCGCAGCTTCAGGAAGTACTGGCCGGGCGTGAAGCCGAACAGCGTGACCGCGGCGATCCCCAGCACGAACCACACCAGCAGCGTCGGCGTCGACAGCGCCTGGGTGATGACCTCGAAGTGCGAGGGCGGTTGCTGGCCCTTGGGAATGGTCATCTTCGAGATGATGTGCTCGGCATCGGGCCGCACGATGATCGCGGCCAGGCCCATCGAGATGAACCAGTCGACGAGCAGCGCCAGAACGCGGCGGGTGAAGGGGGCGAGCGCGCCGCGTCCGGATGGCGGCAGGCCGAGTTCCTTGCCCTGGTAGTCACCGGGCGGGTTGTCTCCGGATTCGGCGTTCGGTCCGGACAGCCAGGAGCCGGTGATACGAGCCATGGGCTCAGCTTATGCGGCGTCGGCGGGCCGGTTTCGCGCCCCTGCCGGTCGGGGTGCGAGGACGGAACCGTATCTGGGTGCGTCCTAGCGGTTCACCCGATTCCGGACGGGCGCGCAATCGCTCAGCATTCGAGATTGCCAGGTGGATGCCCGGCGGTGAGGATTGTCACGATGACCGGGCCGGAGCTGGCAAGGCCCCTAACTTTTCAGAGTCTTAACAGCCGCTTCGGGCAGGTCGGTGGCAGGATGTCCCTGCTGGTCGAGCATTGCTCGGCGACCGCTGCGGCGTCTTCGCGAACCCGGGGGCACCGCCGAACCCCCGGCCAGCAGTGCGTGTAACACTGGCGAAACACAGCCTTGATTACAGGGAAACACCGCGTCCATACCGTGTGGTCGCGACGAACCCATGCAGTCACCACTGGCTGGGAACCGATCCGTAAGGAGTACTAAGTGGCGTTCAGCACGGCCGACGAGGTCATCAAGTACATCAAGGAGGAGGAGCTCGAGTACGTCGACGTTCGGTTCACCGACCTCCCCGGTGTGCAGCAGCACTTCTCGATCCCGGCGAAGGCGTTCACCGCTGATCTCGCCGAAGAGGGCCTCGCCTTCGACGGTTCGTCGGTGCGCGGCTTCCAGTCGATCGACGAGTCGGACATGCTGCTGCTGCCCGACTTCAGCACTGCCCGGATCGATCCCTTCCGCGCCGCGAAGACGCTGAACATGAACTTCTTCGTGCACGACCCGTTCACCCGCGAGGCCTACTCCCGCGACCCGCGCAACATCGCGCGTAAGGCCGAGGAGTACCTGCGTTCGACCGGCATCGCCGACACCTGCTACTTCGGTGCCGAGGCCGAGTTCTACATCTTCGACTCGATCCGCTACGACTCGGCCATGAACGGCGCCTTCTACGAGATCGACTCGATCTCGGGCTCCTGGAACACCGGCGCCGAGTACAACGCGGACGGCACCCCGAACCGTGGCTACAAGGTCCGCAACAAGGGTGGTTACTTCCCGGTCGCCCCGTACGACCACTACGTCGACCTGCGCGACAAGATCTCGACCAACCTGCAGAACGCGGGCTTCGACCTGGAGCGCGGCCACCACGAGGTCGGCACCGCCGGTCAGGCCGAGATCAACTACCGCTTCAACACCCTGCTGGGCGCCGCTGACGACCTGCAGCTGTTCAAGTACATCGTGAAGAACACCGCGTGGCAGGAGGGTAAGACCGTTACCTTCATGCCGAAGCCGCTCTTCGGCGACAACGGCTCGGGCATGCACGCCCACCAGTCGCTGTGGAAGGACGGCAAGCCGCTGTTCCACGACGAGTCCGGCTACGCGGGCCTGTCGGATCTGGCGCGTCACTACATCGGCGGCATCCTGCACCACGCCCCGTCGCTGCTGGCGTTCACCAACCCGACCGTGAACTCCTACCACCGTCTGGTGCCGGGCTACGAGGCCCCCATCAACCTGGTGTACTCGCAGCGCAACCGCTCGGCCGCGATCCGCATCCCGATCACCGGCTCGAACCCGAAGGCCAAGCGCATCGAGTTCCGCGCGCCGGACTCCTCGGGTAACCCGTACCTGGCCTTCGCCGCCATGATGATGGCCGGCCTGGACGGCATCAAGCGCAAGCTCGAGCCGATGGCCCCGGTCGACAAGGACCTCTACGAGCTCCCGCCGGAGGAGGCCAAGAACATCCCGCAGGCCCCCACCTCGCTGGCGTCGGTCATCGACCGCCTCGAGGAAGACCACGACTACCTCACCGAGGGTGGCGTGTTCACCGAGGACCTGATCGAGACCTGGATCGACATCAAGCGCACCCAGGAAATCGCGCCCGTCAACCTGCGGCCGCACCCGTACGAGTTCGAGCTGTACTTCGACGTGTAAATCGTCGGGTCGCAAGCGATCTCAGGAGCCCCAGCCGCATCGCGGTTGGGGCTCCGCCCTTTTCCGGACGCTGCTGGAGCCGGGACCGACCGGCCCGGGGGGCGTCCGCGTCTGGGGAATGTGCAGGTGACGCGGGTAGTGCGCTACCCCGGAACGACCGGGTGCGGGCCTATGATCGGCGCATGCCTGTGGACGTGGTGACCACGATCGAGATCGCGCGGCCTCGGGGGCGGGTCGCGGAGTACACGATGGATCCGGCGAATGCCCCGGTCTGGTACAAGAACATCGGGTCGGTGGCGTTGCAGACGCCGGGTCCGCTGGCGATCGGGTCCGAGATGGCGTTCGAGGCTCGATTCCTGGGGCGTTCGCTCGCCTACACCTACGCGGTGACCGAGTTCGAGCCGGGCCGTCTACTGGTCATGCGGACCGCCGACGGACCGTTTCCCATGGAGACCACGTACGCGTTCGAGGACACCGCGAGCGGCGCCACCACGGTGACTCTGCGCAATCGCGGTGAGCCTGCCGGATTCTCCCGTTTCATCGGCCCGCTCATGGTGCCGGCCATGCGGCATGCCAATCGTCAGGATCTGAAGAAGCTCAAGGAAATCCTCGAAGCGACCCCGTGACGCATCCGAGGGGTATCGGGCCAGGAAGCTCGCCTATAGTTGCGTGAAATTCACTGGGGCGCAAGCGTATTGATGACGGTCCAGGTGCGGTCCCGGTGGGTGGGGTGGGAGGTTCGGTGGGTGGGAGGAAGCGTGAGTAGGACTGCGGGGGACACGTAAGCACCCCTAGCGTCCCGGGGTGTGAAAACCAAACGTTTTGCACGACTTCGTGTTTCAGTATTCGCCTTGACCGCTATCGCTACTGCACTACTCGGTGCGGGAGGGCTGCCGACGGCCGTGGCCGCGCCGATATTGCGGGCGGATGCCACCCAGATCACACTGCAGGGGGCGGTGAATGTCCGGGATGTGGGCGGGTATGTCACCTACACCGGGGATCCGACGCTGTCCGGCAAGGTGATTCGGTCCGATGCGCTGAACAAGCTGACCGATGCCGATGTCCAGAAGCTCGGCACGCTGGGCATTCAGGAGGTGATCGACTTCCGCACACCGGCCGAGGTACAGGCGCTGGGTGCGGACCGGCTGCCGGCCGGGCTGACCGCGGTGGCGCGGCCCATCGACGACGGCGGCATGTACGTGAAGATGGCGCAGGCCATCGGATCCAAGGATCCGGTGCAGCAGCAGGCCGCGCTCGGGGACGGCAAGGCCGAGCAGATGATGAAGGACGCCTATGTCAGCTTCCTGAGCGCGGATGCGGTGGCCAAGTTCGGTCAGACCATCAAGGACATCGCGGCCGCCAACGGCGCGACGCTCTACCACTGCACGGCGGGCAAGGACCGGACCGGGTGGATGACGTATGTGCTGCTGCGCGCGGTAGGTGTACCGGAGACCATCGCGCGCCAGGACTACCTGCTGTCCAACCAGTACCGCGCCGCGGCCGACGCCGCCCAGCGGGCGCAGTTGAAGGCGGCCGGGATCATGCAGAACCCGGACCTGCTGATCCCGCTGCAGGTGGTCAGTGACGAGTACCTGGACACCGCGGTCAACCAGATGAACCAGCAATACGGCGATTTCGACGACTTCCTCACCCAGGGCCTCGGCCTGGACGCCGGCACCATCCTTCGCCTCCACCACAACCTGGTGGGCTGACCCCACATCTCCGGGCCCCGTCGCGGGATCTGCGGCGGGGCTCTGGTCATCCGAAAGCGGCTCGCGGCCCAGCCGCGGTCCGATCCGCGCGAGTAGCAACAACCGTCCGATTCGGGTATCGCACTACCCGTGTCGGAGCGACGGGTCCGGCGCAGGATCGTAGTGGTCAGAACCCTGTTCGTCACCTATTTCGGGGGGATTCACGATGAGGCGCCTCTTGGAACGCCGACCGCTCACGGCCGAGGAGTTCGAGACCTGCGCGGGCAAGTTCGAGCGGAGCGGTCGGTCCCATGCCGCGACGACGCCACAGCGAGCCGGTCGCGGCGTTGTCGTACTGCCGTGTCGGGGGCGCGGCGAATACGCGCCGGGACAGCTGGCCGGATTCCTGCCGAAGGATACGCCGGTTCATACCCGCCCGCACACGGAAACCATTGCACCGCAGATACATTCGCGCAGATCCACGGGTGATGCCCGGCCGCCGGTCGTCTCTTCCAGCGCTCGGTGGCACCTGTTGACCGACCACACCTGGCCGTGGATTCTGACCGGGCGGGTCACCAACAGTGATGGCATGGCGGGATCCGGCGTGCTGGTCGGCGCCCGGCTCATGCTGACCGCGCACCATCTGCGGCCGAGCCAGAGCATCGGCCAGGGCAGCTGGTGGATGACCTTCTCGCCGCACTTCGACAGCGGCGCCGATCCGAACACGCCGTTCGGTTCGAGCAATGTCAGCGATCTGGCGCACTACAACGCCGAGCACGACACCGAATACGTTGCCGGGCACGACTTCATGCTGTGCCGGTTGTTCGAGCCGATGGGCCTTCAGCTCGGCTTCCTGGGCGCCACCTCGTTCGCGGACAGCTGGCGCGGGCTCCAGGTCTGGCACCACATCGGCTACCCGGCCGACGTAGGTGGCGGGATGCGCCCGGCTGTGCAGATCAGCCAGAGCATGGACGACGAATACGAGGAGGACAACGGCCGGTGCATCGAGACCGAGGCCAGTCTCGATCATGGCAATGCGGGTGGCCCCTTCTTCTCCTGGTTCGATGACGGCCATGTCCGGCTGTGCGGCGTCGTATCAGGTGCGGCGAGTTCCGACGGCGATCTCGACAGTGCCCTCACGAGCGGCGACGCCATGGTGTGCTTGATCGATTGGGGTCGCTCCGCCTGGCCCGCGTGAACCGAAGCGCCGGGTATGCCCCGGCCGCGGGCAGATCAGGATCGGGGCGGCGCGGCGAACGCGGAGAGGTCCAGGGCGGTGGTCTCGGTCCAGCCGGTGGCGCGCAGGTCGTCGGGGGTGGGGACGCCGAGGGCCTCGTGCAGGCCCCGAGCGGCCGAGCGGGCCAGGTCCTCGAAGCCGGTGCGGGTGATGGGCCAGTGCATGGTGCGCCGCCAGTTCTCGATTTCGTGCTGGAGGGTGGGCGCGGTCCAGCCCAGCTCGCGCAGGAGGCGGTCGGCGGTCCGGGAAATCGGTTCGGCGAGATAGTAATTGCCGGTGAGTTCGGCGGAGAGTTTGATGTCGAACTGCTGGAATTGCACGTAGCGATTGCCGGTGGCGGCGAGGATGACGGTGGCGCGGGAGGGTAGTTTCGCAAGGCAGCCGGCCAGGCCGTGCACAAACACGTCCCAGTCGGTCGTGACAACTTGCAGGGGCTGACTCCGGATGCCCATCGCGGCCGATCATACGCCGTCAAAACACGGCGTCGGCGAAAAACCGTGGCGCCCAGTCCGATCAGCGGAAGCCGCGGCGGTGTCGACTGGAGAGCCGTCGCGGTTTCCTGGTGATCGGCTTACCGCTGTCGGGGCATCGGGGCGGGGCCGAGTATGGCGAGGGGTGTGCGGGCCAGCGTCCGCTCGTCACTTTCCCGCGACGGGAGCAGCTGGCGGGCAACGAATTCCCGCACCCGCCGCGACACCGAGTCGAAGACCGGAATCGACGCGGCCGGCGCCGGAGCGGCCATTACGTTCATTGCACTCCCCTCGATGGGTCAGGATGTTCGACAATTCATTCTGCCCATCGAACATCGGTGCGGCCGTTAATCTCCCGTGAATATTTGCTCGCCGCGCGCGGATTTACGATTCCTTGACGACCGCTCTCAGCCGAGCACTTCGAGAGTCAGATCGCCCAGCAGATCGGGGTCGGCCAGCATTTCGATGGCGGTGATACGGCCGTCGACGACGGTGAAATCGAAGACGACGCGCGCGGTGCCGCCGGTCGACCACACCAGGCCGGCGAGGCCGTCGACGAGGGCCGGGCGGGCGGCCTTGGCGCGGCCCGCGAAGGTGGTCGCGACCGCCTGTGCGCCACGGACTTCGGGGTCCGCGCCCATGGTGACGCCGATGGCGTCGGCGCGCACCACCACGTCGGGGTCGAGCAGTTCCAGCAGGGCCGCGAAGTCGCCGCCGCGGGAGGCGCCCAGGAAGGCGTTGACGACTTCCTGCTGGCGTTCGCGGTCGGTGGCGATCTCGTCGCCGCCGCGCACGCGGCGGCGGCCGCGGCTGGCGAGTTGCCGGGCGGCGGCGGGGGTTTTGCCGAGAATGGGGGCGATGTCCTCGAACGGTACGGCGAACATGTCGTGCAGGACGAAGGCCAGTCGCTCGGTGGGGGTCAGGGTGTCGAGCACGACCAGCAGCGCGGCGCCGATCGAATCACCCAGCAGCGCTTCCTGTTCCGGGCCGAAGGTGGCCTCCGGCGCGTCGTAGTCCGCGAGCGCGTCCTCACGCCGGGTGCTGCGGGACTGGAGCATGTTCAGGCAGACGCGGGAGACGACGGTGGTGAGCCAGCCGGCCAGATTGTCGATCCCGTCGGTCTCGGAGCGGCTGAGCCGCAGCCAGGCTTCCTGGACGGCATCCTCGGCTTCGGCGGTGGAGCCGAGCATGCGGTGTGCGAGCGCCTGCAGCCGACCACGCTGCAGCTCGAATTCCCGTGCCACCAGGTCCAGTTCGTCACGCTCGTTGCCCATTGCCGAAGTCTCCTCGATCACGACCGGTCGGTCCATCCGAACCGTGCGGGCGCATCCGGGAAATCGGGGCCCACACCTCCCTGACCGAGCAACCCGGCCGAATGTGACAGCGGCGACGAAACACCAGGTCAGAGGGGGCAAGACTCGGTTCACCATCGCCCTCGGCCAGGATCCGATCATGGACGCCACCCACCACGTCGGCTATAACGGCAATGGCCAGGGCTTCGGCCTCGACCCCGCACGGCATGGCCGCCGCATCGCCACGGTGGAAGGAGCAGACGATCTTGTCCTCGGAACACTCCGACAACCCCGATCATTTCGAGGTGCGACCGGTGGGCCGGGTCCGCTCCCCGCTCACCGACCGCACCGGCGCGCCGCGCCAGGCCGACGAGGACGCTCCGCCGGCCGATATCGTCCTCGCCCCCGAATTCGCCGCGGCCGCAGCCGATCTGCGCCCGGGTATGCGCGTCGTGCTGCTCACCTGGCTGCACGCCGGAAGTCGCGATGTCCTCGCGGTCAATCCGCGCGGCGATCGCACCCGGCCGCCCACCGGCGTCTTCGCCACCCGCTCCCCCGACCGCCCCAACCCGATCGGCCTGCACGAGGTCACCATCACCACGGTGTCCCCCGAGGTGCTCGGCGTAGCCGGCCTGGAAGCCATCGACGGCACCCCGATCCTCGACATCAAGCCCGTCCTCGGCTCGATCGAGACCCGCTGACGCACCGGGCCACCCCACCCGCGCCGGGCCGACCGGGTGTGGACGAGCGTCCGGGACCGCGGCGTAGGTTGAGGGTCATGGCGGCACCCAGGCATCCGATCCCGGCGGTCGGCACGCAGCGGCTGGCCGCGGCGTGTCAGGCCGAGGTGCCCGCATTGACCAAGCAGCTGATCGCGGCCATCTTCACCGACAATCCGGGGTGGACGGACTACACGGCGGTGCCGCGGGCGGACCTGCGAGACGGGTGCCGGCGGTATCTGACGCGGATCCTGGATCTACTGGGCGGGCAGCCGCCGGATCCGGACGGGGACGATGTGGCCGCGGCCATCGGGCGGCGCCGGGCCGAGCAGGGCGTGCCGTTGGAGGCCATGCTGCGGACCTTCCGGCTGGGCGGCCAGATCGTGTGGGAAGCGTTGCTGGACAAGGCCGATGACATCGGTTCGGCGGAGACCCGGCTGGTCGGTTCGGCAATGTGGGCGGTGGTCGACGGCATGTCGTCGGCGCTGGTCACCTCGTACCGGAACACCGAACTCGACCGGGTGCGCAGCGATGAGCGGCGCAGGCATTCGCTGATCGAGGATCTGCTGGCGGGGCGGGCCCACGACGCCACCTTCGCCGCGCGGGCGGGACGCGAGCTGAATCTGCCCGCGAACGGCGCGTATCTCGTGGTGGTGGCGCGCGGCGAGGGCGGGCCGCGGCTGCACATGGGGGCGGAGGCGGCGCTGGGGGTGTCGGGGATCCGGTCGGTGTGGCACGAGCGGGTGGATTCCACCGTCGGGCTGGTGTCTCTGGAGCATCGCGGGAGTTCCGCTGTGCTGCAACAGATTCGGCCTCTAGTTCGGGGGCGTGCGGGGGTGTCCCCGGCGGTGCCGGGCCTGGCGGCGATCGATACCGCGCACGGGCTGGCGGTGCTCGCGCTGGAGACGGTGCCCGGTGACGAACAGGGGCTGCTGGTCTCGCTGGACGAGCGCTACCCGGAGGCGTTGCTGCTGCGCTCCCCCGATCTGACCGATCTGCTCGTCGCGCGCACGCTGGGCCCGGTGCTGGATCTGCCGCCCAAGGAGCGCGACATCCTGCTGCGCACGCTGGCCGTCTGGCTGGCCGAGAACTACTCGGCCGCGAACGCCGCACCGAAGCTGCACTGCCATCGCAACACGGTCATCAACCGCCTGCAGCGCATCACCCTGCTGCTCGGCCGCCCGCTCGAGGGGCAGCGCGCCTACCTGGAGCTTTCCCTCGCCCTGGCCGCCCTGGACCTGACCGGCGCCACCGGCGACTGAGCCGCCGAAAACACGCTACTCACGGGTACTAATTGTGCTCTGCGCCCAGTCCCGCCCTGTCATATATGGGCTTTGAGTGCATTGATTGTGCATTTGGTGACCGACAAACTCGATCGGAATGACTCGCATCACAACCGATGGCGGGTCGAGCAATCGAGAACGAGGAGCACCACGAGTGCCGGAATTCGATCTTCTGGTGATCGGCGGCGGTCCGGGCGGTTACGTGGCCGCCATCCGCGCCGCTCAGCGGGGCCTGAAAGTGGCCCTAGCCGAAAAGGAACGCCCTGGCGGCGTCTGCCTGAACTGGGGCTGCATCCCGACCAAGGCCATGCTGCGCTCCGCCGAGGTCTTCCACACCATCGCGCACGCCGCCGATTTCGGCATCTACGCCGATAACCTGCGCTTCGACTACGCCGCGGTGCGGCAGCGCAAGGACGGCATCGTCAAGGAGCTGACCGACGGTGTCGCGGGTCTGCTGAAGGCCAATGGCGTGACCGTCATCGAGGGCCACGCCCGCTTCACGAGCCCGACCACCGTCGAGGTGGTCGAGGCCGGTCCGTCGCCGATCTTCGAGGGCGGCCCGCGCTACGCCGCCGCCCCGACCGCGAACGCCGTCCGGACCGTGAGCGCGCAGGATGTCATCGTCGCCACCGGTTCGATCCCGGCCGTGCTCCCCATCCCGGGCGCTGATCTGCCGGGCGTGATCACCTCCGACGGCGCGTTCGGCCTCACCGAGGTGCCGAAGCGCCTGGTCGTCATCGGCGGCAGCGCGGTGGGCGCGGAGTGGGCCAACCTGTTCCACGAGTTCGGCAGCGATGTCACCGTGGTCGAGATGCAGGATCGCCTGGTTCCGTTGGAGGACAAGGAGATCGGCACCGCCCTGGTGCGCTCGTTCACCAAGCGCGGCATCAAGGTGCTGACCGGCGCGACGGTCACCGCCATCGCCCAGAGCGGCAATGGACTCACCGTCACCGTCGGCGGCCCGCAGGCGCAGGAGCTCGCCGCGGACGTGGTGCTGGTCGGCGTCGGCCGCCGCCCGAATACCGCCGGGCTGGGCCTGGACGTCGCCGGAATCGACACCGACGCACGGGGTTTCATCCCGGTCGACGCGCAGCTGCGCACCGCCGTCGAGCACGTCTACGCCATCGGCGATGTCACCGGCAAGGCGCTGCTCGCGCACGTCGCCTCGCATCAGGGCCTGGTCGCGTCCGACACCATCGCCGGCCACGACGCCCACATCGACTACAACGTCATCCCCGCCGCGACCTTCACCCACCCGGAGATCGCGAGCGTCGGCCTCACCGAGGACGCCGCGAAGGCCGCGGGCCACGACGTCATCACCGCCAAGTTCCCGTTCGCGGCACTGGGCCGGGCCAAGTCGTTCGGCGATCAAGAGGGCTTCATGAAGATCGTCGCGGGCAGGCAGCACCAGGAGGTGCTGGGCGTGCACATCATCGGCCCGTCGGCCAGCGATCTCATTACCGAAGGGGCCCTGGCGATTTCGCTGGAGGCGACCCTCGACGAGCTCGCCGACACCATTCACGCCCACCCCACCCTCGGCGAGATCGGCATGGAGGCCGCCCTGGTCGGGCTGGGCCTGCCGGTTCACGTCGCGCCGCCCCGGAAGCGTTGAGGAGTTCCGTCATGACCACGACCACCGCCGCGCCGCGCAAGACGGCGCGCAAGGCGACCCGCCCGGCCGACAAGACCGCCGACGTAGCCGCGTTCGGCAAGGACGCAGCCGAAAACCTGCTCGGCGGAGCCGATTTCGGCGGCACGGATGCGAACACGCTGCGCGAGCTGTACACGGACATGCTGTTCATCCGCCGCTTCGAGGAGCGCACCGCGCAGGCGTACCAGCAGGCCAAGATCGGCGGCTACTGCCACCTCAACCTGGGTGAGGAAGCCACCGTCGTCGGCGTCGGAAAGGCCATGCGGCCCACGGACTATCTGTTCACCAACTACCGCGAGCACGGTTATGCGCTGGCCAAGGGCATCGAGCCCGGCCGCGTCATGGCCGAGCTGTACGGCCGCTCCACCGGCACCTCCAAGGGCTGGGGCGGATCGATGCACATGTACGACACCGAAACCCGCCTGCTCGGCGGTTACGCCATTGTCGGCGGCCAGGTTCCGCTCGCCATCGGCGCGGCACTGGCCATCGACTACCGGGGCGGCGACGACGTCGTGGTGTGCCAGATGGGTGAGGGCACCACCAATATCGGCGCCTTCCACGAGTCGCTGAACATCGCGGCGCTGTGGAACCTGCCCGTCGTGTTCCTGGTCATCAACAACCAGACCGGCATGGGCACCACCGTCGAGAAGTCCTCCGCCGAACCGGATCTGTGGAAGCGGGCGTCCTCCTACCGCATGCGCGGTGAACGCGTGGACGGCACCGATGTGCTGGCCGTGCGCGAGGTCGCGAGCGATCTCATCGAAACCGCCCGCCGCGAGGGCAAGCCCGCGCTGCTCGAGGCCGTCTCCTACCGCCTCAAGGGCCATTCCGTGGTCGACCCGGCCAAGTACCGCACCGAGGACGCCGTCTCGACCGCGGTAGAGCATGACCCGATCGTGCTGTGGCACCACCGCTTGCTGGACGCGGGCGTGCTGAGCGAGGACTCCGCCGCCGCCATCGAGGCCGATGTCAAGGAACGCGTCCGCGCCGCGGTCGATTTCGCCGATCAGTCCCCGCACCCGGACCCGGCCACCCTGTTCGATTACAACTACGCGACCCCGGTCGCGGGCGATTCCCGTCGCCTGCCCGGCGATCCGCTCTTCGCTGTGCCCGATGCGGGGCCCTCCGTAGTTGCGCAAGCTACCGCTACCGCCTGAAAAGGACATCACCGTGGCTGTCATGACCTACCGTGAAGCGCTGCGCGAGACCCTCCGCGAGGAGATGCGGCGCGACGACGACGTCTTCCTCATCGGGGAGGAGATCGGCGTGTTCGAGGGCTCCTACAAGATCACCGCCGGCCTGCTGGCCGAGTTCGGCGAGAAGCGGGTGCGCGACACCCCGATCGCCGAAGAGGGTTTCGTCGGCGCGGCCATCGGCGCCGCCATGCTGGGCCTGCGCCCGGTCGTCGAGATCATGACGATCAACTTCTCGCTGCTGGCGCTGGACCAGATCGTCAATCACGCCGCCAAGATCTACGGCATGTTCGGCGGGCAGACGTCGGTGCCGATGGTCATCCGCACCCCCGGTGGCGGCGGCCAGCAGCTCGGCGCGACGCACTCGCAGAACATCGAGCTGTACTACGCGTTCGTGCCGGGCCTGAAGGTGGTCGCGCCGAGCACCCCCGCCGATGCGAAGGCGCTGCTCAAGGCCGCCATCGACGATGACGATCCGGTGCTGTTCCTGGAGAACCTCTCGCTCTACAACACCAAGGGCGAGGTGCCGGACGACCTGCCGCCCGCCGAGATCGGCAAGGCCGCGATCACCCGCGAGGGCACCGACATCACGCTCATCGGCTACTCGCGCATGGCAACCGTGTGCACCCAGGTCGCCGAAAAGCTTGCCGCCGAGGGCATCTCGGCGGAGGTCGTCGACCTGCGCAGCCTGCGGCCGCTGGACCGCGACACCATTGTCGCCTCGGTCAAGAAGACCGGTTGTGCCGTCATCGGCGAGGACGACTGGCTGACCTACGGCATCGGCGCGGAGGTCGCGGCCTCCATCTCCGACGGCGCGTTCGACTACCTCGACGCCCCCGTGCGCCGGGTGGCCATGGCCGAGGTGCCACTGCCCTACGCCAAGCCCCTGGAGAAGCTGGCGCTCCCGTCGCCCGACTCCCTCTACAGGGCCGCCCTCGAAACCCTTGCCGCCGTGGGCAAGCGACGCTGAGAACCGGAAGGAATCATGCCTGAAGTAACCATGCCCCGGCTCTCCGACACCATGGAGGAGGGCATCGTCTCGGCCTGGCTCAAGCAGGTCGGCGACCAGGTCAAGGCCGGCGAGATCCTCGCCGAGATCGAGACCGACAAGGCGCTCATGGAGCTCGAAGCCTACGAGGACGGCGTGCTCGAGCAGATCATCGCCGAGCCCGGCACCACCGTCGCCATCGGCGAGCCGATCGCGATTCTCGGCGACGGCAGCGGGGCCTCCGCTCCGGCTGCGGCTCCCGTACCCGCGCCGCCGGCTCCCGCCGCCACGACCGTTAGCGTGCAGGCGAATTCGGCTGCAGCCGCCGGAAACGGCAGTGCCCCTGCGGTTCCGGCCGAGTCCGGCGAGCGCAAGAAGTCGTCGCCGCTGGCCCGCAAAGTCGCCAAGGAACTCGGCGTCGACATCGCCGCCGTGACCGGTACCGGCCCCGGCGGCCGCGTCACCAAGCAGGATGTCGAAAACGCAGGCAGCGCAGTCGCTCCGGCCGCTCCCGCCGCCGTGCCCCCGGCTCCTGCCGCCCCGGCTCCCGCGATCGCTCCGGCCACCGGCGACTACGAAGAGATCCCGCTGACGACCATCCAGCGCGTCTCGGCTCAGCGCCTCACCGAGTCCAAGCAGCAGGCCCCGCACATCTATCTCACCAGTGCGATCGATGTGACCGAGCTGCTCGCCTTCCGCACGCAGATCAACAAGACCCTGGAGGAGGCCGGCTCCGGCAAGGTCAGCGTGAACGACCTGCTGGTGAAGGCGGTCGCCACCGCGCTGCGCCTGGATCCAGCGGTGAACGTCTCCTTCGCGGGCGACAAGCTGTTGCGGCACAACGCGATCAATATCGGTATCGCGGTCGCCACCGAGGCGGGCCTGCTGGTCCCGGTCATCCACGACGCCGACCGCAAGAGCGTGTCCGCCATCGCCGCCGAGGGCCGCGACAAGGCCGCGCGCGCCCGCGACCGGAAGCTGAAGGGCGATGACATGTCCGGTGGCACCTTCACCATCTCCAACCTGGGCATGTTCGGCATCGAGCAGTTCACCGCGGTCATCAACCCGCCGGAGTCCGCGATCCTCGCGGTCGGCGCGGCCCAGGACGAGCTGAAGCTGGACGGCGAGAAGGTGGTGGCGCGCAAGATCCTTCGCGTCACGCTGTCGGCCGATCACCGTTCCATCGACGGCGCCGTCGCGGCCCGCTTCCTGCAGCAGCTGAAGGAGCTCATCGAGCACCCGCTGCGCATCGTGACCTAGTCACGCCCCGATCGCCGTCCGATTTTCGATCCAGGATCGGACGTCGCCCGCCATCCGGCGCGCGCGGTTACCCATGCCACACCGCGAGACCGGAAGCCGAACTCACCCGGCGGCGGGTAGTGAACGCCGGATGGCGTGGACCGGGTTACCCGGCCGGTCCCCGCCGTCCGGCCTTTCGCGTCTCAACGGTCGGTGACGGTTGCCATGCTCGCGACATGATGAGAAGATTTGTTAGTAACTCTCTCATTCTGTCGGAGTGTGGCGCTCCGGCGGGAGTGATCAAAGGAGATCAGGATGACCACCGCCGCCGCGCTCGACCATGAGACCAACGGCCGTCCCGAACGCCGCGCGTTCGAACCCGGCAGCCGGATGTGGGACGACGTCGGCCTGCTCACCTTCTCCCTCACCGCCGGGTCCGCCTTCCTGCTGCAGACCATGGAACCGACCATCGCCGCGGTGGTCGACGAGCACTCGACCTTCCGCACCGACCCGATGGGCCGGGCCACGCGCAGTATCGCCTCGGTCATGATGTGGATCTATGGCGGTGACGAGGCGCTCGCCGAGGCCGACCGGCTGCGGCGGATGCACGCCACCCTGAACTCCACCGACGCCCAGGGCGTCAAGCACCAGGCCCTCGCGTCCGCGCCCTGGGCGTGGGTCCTGCACACCGGCGTCTTCGCCTTCACGGAGGGCAACAAGTACTTCTCCGGCGAGAAGCTCACCGACGCCGACAAGGAGTCCTACTACCAGGAAACCGTGCAGCTCATGCGCAATTTCTCGGTGGCCCCCAAGGAGATTCCCGCGACCTATGCGGAATGGGAGCCCTGGTTCCAGGATCAGGTCGAGAACCACCTCGTCGCAACGAATGTCGCCTACGACTATCTGAAGGTGATCCGGAAGATCGCCCCACCCAAGCAGATCCCCGCTCCACTGCATCCCGTCTGGCGCGCGGTCACCAACCCGGTCGGCCGCCTCCAGTACTTCGTCACCGTCGGCACCACTCCCGAGCTGGTCCGCGACCGGCTGGGCCTGGAGTGGACCGCCAGAGACGAACGCGCCCTGCGCCTGCTGGGTCGCGTCATCGGCCGCACCGTCCCCCTGCTCCCCGAGCGCATCCGCTACTTCCCCATCGCCTACGAGGCCCGCCGCCTCGAACGCGACCGCGCCCGCCTCCGCAAGATGATCAACCTCCGTCCCGTGTAATCACCGGGATCGGGGAGCTCTCAGCGCGGGAAATCGGGCGAAAAACCACAGCGAGAGCTCCCTCGTCAGAAAACGGGGCGGACGGGGTGGCGGAGGAGGGTGCGCAATTGATTGCGGCGTGGCGCGAAGATCGCCGGTGGCAACGTGACATCTCCAGGCATCAAGACGATCGGCTGTTCGCTGCCCGGAGTGATGCCTACGCCCATCTACTGGGCTCCATCGAGTACTGGGATGCTGCGTTGTTCCGACCGGTGCGAGACAGGGATGTGATACCCGGAGACTTGGACCGCCTCGATGCCGCATACGAAGCAGCGATCCGTGGTCTGGGCTCGGTGAACCTCTTTGCGCCCGAGCATGTTCGGGCCTGGATATTGGAGGCCATGCGGCCGAGGATGGACATGACTCAGATGGTTGCCCGGGGTGCAGATTCCGACGTGAAGAGGATGCTGGACGCCTGGCGCGAAGCTCAGATTGCATATAGAACGCTACGCGCATTGATGCGTGCCGACCTTGGCATGGACGCGGAGGCGGCGTTCCTCGAACACGCTGGCAACAATGCGCCCGAACACATCCTGCCGTGGGCAAACCCCGAACTTGATGGATCCACAGGGTGACATCAGTTCATTGGAGGATTCCAGGAGCAGTTCGATGAGCTCGCGGACGCGCTCGGAGGTCGTCGCGGGACGGACGGGGACGACGGGTTCCAGCAGCTGCTGGGTGTAGGCGCTGTGGGTTCGTCATCGCATTGGGCGCGTCGAGATCGCAGATTGTCGAACTCACTGCCCAATGCCACGAGTGTTGGCCGGTGCACGAACTCGTGGCTGCACGGCGCCGGGCAGATGAAGTTGGTTCGCCCGGCAGCGGCACCGAACGCACCTTCCACCTACGGAAACATGACTGAAACACGTTTCGTGACAGCAATGTATTGCTACGCGTCATCAGATCGGGCATGGATGCAAGCGCATTGGGTTTCCATGAAATGCAATGTGGCACAACCATATTGATGCGATCTTCGGATCACTCCGGCGTCGATCGGGGCGCGGGCATGGCCCGATTCATCGTTGGACCGCCTGATGAACGGGTTCTAATGTCGTTTGCGGTGCGAAGGTTCACCAGCTATCAAATCCGTTGAGGGACAAGGGGAGCCATGAAATCGAGTGATCAACCGCCGGTGCGGCGAGCGGCAGGGTCGATGTCGGGTGCGGAAGTCCCCTTCGGCGGCGGGGAGGGCGAGGTGGTCTGGGCCGCGACAGCGACGCTGCTCGTCGGGGATCATCCGCGGATCGGCGGAGTGGATGCCGAGCACGTCAAGATGCTGGCGGAATCGCAGGCTCGGCTGCCGCCGATCCTGGTGCACCGTCCGACCATGCGGGTGATCGACGGTGTGCATCGGTTGCGGGCGGCCGAGTTACGTGGCGACCCTCGGATCGAGGTCGTGTTCTTCGACGGGAACGAGTCGGACGCATTCGTGCTGGCAGTGCGGGCGAACATCTATCACGGACTGCCGCTGTCGTCCGCCGACCGAACTGCAGCAGCGCTGCGGCTGCTGCAGACCCACTCGCAGTGGTCCGATCGCGCGCTGTCCACGGTCACCGGCCTGGCGGCGAAGACGATCGCGGCGCTCCGGACCGATTCCGATGGTTCCGTCCCGCAGGTAGCGGCCAGGCTCGGGCGTGACGGCAAGGTCAGGCCGGTGGACAGCGCCGCGGGACGCACCCGGGCGAGCCGGCTCCTCGCGGCACGGCCGGATGCCTCCTTGCGCGAGATCGCCAACGCTGCCGGCATTTCGCCGGCGACGGTACGAGATGTCCGAGCCCGGTTGGATCGGGGTGAGGCCCCGGTGCCTGAGCGAGGCCGGCGAACACCGAAGCCGGTCCGCGTCCGCGACCAGACGGCCAGCGAGCTCCTGAGTGCGATGTACCGGGATCCGTCCCTGCGGCTGACCGGTTCCGGCCGCACGCTACTCAGGCTGCTGAGCTCTCCACTCTTGGGCGAGCGCACCCGCGAACAGCTGGTCATGACCGTGCCACCGCACTGCGCCGACCTGGTCGCGCAGATAGCTCGCGAATGCGCCGCGGGCTGGCACAAATTCGCCGATGAACTGGCCGCACGCCCGCGGACGCTGGTCGATGGTATCCATCCGGCCGCGATCGGGGAACCCCAAAAGAATTAGCGTCTCGTGTTCAAATGACAACGCGATGGCAGTTGAACATCCACCACACCCGTCTATTGCGCTGGAATTATGCGAACCTCTAACCTCTGGCCGTAGATTCGCAAAATTCCGGCTTGCGCCGAAACGAGCAGTGGAAAGGGTCTCCAACTATGTCCGACATGCGATCAGAACATTCCATAGAGTTACCGGACGGCACCGTATCCGTGGCCAATACGTTCCCTGCCGAAAATGCAGAAGATGCGCCCGTTGTCATCGTCTGGCCCGGCATCGCAGCGCCTGGAATGCTGTATTCCGGGCTCGCGTCGGAGCTTAGTCGTCAGGGGTTCACTGTCGTGGTCGGTGAACTACACGGTCAAGGGAATTCGTTTCCGCGCCCGAAACGGTCCAGCCGTTACGGCATGCATGACCAGATCATCTACGACTACCACCTGACCACCGAATACGCGCGCGGTCTCGCACCCGGACGCCCTGTCTATGTCATGGCGCACAGCTTCGGCGGGCAGCTGGCCGCCTGCCATGTGGCCCGTGATCAGCGCATTGCCGGGCTGATCTTGGTCGCCTCCGGGCTTGCGCCGGTGGACGAGCTGCGGAGGGTGTCCAAGCCGCAGTGGTTGTTGGCCAAGGCGCTGTTCGGCGCCATCGCCAGGACCGGGTGGGCGCCGGCCACCAAGGTCCTCGGACGGCCGACCCGTGGTTTGGCCATGGACATCGCGCATATGGTGCTGACCGGCAGATTCGAGCTGCACGGAGCCGAGTTCGATTACGAAGCGGCGATGCGGCGGAGTGAGACCCCGGTACTCGCGATCAATTTCTCGGGAGACCGCCGCGTTTCGATTCGTGAGACCGACCTGCTGGTGAGTAAATTCCGCCGCGCTCCGCTGCGTCGAGAGGTCATCGACTCGGGACTCGGCCACATGTCGTGGTTGAAATCACCGCAGTCGGTCGCGGCGATGGCGGCGGAATTCATCGGGAAGTCGACTGTGGTCGGGTCGTCGAAAGATTCCCGGGCCTTGGCCTGAAGTGCGCAAATTTCGATCTACAATTCGTTTCGAGGTGGAATAGAAATGGCTGACGTCAACGGCTGTCCGGTGGATCATTCACAAATGGAGGCCAGGGACGGCAACGGCGAGATACTCCCCATGCCCGGAACCCATGACAAGTACGGCATCGCCACAGCCGTGAACACCAAGAAGTACGGTCTGCTCGGCGTGGTCGAGCAGCTGTGGCGCGAGCACGGAGACGTCTCCGAGCTTCGGGTCGGTCCGCGCCGGATCGTCGTGCTGGCGCACCCCGATCACGTCCGGATGGTGACGCTGGAGCAGATGGACAAGTACACCAAGGGGGCGAGCTACGATCCGGTACGCAAGTACTGGATGGGTGAAGGCGTCGCGACCAGCGTTGGCGCGCAATGGAAGTCGCAGCGGCAGGTGCTGGCGCCCTTCTTCACGCCGAAGTCCGTGCGCGAGTATGTGCCGCTGTTCTTCGACGACGTGCGGTGGTTCAGTACCCAGTGGACGCCGGAGTCTGCGGGTGGCGAACCGGTGGACATGGTGCCCGAAATGGCGACCCTGACCGCCTCCATCCTGCTCAAGACGCTCTTCAGCACGGCGGGCCGGGAGGTGATCGCCCAGTTGAAGGGCGCTGTGGAGATCATGATCACGTATACCTCCGGGCGCAATACCGACAAGTTCAAGGCGCCCGAGTGGATCCCTACGTCGGGCCGAAGGAGCTACGACGACGCTCGTCGCCGTGTCGACGATTTCATTCTCAGTGTGATCGCGGAGCGCAGGCGGATGCCGGTCGAGGACCGTCCCGCTGATCTGCTCACCAAGATGATCGCCAACGAGGCGAAGCTCGGCCCAGCCGACCGGGCCGACCGCGTGCTGCGCGATCAGTGCGTGACCATGTTCATCGCCGGATACGAAACTACTGCGCGCACACTGGCTTTCGTGTGGTATCTGCTGGCCAACAACCCTGAGGCCGCGGTCCGGCTGTGGGCCGAGGTGGATGCCCTGCCCGACGATTTCACCGTCGACGACCTCGAACGGGCGCCGTACTCGCTCTGCGTGATCAAGGAGGCCCTGCGTCTGCATCCGCCCGCGCCGCTCTACCTGCGCGACGTGGTGGAGCCGGTGCGTATCGGCCCGCACGTCGCGGCGGCGGGCTCGATCGTGGTGGTGGCACCCTATCTGACGCATCGGCATCCCGAATTCTGGGCCGACCCGGAGCGATTCGATCCGGATCGCTGGGCGGACGACGCCGAGAAGCGCATGCATCCTTTCGCTTTTCATCCGTTCTCCGCGGGGCCTCGGGTGTGCATCGGCAGGAGCTTCGCCTATCTGGAGGCGCAGATCCTACTGGTCACCTTGGCCCGCTTGTTCGCTCCGGAGCGGGTCCCTGGGTACGCACCGAAATGGCGTATGCGCGGCGTGCTCGGTCCAGAGGGCGGAATGCCGATGCTCATCAGGCGGCGGGTGAAGTGATCGAACTCCAGGATCAGGAGGCCACATCCATGACAGATTCCACGGACACATTCGTCGTCTCGGTTCCGCAGTCGCAACTCGACGATCTGAAGGCCCGGCTGATGGGCACCCGCTGGCCGGTCGACATCGACGAGCACGAGACCTATTACGGCACCAGCATCGCGTTCATGAAGGAGCTGGTCGACTACTGGATCAATGACTTCGACTGGCGCGCAGCAGAAACCGAGATCAACACTTATGACAACCATCGGGTGCTGGTCGACGGCGTCCCGATCCATTACCTGAGGGAACGGGGCAAGGGGCCGGCGCCGATACCCCTGATCCTGTCGCACGGCTGGCCGTGGAGCTTCCGGGAGTGGACCAAGGTCGTCAAGCCGCTGGCCGACCCCGCCTCCTACGGAGGCGATCCCGCCGACGCGTTCGACGTGATCGTGCCGTCGCTGCCCGGCTTCGGCTTCTCCACGCCCATCGACCGGCCGGATATGAACTTCTGGAAGATGGCCGAACTGTGGCACGCGCTGATGACCGAGCACCTCGGTTTCGCGAAGTACGCCGCCGGCGGCGCGGATTACGGCGCGCTGATCACCGCGCAGCTCGGCCATGCGAATGCAGCTGCGTTGCACGGTATCTGGCTAGGTCACCCCGTCCATCTCGATGTGTTTCAGGGCGAACGCCCGTGGGACGGGACCGGCGGATTCATGGTTCCGCCGGGCGTGCCCGACGAGATCCGGAACGGGATCTTGGCCTTCCAGTACCGCTATGCCTCGCACGCTGCGGTCCACATTCTCGATTCCCAGAACCTGTCGCTCGGTCTCGCCGATTCGCCGGTCGGCATGCTGGCGTGGATCTTGCGGCGCTGGACCGAGTGGAGCGATTCCGACGGCGATGTCGAAAGCGTATTTCCCCGCGACCATCTGCTGGCCAACGCAACCCTGTGGTGGGTGACCAATACCATCACCACGTCCGTTCGGTCCTATGTCAACGCTAACCGATATCCGTGGCAGCCATCCCATGACCGAGTGCCGATCATCGAAGCCCCAACGGGTTTCACATTTCTCGGTTTCGAGAACCCACCCGGTGTCGGCACAGAGGACCGGGTCCGGGTCTTCCTCGACGATGTGCGCCACAAGGGCTGGTACAACCCGGTCCACCTCGGAGCACATGACCGGGGAGGTCACTTCACTCCCTGGGAGAACCCCGAAGCGGTCGTCGAAGACATTCGGGCTACCTTCCGAAACCTGCGGTGACAGAGGAGGAGTGATGGATCTCGGAGTGGCACTGCCCACCACCGGCAGGTCCACCTCCACCGCCGCGATCGTGCGGGTCGCGCGGTTTGCCGATCGCCGCTACCGACGGCCGTCCGTCATGCGGTCTGCTGCGTCCCCCGCTCGATGACGAGCGCGACATGCAGGCGGGACGGGCAATCCAGCTTCGTCATGACCTGACGTAGATGGTTCACCACCGTCCATTCCGCGATTCCCAAGCGGCTGGCGATCATTCGGTTGGTCATGCCTTCGGCGACCAGCCGAGCGATCTCCAGTTGCCGCTTGGTAAGCCGGGAGAGCAGCGGCGATCCGAGATCCGCGCTGGACAGTAGTGGCGTGGACAGCGCATAGGCGATGGCCTCGTCGATGTCGAGGACCGTGCCGATTGCGCTGACAGCCGGATCCTCCGACTCCTTCGACGATTCGAATCCCTCGACGGGCAGTCCCGGAGAATGCTCGGTGAGCTGGGAAAACGAGTACGTGACCCGGATCCAGTGCGCCGCCGCCGAGAGCCGGTGAATCTGTTCGGAATATTCCGTGCCCGCGGCACGATAGGCGCGCGCGCAACCCTCCAGCGCCGTAACCAGCTCGAGGAGGTTCATCACCGGTTCCGGCGTGCGCAACACGAGATGGAAGACCTCCAGTGCGCGATGTGGAGCCCGGGCGCGCAGCAGGGTACGGCCGAGAGCGTTCAGGACGGCGAGCCGATCGCGGCGACGCGGTAGCTCGGCGGCACGATCGCGGAGGGCCAACCAGGTTTCGTCGTCGTCCACCGGTCCGTCGCCGAGATCGATCAGCGCTTCCATGAGCTCGCCGACCGCCTGTTCCCCGGGCGTCGCGGCGGCCAAGGGAAAACCGTCGAGTAAGTCTCGCGCCTGCGCGGTCTTGCCGATCTCGTGGTAGGCATGGGCCAGGTATCGGGCGGTCCGGTAGGCGAGGGCGGGGTCGGTTGTGCCGACCACCGCCGCGAGCAATCGGACCGCGTCGTGGTAACGCCCGGAGCGAAAGGCCCAGCGGCCGAGGAGTTCACGGCAGGCGGCCGCCACGGTGGGATCGCGGGTATCCGAATCGGCGGCCAGCAGTAGCGCGGCGACGATCGACTCGGTGTCCGCGAGCATCGCCCGCTCGATCCAGACATCCTCCAGATCGGACAGCAGCTGGATCGCGTCCCGGTATGCGCTGTGGTCGATCAGGTAGTGGACGGTCGCGATCAGATCGGGCAACCAGCGATCGATGAGGCGAAGCGCCGCAGGGCGTCTGCCGGGTTCGGACAGCAGCCGCGTTATCTCGTTTGCGAGCCGGCGTAGCCCGCCGGCCCGCCGGGAAGACACACGCGCGGCGCGCTCTGGATCCGCGTGCAGCAGCTGTCGGCAGAACGAGCGGGTGAAACCGGAGATCGCATAGGTGTAGTGGCCGTTGTCGGCGACCGCGTGGTCGAGCAGGCTGCGATTGACCAGTTCGACCAGTTTCTCGGCGACGATGTCGCGCTGCTCTCCGCTGAGCAGCAGAACTTCCTCGAGATCGGTGAGCACATCGGACGCGGCGACATGCAGCAAGAGGATGACGGCCACGTCGTCGAGGTCGGTCATTCCCCACTCCACGCAGGATCGAATACTGCGGTGCCGCACCGGGATATCGACGAATGGTGAGTTGGGCAGCGGCTGCCCGGACCGGATCCGCCGGAGTGTCCGCTCGGCGCCGAAGCGGCCGATGGCGGTCGCGGCAAGTTCCAAAGCGACTGGCACGCCGTCCAATTCGGTCGCGATCTCTTCCAGTACGGATCGGTCCGCCGCGGCCGCGGCACCGCGAAACCGGGTTTCGATGCTGTTCGACAACAGCTGCGCGGCGGGGCTGAGCCCGTGCCGGTCGGGTACAGCCGTGGTGCGTAGGGGCGGCACCAGGTACAAGACCTCTTGATAGAGGTCGAGCGCGCGTCGGCTGGTCGCGACCACGGCGAGATTCGGACAGCGGGCCAGCAACAAGGACAATCCGTCGGCGAGATCCCCGGCGAGATGATCACAATCGTCGGCCAGCAGGATCATCGGTTCGGTACCGATGCCTGCCGCGACGACATCAGGGCCCGGTGCGGCGGCGCTTGGCTCCGGAGTGCGCCCGATCGCATCCAGTATTGCGCGCCAGGCCTGTGTGAGATCACTCGTCTCGGCCAAATCGACTGCGATGATTGGAGTCTCGCCGTTTCTCAAGGCCGTGGCGGCCAGGCGGCTCTTGCCGACGCCGGCTCCCCCGGTCACGGTCAGCAACCGAATCCGTTGGTCGAAGACGAGCCGTCGAAGCTCCGCCAGCTGCGAATCCCGTCCGATCAGGATCGGATTGCGATGGTCTGCTGCCGGGGCATTCCGGAGGGACTGAAGATCGGTCATTCTCCACCTGTTTCCTGTTTTGGAGCTCGGGTGGACGACGCGCGGCCAGTCCGGCATGGAATCTGGCGCCGCTGCCTATCGATTCACGAGTTTAGTGAACTCGTCACGTTTCGCCGAGCGGGCGCAGCAATCCGAGCCTGACAGATAGTTGCCCTCGTCCTTCACCCTGCACGGCGGTAGGCGCAGCCACCATTCACCTTGCGGGCGAAGCAAATTCAGGTGGCACACGCGATCGACGGTATCGGGTGGACCTGGACTGCGGCCGCTGGAACCACCTACGGCCCGTGCGTGGCGCTCCGGGAGGCGGTCACGTTGCCCCTATGCTGGTGCTTCGGTCACAGTGATCGTGACCGACCAACTCCGCAACGCGCCGACGGCGACACCCGAAACCGGGAATCGAATGCCACGGTGAGACCTCCCTCGTCAGGAGACGGAGCGGACCGGATGACGAAGCAGTGTGCGCATGGCGGCATCCTGGGCCCGGCGCGGGTCCGAGAGGTAGATCTCGTGGTGGCGGCCGTTCATCGTCAGGTTGTGTTCGACCATGAAGGTTTCCATGCGGGCGAGGGTCTCGGGCTCGGTGGCGTACGGGCCGCGGTGCATCACCTGGATCGCGTCGCCCTCGGTGAGCTGTTCGAAAGTGGCTCCGGAGACCATGTCCGGGGTCACCGGATCGGGCATGCGGATCATCATGGTCCAGTGCCATTCGTCACGCGGCACCTGCAGGGCGGGGCGGTCCGATTCGACCCACCACAGGCCCTCCAGCTTGGGGACCACGAAGTCGTTGCCTTCGGCCTTGGCGATCTTCTTCGCGCCGTAGGCGGCTCGGTACAGGGTCGAGACGGCCTCGGTGTAGGCGTCGCCCAGGGGTGCGCCGACACCGCTGACCGTGGCGTAGTTGCAGGTCCGGAAGGTGCGCAGGACGGGGTCGGTGGGGGCGTCGTAGTAGTGCCTGTCGGTTTTGGTCAGGTCCAGTTTCATGGCTGCTCCTCCTCGGGGTCGATTCGAGAATGCGGTCTCCCGTGACGGGAGGGTCAAACCCGGCGCGGTGTGGCGACCGGGAAACGGACCGCGCACCCCGGTTCCTGGGGCTGGATCGCGGCCGCCGCAACCACCAAGGTCACTATGGTGAGCATGCGGATGGTGTTGTGGCGCGCGTTGATCGGCGTGCTGCTACTGGTGGTGGGAGCTGTGGCGGTGCCGGGGCGGGCGGGGGCCGAGGCGCGGTTTCAATGGCACGAGGAGTTCATCACCGCACCGGACGGGACCCGATTGCACGCGGACGTGCTGCGGCCCGTCGGAATCGCCGACGATGTGCGCACGCCCGTTATCATGACCGTCAGCCCGTACCGGGCACACCTCATGCGGCTGAGCGAGCCGCGGCTCGCGGGCGGGCCGTCCACCGACGATCTGCCGGTGTCGATGTTCCTGCAGGCCGGATACACCTACGTGATCGTGGATCTGCGCGGGTTCGGCGGCTCCAACGGCTGCCCCGACTTCGGCGGGCCGGGCGAGCGGTCGGATGTGAAGACCGCGGTGGAATGGGCTGCGGGACAGCCGTGGTCGACCGGCCGGGTCGGGCTGGCCGGCACCTCCTACGAGGGCTGGACCGGGCTCATGGGACTGGCCGAGCAGCCCGCGGGCCTGGCGGCGGTGGCCGCCTTCGAGCCGGTCGTGGATCCCAACGCCTACTTGTACATGCAGGGCATCGCCTGGAAGTTCTCACTCAAGCCGATCAGTGAGAACGGCTTCCGGCCCGGCGATCTCGCGGGCTTCGAGCATCTGCTGATCGCCTCCACGCCCGCGCATCCGACCGATTCGGCCGAGTACAAAGCGAATGCTTCGAGCATCGATCCGGCCTGCTATCAGCACTACCTCGCCGAAACCACCAACCACGACGCGAATTCCGCATTCTGGCGGGACCGGGATCTGGTTGAGAAGGTGCGGGGCAACACCATTCCGCTGTTTCTCAGCCAGGGCTTCGTCGACTACAACACCCGCCCCGATCGGGTCTTCCCGCTGTGGAACGCGCTCGGCCCGGGCGAGCACAAGGCCTGGTTCGGGCAGTGGGGTCACCGCGACTGCACCGAGAAATGTGGTTCGCCCGACTTCGCCGCCGAGCTGCTGGCATTCTTCGACCGGCACGTGGCGGCCAAGGATGTGGGGGTGCCCGGACCCCGGATCACCGTCGGCCAGTTCGACGGCCGGTGGCGTTCGGAGACCGCATGGCCGCCCGCCGACAGCCACGCCCTCGACATCGATCTGCGTACCGGACGCTACAACGACCGCGGCCTGCTCCCGGGCGCGGACCGCGAGATCTGGACCGTCACCCAGCCGCTCGACCAGGACCAGCACCTGTCCGGCGCGGCGACGGCCACCCTCGGCCTGGACGGGCCCGCCGCCGCGGCCGTCACCGTCGAGGTCTACGACATCGACCCGAACAACCGAGCGACCGTCATCACCCGCGGCATCGCCCCGGTCACCCCGACCGCCCAGGTCCGGCTGCTCGCCCAGGACTGGCCCATTGCCGCCGGCCACCGGATCGGCATCCGCATCACCGACGTGGTCGACGACGTGTGGGCGCATCCGCCGGCCTTCGCACCGGTCACCGTCACCACGGCTCAGATCCACCTGCCGCTGCTCGCCACCATCCGCAACCCCGACCTGCCCGGCGACATGAGCGAGGCCATTCCGAAGTGGCGGAACGAGAAGTCGGTCTCGCTGGCCCCCGATGTGGTGAACAATGCCAGTGTGACCGTGAACTTCCCGCCCAGGGCCGGCGGCTAGGCCCATGACCAGCACCGCGCCGACCGACGCCCCCACCGTCGACGATGTCACCGCCGAGCGGCTGGCCGCGGCGCTACGCTGCCGAACCGTCTCCTACGAGGACCGCAGCCGCATCGACCCCACCGAATTCGACCACCTCACCGCCCACCTCGAACAGTCCTTCCCACTGGTCCACACCCACCTCACCTGGGAAACCTTCGGCCACAGCCGCCTGTACCGCTGGGCGGCCACCGATGGTGGGCCGGATGGGGCCGTGGCGGCGATTCTGCTGGCGCATCAGGATGTCGTGCCGGTGGACGATCTGGCGGGGTGGACGCATCCGCCGTTCGATGGGGTGGTGGATGACGAATTCATCTGGGGGCGTGGGGCTATCGATGACAAGAGCCGGGTGCTGGCGATTCTGGAGGCGGTCGAGCGGGCGCTGAGTGCCGGCGTAAGACCCAGGGAGACCATCTATCTCGCGTTCGGGCACGACGAGGAGATCTTCGGCGCCGAGGGCGCGGGACGGATGGCGCAGCGGCTGCGTGACGCCGGCGTCCGGGCCCGGTTGCTGGTCGACGAGGGCGGCGTGATCACCACGGGTGTGGCCGACGGGATCGACGTGCCGGTGGCCACGATCATGGTGGGCGAGAAGGGGTTCGCGACGGTGCGGCTGTCGGTGACCGATGTGGGCGGACATTCGTCCATGCCGGGACGGCAGACCGCGGTCGGGCGGCTGGCGCGGGCGGTGGCGCGGATTCAGGATCACCCGTTCCCCTTGCGGTTGACGCCGGTCGCGGTCGACATGCTCACGCGGGTACGGGAATTCATGTCCGAACCGCGCCGGACGCTGCTCGGGCTGGTGCACGTGGCCGGTGCCATCGCGGCGCGGGTGCTGGCGGCCCGGCCGCAGACCGAGGCGCTGGTGCGGACCACCACCGCGCCGACCATGATCAGCGGCGGCGTGAAGCCCAATGTGCTGCCGCAGCGGGCCGAGGCGTTCGTGAACTTCCGCATCCTGCCGGGCGATTCGGTGGCCGACGTGCTGGCCCACTGCCGGAAGGTGGTGCGGGACAAGGTTGTGTCCATCGAACTCGACGGCACCACCTCGGAGCCCTCGGCCGACCCATCGGCGGGCCCGGACTTCGATCTCGTCGCCGCCCTCGCGCGCGAGGTGGCGCCAGGCATCGCGGTCACGGTCGGCATCGTCCCGGGCGCCACCGATTCCCGCTACTACGACGATCTCGCCGCCACCCGCTGCAATTTCGCGCCGATCATCCTGACCGCCACCGATCTGGAGCGCATTCACGGCACCGACGAACGCATCTCCCGCGCCGATTACGCCCGATTGATCCGATTCAACCGGCTGCTGCTCGACCGCCTGGTCGGCTGACCCCGGCAACCACCGATCCCACCGCACGGATTCGCCCGTCCGGCCCCGCCACGCACCGGATGCGCGAGAATGACTCCGCCGGTACTCGACATTTCGGGCGCACCGTGTTGGGCGGGCGCGTCCTCCGGCAGCATGACGACCTCGAACCGAAGGGAGCGGCGAATGACCCGCACGGAAACCGGTGAATTCGAAGGAGCGGAGGGCCGCGTGTTCTGGCAGGCGTGGCTGCCCGACGGCGAACCCCGCGCCGTCGCCGTGATCGTGCACGGGTATGCCGAGCACTCCGGCCGGTACGCGCATGTCGCGCAGCGGCTGACCGAGTCCGGGTTCGCGGTCTACGCGCTCGACCACACCGGGCACGGCAAGTCGGAGGGCCCGCGGGCCAATGTCGTCTCGCTGGATACCGCGGCCGACAATGTGCGCACCATGCTCGCCACCGCCACAGGACGCCATCCCGGGCTGCCGAGCTTCCTCATCGGCCACAGCATGGGCGGCCTCACCACCGCCTACCTGGCCACTCGCGACCAGCCGGAGGTGACCGGCATCGTGCTGTCGGCCCCGGCCATCGAGATCGAGGCGGGCAATGCGGTGCAGCGCCTGGCCGCGCCGCTGGTGTCGAAGTACCTGCCGAATCTGCCGGTGGTGAAGCTGGATTCGACGCTGGTGAGCCGCGACCCCGACGTGGTGCGGGCCTACGACACGGATCCGCTGGTGCACCACGGCGGCGTCCCGGCCCGCACCGCCGGTGAGATGCTGCGCGCGGGCGAGTTCGTCAAGTCCCACCTGGACCGCCTGACCGCCCCGCTGCTGGTCCAGCACGGCGCCGCCGACGCTCTCGCCTCGCCCACCGGCAGCGACCTGCTGGAGCGGAGCGCGGCGTCGAAGGACAAGACGGTCATCCGCTACGACGGGCTCTACCACGAGATCTACAACGAGCCCGAGCAGGACAAGGTGCTCACCGACCTGGTGAACTGGCTCGAAGCGCACCTGCCGCCGAACTGATCCGGCCGTACGACCGGTCTTCCGGCCGGAATCCGCTGCACCACACCGGATTCCGGCCGCTACCGGTGGGCCGTCAGGCAGGCGTCCGCGCCGTCCAGCACCCCCGTCCGGAAAGCGTCGAAGGCCCGGGCACGGCGCGGGCGACACGCATCCGGAAAATCAGCTGAGACGGCCGCCGCATCCATGGCACAGTCGAGGATCATGAGCGACTACCGCCGCCTGAACCGGGCCAATTGGGACGATCGCGCTCCGCTGCACGCCGGTTCCGGCGACTACGCCCTCGACAAATTCCGGACCGATCCGTCGTTCCTGAGCCACGTGGTCCGCTTCGACCTGCCGCGCCTCGGCGACATCCGCGGTCTGGACGCGGTGCACCTGCAATGCCACATCGGCACCGACACGCTCTCCCTCGCGCGACTGGGCGCCACCATGACCGGCCTCGACTTCTCCCCCGCCTCCCTGGCCGAGGCCCGCAAACTCGCCGAAGCCAGCGCCACGCCAATCGATTTCGTCGAGGCCGACGTCTACGACGCCGTAACCGTGCTCGGCGCTGCGCGATTCGATCTGGTCTACACGGGCATCGGGGCGCTGTGCTGGCTGCCCGACATCCGCCGATGGGCCGAGACGGTGGCCGGGCTGCTGCGGCCGGGCGGGCGGCTGTTCATCCGTGACGACCATCCCGTCCGGATGGCGGTGGACGAGGCCCGCACCGACGCTCTCACCCTCGGCTACCCGTACTTCGAGACGCCGGAGCCGATCGTGTTCGACGACGGAACCACCTATGTGGACACCGATTTGGCGGTCGCCCACAGCACCACCCACGAGTGGAATCACGGCCTCGGCGAGATCGTGGATGCCGTGCTGCAGGCCGACCTGACCCTCACCCAGCTCGTCGAGCACCACAGCGTGCCGTGGGAGGCGCTGCCCGGTCGCATGGTGTGCGGCGAGGACTCCGAATGGCGGCTCGCCGAACACCCCGAACGGCTGCCCCTCAGCTTCACCCTCCAGGCGCGCAAACCCTGACATCGAAAAATGTTCGTGCGCATCCGGTTCCACCCCGGATACGATCCGGACGCCACATGGAGTAGATCAGCGGTAGATCACCCGGCTCTTATCCGGGAGGGCGCAGGTTCGAATCCTGCCTCCATGCCCACCCTGGCCTAGCTCAGCGGCAGAGCACCCGGCTTCGGACCGGGAGGGCGCGAGTTCGAATCTCGCGGCCAGGTCTGCTCGTCACCGATTCAGGAGTTCCCTTGTCCGATCAGGTCTTTCGCTACGGTCCGCAGCGGTATGCGACGGGGCAGCTGTCCCGCGCGCTGACCGCCATCGCGCGGGCCGGGGCGAACAAGGCCGAACGGCGGCGAGCAGAGGCCAAGGCACAACGGTGGCGCGAGGTTCTGGACGGGCTGACGAGCGGCCGCGTCACGGTCGGCAGCCGCACCCCTGTCGCCGACCTACCCGCCTGGGTGACCCTGGAGGTCACGCACGGCGGATTCACCACCGGCCGAGCCCTTGCCGAGGCCCCGCTCACCCAGGACGAGGCGGAACGACTCGCCGACCTGCCCGCCGAGGTGCCCGGCGACAACCCCCGCGAACGCCTCGATCTCTGGTACCTGGGCGACGCCGGCCAGGCCGAACTCCTCGAAGCCCTGCGCATCGGCCACTATCGCATCCAGCTCCCCGAGCACGCGGCGCTGCCCGTCGTAGCCCTGTTGCTGGACAAGGGTTTTCCCGAGCAGGCCCTCGACCTGGTCGCCGAACTCCGCCCGCACATGTCGCGCCTACGCTTCACCCCCGCCTTCGACCCCGTCGCCCGTCCGTCCGGCGCGGCGGTGCGCGTGGCGACCGTCGGCGAGGCCGCCGACGGTCTGCGCGCCGTGCGCACCCCGGAACAGCTGACCCTCATGCACGCCACCATCGAGGTCTGGACCCCGCTCTACGAGCGCCTGGTCGCACTCTGGTGCGCCATCGTCGATGGAGACCTCCCGAGCCTCGACCGCACCGGCACCGTCACCGGCGGCCTTCCGGGCAGCACCCTCCCGCCCCACTGGATGCACGAACGTGCCCGCTGGCTGGCCGATTTCGAGTCCGCCCGCGGCTCCCACGAGTTCCGCGGCCGCCACGCCCACCGCAAGAGCAACTTCGCGCGCCTGCACGAGGCGCTGCTGAGCGACACGAATGAACTGAGCCCGCGGCAGATCGACCGGGTTCGGCGGGCGCTGGCCAACACCGTCGCCCGGCACGGGGAACCCGGTAGCGCCGCACGGCAATCCGCGCGGGCGGAACAGGCCGCCGCTATTGCCGCGCCGCTGTATACGGATTTCGCCGGCGTCCTCGTGACGCGCATCGAACGCTTCCCCGCGGACGGTGGCCTGCCCTCCCTCGACCCCGTGACCACGCCGATCGGGGCGGACGACAGGGTGGCGATCGCCGACGGCACCGCGATCCCGCAGCATTTGCAGGACAAGGCGATTCGCGCGCTCGAAGCGCCCGCCGACGAGCTGGTCCGGCGCGGCATCATCGGTTCCGGCGAGGTGCTGGCGGCGGTGCTGCCGCAGCTCACCTCGCGGCTATTGGCCGCCGATATCGCGGATCCGGTGGCCGCGAGCCTGTACGAGCAGCTGTACACGGCCTTCCGGCAGCGACGCAGCCTGCTGCTGCTCGACCTCCAGCATCAGGTGCGGTTCGACGAATTGCCCTGGGTCACAGCCCTCAACGCGCTACGCACCCTCGCTGGGAAGTCCACCGGCGGAACCGGTCCGGTGCAGCCTGGTGGTGGTTCGGCGGCGCGGCGGCTGCTGCGGCAGACGGCCCTGCTGGCCATCGAGTCCTTTCCGGAGGCGGTGCTGCCGAACCCGCTGGTGCGGGAATTCCAAACCCTCGCACAGCAGGCCGGGCTGCGGGTGCCGCTGGTCGAGGAGGTGGCGGCGGATATTTTCATGGGCACGTTCACCGAGAAGTGGCGGGCGGCGGCGATCATTGCGAGCCGGACGCTGGCAGGCACCCTGTACCAGCGGTATTACGACCTGCCGTCGGCCGACGAATGGCGCACGGGTGCGCGGAGCGAAATCCGCTGGGGCAAGGCCACTGCCACCGATTTCACGGAGCTGTGCGCGCGGCGCGCCGTCGAGGCGGGCACCCGGCACGACTATGTCGCCCGCAATGGCGCGCTGCTGGAGCAGAGCCAGATCCTGACCACTCACAATCTGGCGGTCCTCGTCGACGCTCTGGATCTGGGCGAACAGTTGCGCGAGTCCGCGCCCGATCTGGCGAACCGCACCTTCGACCGGATCATCCAGCGCCTGAGTCAGCCCGCCCACGGTCATGCCGCCCTCATCCAGGTGAAGAACGCCGCCTACGCGTGGCGGCAGGGCGTATTCCTGCTCAGCTATTGCGATTTCGCCACCCAGACCGGCCAGATCGACCGGCTGATCGATCAACGCGCCGCCCCGCGCCTGGAGCCGGCCGTCGCGGGATTGGCTCACATCGTGACAGGCGGCAGGTTCGTGCGGAACGGGCTCGAGCCGAACGGCACCGGCCGCCGCTTGCTCGGCTGGGCGGTGGGACGCCACTGGTATTTCGGCTGACCGCAACCGTTTCGGTTGACGATGCCGGAAGCCCGAATCACTCCCCGACACGGTGGGGTACGGAACCCGCGCCCCACCCCCGGCGTCCAAGTGAGGACACGCCGGACGATGGGAGGACGTCGATGGAACCGGAAGCCTTGCGGCGCAGGGCCCGATTGAGTCAATCGGGCGCCGAACACGAGCAATCGCGCATCGCCGGGCGCGGACTCGACCCGGATTACATCCGGCGACTGGAGCATTTCCCCCGGTTCTCGCACGCGCAGATCCACGCCCGCGTCCAGGCCATGAACCCCGGCGACATGCACGCCGCCGCCCAGATCTGGGTGCGCATCGCCGACAGCATGTTCGGCGCCCTGAGCACCCTGCACGCCACCGTCCAGACCACCCTCGCCGACGCCATGTCCGGCCACCTCGCCGACGCCGCCGAGACCGCAGCCCGCCAATTCGTCCGCGACGCCACCGATGTCGCCGCAATCGCCCACAGCACCGGCCACCGTGTGATCGCCGCCGCCTATGGCGCCGAAGCCGTCCGGAAAACCGTGCCACCACCCGTACCCGACGGCCCCGCCGGCTCCGGAGGCGAGCAGTACCACCTCGCCCTCGCCGCCCTGGACGCCAATTACGTCCCGATCTACCCACCCGCCGGCGCGGCCGTCCCCGCGTTCTTCGCACTCAGATCCCCCGGCGACACCGCATCCGAAGACTTCAGCGGCACACCCGATTCCGCCCCGGGCGCAGGCCGGCCCACCAACCCGCTCGCGGATGCCGGGAACGGCCCCGGCGGAACTCACGAGCCCGAGCGTCGGTCTCCCGACGCCACGGCCGAGGCAACCGATCCGGCCGGTGCCCTGCACACTCCGCGATCCGGCTCCCAAGCCGATACCCAAGACCTCGAATACCGGAATCCGGACCGTCGAGCCCACGGCGATCACCCTTCGACCGCCCTTCGGCCGACCGATATCGAAACCAAGCCCACCACCACACCACCCACGTCCCCGTTCACCCCGAACTCCGGCGGCCGCCCGACTCTCCCGTACTCCCCCGCCCCCATCCCCGCCACCCCCGACCCGGGCCGGAGCTTCCCCGGTCCGCCCAATCCCGAACCTCTCACTCAACCGCGACAATCCAACTCCCCCAACAACTTCGGCCCACCCGCCTCGGCATCGCCCGCCGGCATGATCGCCCCCGGCGGCCGCCCCACCGCCGACCCCGATTCATCCCACCGCACCCCGCCCTGGCTCATCCGCGACCGCCAGGACGAACTCCTCGGCACCCCACTCCCCCATGTCCCACCGACAATCGGCGCCGAATTCCCCGCAGCCCGAAACGATCTCGTGCAACCGAACAGCGACGGCTCCGGCTGATCCCCGGCCGAACGAGCGCCGCGACCCAGCGATGGAGCGTTTCCGCGGCCGCATCGCGCGGTACGCCGGCGGCCTCGAAAAGGCCCTCCGCCGCGACCCGCCTGTTCCCCGGCAGACGGAGAGGGACCTCACCGCGGGGCTCCTATTCGCCGCCGAAGACCCGTTCCACGACTGTTTTGGCGCGGCGGGTGACGCGCATGTAGTGGTCGAGGAATTCGCTGCCGTCGTCGTTGGGCCAGCCGGCGACTCGGGCTACGGCGGAGAGGAGGGTGCCGGGCCCGGGGAGTTGGTCGGCGGGTTTGCCGCGGACCAGGACCAGGGCGTTGCGGGCCTTGGTGGCGGTGAGCCAGGCGTCGCGGAGGAGGGCGGCGTCGGCGGTGTCGATCAGTTCGGCGCGCTCGATGGCGTCGAGGGATTCGAGCGTGGAGGTGTTGTGAAGTTCGGGGACCTCGTGGGCGTGCAGGAGCTGCAGGAGCTGGACGGTCCATTCGATGTCGGCGAGGCCGCCGCGGCCCAGTTTGGTGTGGGTGGCGGGATTTGCCCCGCGCGGCAGGCGTTCGGAGTCGACGCGGGCCTTGATGCGGCGGATCTCGCGGACGCCCTCGGGGGACATGCCGCCCTCGGGGTAGCGGATGGGATCCACGGTGCGCAGGAAGCGGATTCCGAGTTCGCGGTCACCGGCGACCTGATGGGCGCGCAGCAGGGCCTGTACCTCCCACGGCTGCGCCCACTGCGCGTAATAGGCGGAGTAGGCGGCGAGCGTGCGGACCAGCGCACCGTTGCGGCCTTCGGGCCGCAGCCCGGCGTCGACCTGGAGCGGCGGGTCGGTGCTCGGCGCGCCGAGCAGCCGCTGCACCTGTTCGGCGACACTGATCGCCCATTTCACCGCGACGGTCTCGTCCTCGCCGGGCCGCGGATCGCACACGAACAGCACGTCGGCGTCGGAGCCGTAGCCGAGTTCCATCCCGCCCAGCCGGCCCATGCCGATGACGGCGAAGTCGGCGGGCGCGGGCCTGCCAAGTTCGGCCTCACTGGCCCGGATCACGGCCTGCAGGGCCGCCTCCAGGGTAGCGATCCACACCGAGGACAGCGCCTCGCACACCTGCGGGACATCGAGCATGCCCAGCACATCCGCCGAGGCCACACGGGCCAGCTCGTGCCGTCGCAGCGAGCGCGCGGTCGCCACAGCCCGCCTCGGATCGTCGTAACGCCTTGCGCCGGGCAGGATTCCGCGCGCCACATCCGAGGGCTTGGTGGCCAGCAGCAGCGGCCCGTCCGGCCCGTCGGCGTACATGCGAATGGTCTCGGGCGCATTGATCAGCAGATCCGGCAGGTACGCCGAGGACCCGAGCACGATCATCAGCCGCTGCGCGATGGCACCCTCGTCACGCAGTTCGCGCAGGAACCAGATCTCGTTGTCGAGACCCTCCGACACCCGCCGATAGGCCAGCAGGCCCGCGTCGGGATTCGGTGTCTCACCGAGCCATTCGAGCAGGGTCGGCAGCAGCAGCGCCTGGATCCGTCCCTTGCGCCCGACCTCCCCGGTCAGCGCCTTCAGATGCCCGAGCGCGTTCTCCGGCGCCACATAGCCCAGCGCCGCCAGCTGCCGCACCGCCGCCTCGGGGCTGAGTCGCAGTTTGTCCGCGTCCAGGCGCGCAACCGATTCCAGTAGCGGCCGGTAGAACAGTTTGGCGTGCAGCCGCCGCACCCGCACCGCATTGCGCTTGATCTCGCTGGTGAGCACCCCGACCGCGTCCTGCCGTCCGTCGGGCCGCATGTGCGCGGCGCGGGCCAGCCAGCGGATGCCCTCCTCGTCCTCGGGGGCGGGCAGGGTGTGGGTGCGCTTGAGTCGCTGCAGCTGCAAGCGGTGTTCGAGCAGCCGCAGGAATTCGTAGGAGGCGGTCAGGTTGGCGGCGTCGTCGCGGCCCACGTAGCCGCCCGCGGCCAGCGCGGTCAGCGCCTCCACGGTGCCCTGCACGTGCAGCGATTCGTCGGCCTTGCCGTGCACCAATTGCAGCAGCTGAACGGCGAATTCGACGTCGCGCAGACTGCCGTGGCCCAGTTTCAGTTCGCGTTCGCGCAGGTCCGCGGGCACCAGGTCCTCGACGCGCCGCCGCATGGCCTGGACGTCCGCCACGAAGTCCGGTCGCTCGGACGCCGCCCACACCATGGGCATCAGCGCGTCGCGATAGGCGGCGCCGAGTGCGAGATCGCCGCTGGCGGGCCGCATCTTGAGCAGCGCCTGGAATTCCCAGGTGCGCGCCCACCGCTTGTAGTAGGCGATGTGCGAGTCCAGGGTGCGCACCAGCGCGCCGGCCTTGCCCTCCGGCCGCAGCGCCGCGTCGATCTCGAAGAAGGCCGCGCTGCCCACGCTCATCATCTCGGCGGCGAGGCGGGTGGCGGTGGTGTCGGCCGGTTCGGCGACGAAGATGACATCCACGTCGGAGACGTAATTCAGTTCCCGCGCACCGCATTTGCCCATAGCGATGACGGCCAGCCGGACCGGCGTCTCCCGGTCGGGGCACACCCGGGCGATCGCCACCGACAGCGCCGCGGTGAGCGCCGCGTCGGCCAGATCGGTGAGGTGCTGACCGACCTGCTGGTACGGCAGCACCGGCTCGTTCTCCACGGTGGCGGCCAGATCGATGGCGGCCAGCAGCATGAGCTGATCGCGATACCGCTTGCGCAGCAAGGCGATCGCCTCCGGCCCGGCCACGCCCGCCCGGTGCATCATGGGCCCCGCGTTCGCCCCGGTCTCCGCGGTGGCGCGCACGGCGTCCAGCAGATCCGCGAGCAGCTCCGCGCGATCGGGCAGCGTCTTCCGCTTCAGCAGCTGCCAGGAGCCCGGATCCGCCACCAGGTGATCGGCGAAGGCGCTCGACGAGCCGATGAGGGCCAGCAGCCGCCCGCGCAGCGCGGTGTCCCGGCGCAGCTCGTAATCCAATGCGGCCCAACCGCTCCCGAGTTGCTCACGCAGCCGGATGAGCGTCAGCAGCGCCAGATCGGCGTCGGGGGACCGCGACAGCGCCCACAGCAGTGGCACGCTGTCCACGTTGTCCCATGCCAACTCTCGCAGAGAGTCGGCAGCCGACGGCTCGAGCAGACCGAGCCGTCCGACACCGGGGACAGCGGAGCGAGCAGTCGGTGGCCGAACCATGCCCTTCAAATTACATGGCACGCTGTTCGGACGTGCTGCCCATCCCTCCCAAACGGGACATCGTTGCCCGCTCGCAGCTGGTTCGACTCCTGAATGCACCCACCCCGGTTCCGAAAATCCCGAGAGCACTACCCCAGAGTTCGCGGCCCGCCTCGGCCTGGACCGGCGGAGCGAAGCGGGGGAGCGGAGGAGGGAAGGCCGAGGTTCCGGCTCCATAGACCTGCGCCTAGGCCGCGAACCGCCCGGAGCGAAGCGAAGGGCAAAATATCACAGCCCGAGGTATTCCTTCAGCTCGTACGGCGTCACCTGGGCGCGGTAGCCCGCCCACTCGCGGCGCTTGTTGCGCAAGAAGAAGTCGAAGACGTGCTCGCCCAGCGTCTCGGCGACCAGCTCGGACTTCTCCATGGCCTTGAGCGCCTCGTCCAGCGACGCCGGCAGTTCACGGAAGCCCATGGCGCGACGCTCGGCGCTGGTCAGCGACCACACGTCGTCCTCGGCCTCCGGCGGCAGCGTGTAGCCCTTCTCGATGCCGCGCAGGCCCGCGGCCAGCAGCACCGCGAACGCCAGGTACGGGTTGCAGGCGCTGTCAGGGCTGCGGATCTCGACCCGGCGCGAGGCCGACTTGTTCGGCGTGTACATCGGAACCCGCACCAGCGCAGAGCGATTCGACCGGCCCCAGGAGGCGGCCGTCGGCGCCTCGCCGCCGTGGATCAGGCGCTTGTAGGAGTTCACCCACTGGTTGGTGACCGCGGAGATCTCGTGCGCATGCTCGAGAATGCCCGCGATGAACGCACGCGCGGTCTCCGACAGGTTGTCCGGGTCGTCCGGATCGGCGAAGGCGTTCTGCTCACCCTCGAACAGCGACATGTGGGTGTGCATGGCCGAACCGGGGTGGTCGGCGAACGGCTTGGGCATGAAGCTGGCCCGCACGCCCTCGTCGATGGCCACTTCCTTGATCAGGTAGCGGAAGGTCATGACGTTGTCGGCCATGGACAGCGCGTCCGCGTAGCGCAGGTCGATCTCCTGCTGGCCCGGCGCGCCCTCGTGGTGGCTGAATTCCACGGAGATGCCCATGGATTCCAGCGAGTCGATGGCGTGACGGCGGAAGTTCGGGGCCTCGTCGTGCACGGCCTGGTCGAAGAAGCCGCCATTGTCGGCCGGAACCGGCATCGAACCGTCGTGCGGGCCCGGCTTCAGCAGAAAGAACTCGATCTCGGGGTGCACGTAGCAGCTGAAGCCCAGGTCACCGGCCTTGTTCAGCTGGCGGCGCAGCACGTGCCGGGGATCGGCCCAGGACGGCGAACCATCCGGCATGGCGATATCGCAGAACATGCGCGCCGAGTGCTGGTGCCCCTTCGACGTGGACCACGGCAGCACCTGGAAGGTGGACGGATCCGGCTTGGCCACCATGTCCGCCTCGGAGACCCGGGCAAACCCCTCGATGGCCGAACCGTCGAATCCGATGCCTTCCTCGAAAGCGCCCTCCAGCTCGGCGGGCGCGATCGCGACAGACTTGAGATAACCCAGGACATCGGTGAACCACAGTCGCACGAATCGGATATCCCGTTCTTCGAGCGTCCGGAGCACGAATTCCTTCTGACGGTCCATGACCGCGAGCGTAGGGTCCTGGAGTTAAATCCGTGTTACATGAACGTCAGGAGGCGCGGCGAGTCGTGCCCACTCAACACGTGAGGCCCGCCGCAGGCTCTTTCAGATCAACGAGATACGAAATCACCGGGTCGTCGACGCACTGAACTCCGGAGAGCGACACGGTGTGTCGGGTGCCCTTGTAGGTGATCAGCGACGCGCTGAGCTGCTGCGCCAGATCGACGCCGGCCTGGTACGGGGTGGCCGGGTCCTCGGTCGTGGAGATCACCACGGTCTTCGGCAGTCCCTGGATCGAAAGCTTGTGGGGCGCGCTCGTATTCGGGACGGGCCAGATGGCGCACAGTTCCAGCGGCGCGGCATTGCCGCCGTGGCCGTCGTCGAGGAAGGGGGCGACGCGTCGATAGTCGGCGTCCTGCTTGGCAGCGACGGACCGGTCGGTAATGGCCGGGTCGTCGACACAGCGAATGGCATTGAACGCGTCGGAACTGTTGTCGTAGGTGCCGTCGTCGTGGCGGCCGTCGTACATGTCGGCGAGGGCGAGCAGCGTGTCACCGCTGCCCTGGGCCAGTTCACGCAGGCCCTTGGTGAGCGCGGGCCACAGGCGGTTGGAGTAGAGAGTCTGCTGCACACCGGTAATGGCGTCGCCGTAGTGCAGGCCGCGCGGGTCCTGGGTGGGAACCGGCTTGTCCCACAGCGGATCCACCAGCGCGCGGAACTTCTTGGTGGCCTGCCCCGGGTCATCGCCGAGCGGGCAGTTGGTCTTCTCCTTGGCCGCGCAGTCCGCGGTGTAGGCGTCGAAGGCCTTCTGGAAGCTGGCTGCCTGCGCCACCGACTCCTTGACCGGATCCTGCTCGGGATCCAGCGCGCCGTCGAGCACCAGCGCGCGCACGTGGTCGGGGAACTTCTCGGCGTAGGCGTAACCGAGGCGGGTGCCATAGGAGTAGCCCAGGTAGGTCAGCTTCTGATCGCCCAGCGCTCCGCGGATCACGTCCATGTCCTGCACGACTTCCCGGGTGCCGACGTGGGCCAGGAAGTCCTTGCCGGTGCGATCGACGCACTTGTTGGCGAAGTCCTTGTTCTCGGCCTCCGCGGCCGCGATACCCGCGGGCGAGTTGTCCTTGTTGGGCTCGGCGCGCTGGGCGTCGTCCTCGGCCGCGGTCATGCACCTGATGGCGGGCTGCGACGCGCCGATGCCACGCGGATCGAAGCCGATCCGGTCGAACCGTTCGGCCAGCTGGGTGCTGTCACCGAGGGTGACCATGTTCAATCCGGTCACGCCGGGACCGCCCGGGTTGAGCAGCAGCGAGCCGATCTTGTTGCCGGTGGCCCGGACTCGCGAGATCGCGATCTTGGCGGTCGCCCCATTGGGATTGGCGTAGTCGACCGGCACCGTCACCCGCGTGCACTCGGCGTTCTTGGGCATCTCGTCTTCGCTGTAATCGGCACAGCTGCCCCAGGTCAGAGTCTGGTTGTAGAAGGAATCCATCCCCACCGGTGTGCTCGAGGTGGGCTTGCCGTTCACCACGCTGGTGCACGCAGCCGCGGTCATCGCCAACGCCGTCACCAGGAGCACGACCCGGCCGGTTCGCATCAACGCCATCCCACGATCGTGCCATCCCGCCGAAATCACCCTCGCACCCCTCGTCCGGTCCATATATCTCTCCGTTTACATTGCGGCCGCCACCGCTGTGTACATCGCGCCCGCCACCGCTGTGCGAAACGCCACGCATGGCACGGATTCGGCAACGGTAGAGGTTCGGAGCCGAGACCACCGAGTACGTGGGCGTTCACACGGTAAGTCCCCAGCCCGCTCTCAGAAACGGCATGCTTAATGGGAAGTGACCTGGGGGCTCTACCTATGAGGGATGTCATGACCGTGCAACCACATTCGCCGAATCGGTCCGCCGCGGCCGGTTCCGGTTCATTGCGTTCACGCACCATCCGCGCCGCGGCCGCCGCGGCAGTGGCACTGGCCGCCACCCTGGGCCTGGTGGCCTGCGGCCCCTCTACGCTACCGGGGAATCCGATCGTGCAGTCGCCGGGCGGCGTCACCCGGAGCCAGCCGATCGACTTCACCACACCCCCGGCCGATCTGGACTCCGCCGTGCAGGGCGTGGTGCCGGGCATCGTTGACGTGAACACCGAGTTCGGGCTGCAGAACGGTGAGGGCGCCGGCACCGGCATCGTGCTCAGTTCGGACGGCTACGTGCTCACCAACAACCATGTGGTCGAGGGCGCGACCAAGATCTCGGTCACCGATCTGGGCAATGGCCGGACCTACGGCGCCACCGTGGTCGGCTTCGACCGCAGTGAGGACATGGCGGTCATCAAACTGACCGGTGCGTCCGGTTTGCAGACCGCGCCGCTCGGCGATTCGGACAAGGTGGCGGTCGGCGACGCGGTGGCCGGGGTCGGCAATGCGGGTGGACGCGGCACGCCCACCGCGGCCGCAGGCAAGGTGACCTCCCTCAACCGGGCCATCACCGCCAGCGACGACTCCACCGGCACCTCGGAGCAGCTGACCGGGCTCATCCAGGTCGCCGCCAATATCGAGCCCGGGGATTCGGGCGGGCCGCTGGTCGACGCGGCCGGACAGGTCATCGGCATGGACACCGCCGCCTCCAAGGGCTTCCGCTTCAGCATCGGCGGCGGTGAGGGCTTCGCCATCCCGATCAACAAGGCGCTGTCGGTGGCCAAGCAGATCCAGGCCGGCCAGGCCTCGGATCGCGTGCACATCGGCGACACCGCGTTCATCGGCGTCTCGGTCAGCTCGGTCACCGGCGGCGCGGAGATCCGGGGCGTGGTCCAGGGCGGCCCGGCGGACCAGCTCGGTCTCGAGGCCCGCGACATCATCACCGGCGTCGACGACCACGCGGTCACCTCGGCCAACGACCTCACCTCGACCATGGATCAGCACCACCCGGGTGACACCGTCACGCTGAAGTGGACCGACCAGACCGGCCAGTCCCAGTCGGCCCAAGTCCAATTGGGCAAGGGCCCGATCGGCTAGCCAGTAGCGGGGAAGAGAGGCGAGGGTGCACCCCTCGCCTCTCTTCTGCGCGCGGTGTGAGGAATTGCATCCCTGGCGGGAGCGGCCGGAATGGCAGACTGACATTCGTCAGAACAACCCGGGGACCCGGTCATGGGCCTCGAGGAACGACGAAAGGGACGATGATGTCCGTATCCGATGCGGAAACCCCTGTGTACGGGTCTGCGGCACCGAAAACTCCCAAGCGCGGGGAGGCGGAGCGCCGGCGGAAGACGCGAGTGCAGCACCTGCAGCAGATGAAGCAGGCCGGTGAGCGCTGGTCCATGCTCACCGCGTACGACTACTCCACCGCCCGGCTCTTCGAAGAGGCCGAGATTCCGGTCCTGCTGGTCGGCGATTCGGCCGCCAATGTGGTGTACGGCTACGACACCACGGTCGCGATCACCGTCGACGAGCTCATCCCGCTGGTGCGCGGCGTGGTGCGCGGTGCGCCGCACGCACTGGTGGTGGCGGATCTGCCGTTCGGCAGCTACGAGTCCTCCCCCGAACAGGCCCTCGCCACGGCCGTCCGCTTCATGAAGGAGGGCGGCGCGCACGCGGTGAAGCTGGAGGGCGGCGAGCGGGTGGCCGACACCATCCACAAGCTGACCGCCGCCGGCATTCCGGTGATGGCGCACATCGGGTTCACCCCGCAGAGCGTCAACACCCTGGGCGGGTTCCGGGTACAGGGTCGCGGCGACGGGGCCGAGCAGCTCATCGCCGACGCCATTGCCGTGCAGGAGGCCGGGGCCTTCTCGGTGGTCATGGAGATGGTGCCCGCCGAGCTGGCCGGGCAGGTCACCCGCAAGCTGACCATTCCGACCGTCGGCATCGGCGCCGGCGCGGAATGCGATGCGCAGGTGCTGGTATGGCAGGACATGGTCGGCTACACCGGCGGCAAGACCGCCAAGTTCGTCAAGCAGTTCGCGGATGTGGGCGGTCAATTGCGCACCGCCGCAGCCACTTACGCCGATGAGGTGCGGCGCGGCGTGTTCCCGGGTCCGGAGCACAGCTACTGAGCCGCCCGGCCGCGCGGTGATCGAGGACGCCCCCGCGAGGATCGCGGGGGCGTTTTATTCATAGCAATTGGCTATCGACATCTATTCGCTGCCGATCATCTCGGTCCACAGCGAACTTTTGGTGGCAGACTCGGAAGCCAACGAGCTGGATCGACCAAAGGGAAGTTCATGGATCGTGGAACGAGTCGCTGGATTCGGCGGGCGCCGCTACTGGTTGCGGCGGTGGCCGCCGTCGCATTGACCGCGGCCTGCGGGGGTAACTCCTCAACGGGATCGACGCAGCCGCAGGGCTCCTCCTCGCCGCTCTCCTCGACGCCGGGCAAGCCGACCACCACGGGCGGACCGACCACGTCGGCGGGCAGCGGCTCGGGGGTGGCCGTCTCCGACGCGGCGGCCAAGCAGCTGTGCGACCTGATTCGACCGCAGCTGTCGGACTGGCGGGTGCAGACGCCGACCATGGACAAGATCTCGCTGAACGCGACCGTGATCCAGTGGGCGACCCAGAACGGCTTCCTGCTGCAGTTGCCGAGCAATCGGGGCCTGGTCGACCAGGTCACCACCAAGGCCTGTCCGGATGTGCGCGATCAGGCCCTCTCCGCGATCGAGATCCCGGACCTGGCCTCGGGCCTGGCGGCCGGCTGATGCGCACCCTGTACCCGCCGATCGAGCCCTACGAGCAGGGCATGCTGGACGTCGGTGACGGTCAGCGGCTCTACTACGAGGTCAGCGGGAATCCGGACGGCAAGCCGGCGGTCTTCCTGCACGGCGGCCCCGGCGGCGGCACGTCGCCGTATCACCGGCAGTTCTTCGATCCCGAGGCGTACCGCATCATCCTGGTCGATCAGCGGGGTTGCGGCCGGTCCACGCCGCACATCGCGGACGGGGCGAGCCTCGAGCACAACACCACCTGGCATCTGGTCGCCGATATCGAAAGGCTGCGAACGCATCTCGGTGTCGAGCAGTGGCTGGTGTTCGGCGGATCCTGGGGTTCGACGCTGGCCCTGAGCTACGCCCAGGCCCATCCGGACCGGGTCACCGAACTGGTGCTGCGCGGGATATTCCTGTTGCGGCGCAAGGAAATCGATTGGTACTACAATGGCTCCGCGGGGTACGTGTACCCCGATGAGTGGGAGAAGTTCCTGGCGCCGGTGCCGGAAGCCGAACGCGGGCAGGATCTGATCGAGGTCTACCACCGCCTGCTGCACTCCCCCGATGCCGCCCTTGCCACCGACGCGGCCGTCGCGTGGTCCACCTGGGAGGGTGCCACGAGTTCCCTGCTGCCCCAACCGGATCGGGTCGCCGAAAGCGCCGATCCGCGCTTCGCGCTGGCCTTCGCGCGCATCGAGAACCACTACTTCGTCAATCACGGCTTCCTCGACGAAGGGCAACTGCTGCGCGACATCGGGCGCATCGCCCACATTCCGGGCGTCATCGTGCAGGGCCGCCACGACGTGGTGTGCCCGGCCACCAGCGCCTGGGATCTCCACCGGGCCTGGCCCGGTTCGGAATTACACCTGGTGCCCGACGCCGGCCACGCCGCTCTCGAACCCGGCATCACCCACCATCTGGTGGAGGCCACGGACAAATACAGGATGTAGATGAGTACCACAGCCGGTCCCGCATTGATCGACGCCGTAGCCGCCGATGTGGACCGGCTGTGTACCGCCGAACCCGATGTGCGCCAGGACCTTCCGGATTCGGTGCACAAGATGCGGGTGGCCACCCGGCGACTGCGCAGCGTCCTCAAGTCCTACCGCCGGGTGCTGCGCCGCAAGCCGGTCGGTGAGATCACCGACGAATTGCGATGGCTGGCCGGACTGCTCGGGGTGGCGCGGGACGCCGAGGTGCGGGCCGACCGGTTCGCCGCGCTGCTCGGCGACACCGGGGTGCCGTTCGACGAGCAGACCGTGCCGCTGGGTGAGAATTCCGCTCCGCGAAGGGATTTCGGCCAGCGACTGGTCGACGAAGAGCGCCGGTTCTACGCCGGGGCGCACCGGGCGGTGGTAGAGGCCTTCGACAGCCGCCGCTACCGCAGCCTGGTGAAGCGCCTGCACGGGCTGATCGCCGACCCGCCGCTGCGCGCCTCGCACGCCGACGAGCCGGCCGAACCGGTCTTCGCCGGCGTGCTGCGCCACGACTTCCGGGAACTGCGCCGCCTGGTGCGCACCGAGCCCGGCCTGTCCGGGGAGGCACGCGTCGAGCATCTGCACAATATTCGTAAGGCCGCCAAGCGATTACGATACTCGGCCGAGGCCGCCACCGAGGTGCTCGGCAAGCCCGCCGAGGAGCTCGGCAGGAAGGCCAAACGCCTGCAGGGTGTGCTCGGCGATCACCGGGACGCCGTGGAGGCCCTGCAGACGTTGCGCACCTACTCCTCCGAGGCCGGCGAGTCCGGCTATCAGCGGCTCTGCGATGCCGAGGAGGCGGCGGCCACCAAGGCGCTCGAGGAATACCCGGACGCGATCGAGTTCCTGCGCGACCAGCCCCTCGGTTGACCAGCGCCCGGCAGGCCGGTTGATGCGAATGCTCGCCGGGTCACCGTGGCCCGGTGATTCACCATTCGGCGAGCGAACCGTCCCTGCGGTGCCAGATCGGATTGCGCCAGCGGTGGCCGGTTTCGGCGGCGCGGGCCACGGCACGGTCGTCGATGCGGATGCCGAGGCCGGGTTCGCGCAACAGGCCGACATGGCCGTCGCGGTAGTCGAAAACCGTTGGGTCGATCAGATAGTCGAGCAGATCGGAGCCCGTGTTGTAGTGGATGCCCAGACTCTGCTCCTGGATGAGCAGATTCGGGGTGGCGAAGCCGACCTGCAGGCAGGCGGCGAGGGCGATCGGACCGAGCGGGCAGTGCGGGGCCAGGGTGACATCGCGGGCCTCAGCCAGCGCGGCGATGCGCCGGACCTCGGAGATGCCGCCCGCGTGGGACAGGTCCGGCTGCACCACGGCCACACCGCGATCCAGCACCGGGAGGAAGTCCCACCGCGAATACAGCCGCTCGCCGGTCGCGATGGGAATGCTTGTGCCGCTCGTGATCTCGCAGAGGCGGTCACCGGCCTCCGGCACCAGCGGTTCCTCGACGAAGAACGGCAGGTACGGCTCGAGCAGAGGCAACACGCGCCGTGCCATGGCGACGGACAGGCGCCCGTGGAAGTCGACGGCGATATCGAAGTCGTCGCCGGTCGCCTCCCGCACGGCGGCCACCCGGTCGACGATGTCCAGGGTCGCGCGGGGCGTATCGATCGGCTCCAGTTCGGCCGATGCGTTCATCTTGATCGCGGTGAAGCCCTGGGCCTTTCGCTCCAGCGCGGTGGCCGCGACAGCGTCGGGGCGGTCGCCGCCGATCCAGCTGTAGACGCGGATCCGGTCGCGCACCGCACCGCCGAGCAACTGCCACACCGGTACGCCGAGCGCCTTCCCGGTGATGTCCCACAGGGCCTGGTCGATGCCCGCGACCGCGCTCGACAGGATGGGTCCGCCGCGGTAGAAGCCACCCTTGGTGAGCGTCTGCCAATGTGCCTCGATGCTCATCGGGTCCTTGCCGACGAGGTAGTCGGAGAGTTCTTCGACGGCGGCGGCCACGGTGTGCGCGCGGCCCTCGATCACGGGCTCGCCCCAGCCGGTGATGCCTTCGTCGGTGTCGATGCGCAGGAAGCACCAGCGCGGCGCGACCAGGTAGGTGGTGAGTGCGGTGATCTTCACCGGGATTCCTTTCGCACGCTCCAGCCACCGTCGACGACCAGGTTCGCGCCGGTGATGAAGGAGGCGTCGTCGGAGGCGAGGAAGGCGACCGCGGCCGCCACCTCCTCCGGCGCGCCCAGCCGGTCCAGAACCGTTGCCCGAGCAGATAATTCCCGCCCTTCCGCATCCACGTCGTCCCACACGGGCGTCAGGATGGGCCCGGGCAGCACGGCGTTCACCCGCACCCGGTCCCGCCCGTACTCGACCGCCAGCTGCCGCACCAGGGCGGTCAGCCCGCCTTTGGCCGCGGCATAGACCGGATACCCTGGCAGCCCGAACTGGGCATGCACGCTGGACACCGCGACCACATTGCCGCGCCGGGCACGCAGATCATCGATGAACGCCCGCACGCCCAGGAACAGCGGCGTCAGATTGACCGCGAGCCCGTCATCCCACTGCCGCCTGCTCAGCTCGTGCGCGGGAACGATCGCCTGCCGAGAAGCATTGCTGCACAGGAAATCCAAGGGCCCGAACCGATCGTTCACCCGCGCCCGCAGCGCGTCCCACGACTCCTCGACCGTGACATCGCACCACTGGAATTCGGCCTGCGCCCCCATCGCCCGAATCTTCTCCGCCACCTCACGCCCACCGACCTGATCGATATCCGCGACGACCACCGCCGCCCCCTCGGCCGCCAGCCGCCGCGCCGTGGCCGCCCCGATCCCGGAGGCCGCCCCGGTGACGACCGCGACCCGGTCCGCCAGACGACACATGCTCTTCCCCTTCGTCCTCATCGCTGAACATCGGCTCCATCGAGTAGCCCGAGCTCGTCCCGATAGGGCAGCCCCGCCCAATCCCCCGGTACCGAGACCGCGAACGCACCGCAGAGGGACGCCAATCGCAAACGCTCCGAGACGGATCCGCCGTCCAGCAGCCCGGCGAGGTATCCGGCGACGAACGCGTCCCCGGCGCCGATGGGATCGACCGCGGTCACCGGCACCGCCTCCTCCCGCAGCAGGACCCCGTCGGCCCAGGCCACCGCGCCTTCGGCGCCGAGCTTGAGCACCACCTCCGAAGGACCCGGGGCCGCAAGCGATTCGGCCACCGACACCAGGGGTTCCGAGCCCCCGGTCCGCAGGAGCATGGCCGCCTCGTCCGCGCCTGCGAAGAGGATGTCGACGCGCGAGGTCAGCTTGGTGAGTTCGGCGGCGGCCCGGCCGGGCGACCACAGTGCGCGGCGATAGTTGACGTCCAGAGATATCGGGACACCCGCATCGGCCGCGATGCCTACCGCCAGATCCACTGCGGCACGGGCCGAATCACTGAGGGCGGGAGTGATGCCCGTGATGTGCAGGACACCCGCGGCGGCGATCTGGGCGGTGTCGATCTCGTTCACCGACAGGCGGGAACCCGCCAGGCCGCGCCGGTAGTAGGTGACCCGGGTCCGGTCGGCGGTGCGGCGCTCGCGCAGCATCAGCCCGCTGGGCAGCTCCGGATCGATGCGGCAGCGCGAGACGTCCACCCGTTCGGCCCGCAACCGTTCCAGGATCATGCGCCCCACGGCGTCCGCGCCCAGAATGCCGGTCCACGCGCTCTCGTGCCCCAGCCGTCGCACGCCGACGGCGACGGTGGCCTCCGCCCCGGCGAAATCCATTCGCATGGCCGCGCCGGGGGCCAGCGGACCGGGGTCGGTCGCCGCCACCACACCGAGCGCCTCCCCGAGCGTTACCAGTCCGCCCCTCATGACAGCTGGTCCCGAACGACGAGCGCGCGCTCGCGCAGCGCGTCGAGATCGCCACCGGCACAAGCGTCCCCGATGAGCGGCGATCCGATCCCCAGTACCGCGGCCCCCGCATCCAGATACGCGCGAGCCTCGCCGAGCCCGATCCCACCGGTGGGCACCAGCGGAATATCGGGCAGCGGCGCACGAACAGCCTTGATGTACCCCGGCCCGCCCACCATGGCCGGAAAGACCTTGACCATGCTGCTCCCCGCCGTCCACGCCCGATGAATCTCGGTGGGCGTGAACGCACCCGAGACCACCGGCACACCGAGCCGGCGGCCCTCCACGATCACCTCGTCGATCACCGCCGGAGTGATCAGATACGCGGCACCCGCCTCGACCGCGAGCGCCGCATCCTTCGCGGTGAGCACGGTGCCCACTCCGATCGGATGCGCGAACCCCGCGCATTCACCGACAGCCTCCAACGCCCCGGCGGATGTCAGCGTGAATTCCACCGCGGTGATACCGGATTCGTGCAGCACCGCGGTCACCTCAGCGAACCTGTCGGCGGTCGGTGCACGCAGAATCGCGATGACCGGAATCTCCGGCCGCAGCGGGTCGACGGATGTCGGATCCGCCCCTGCGCCGGCGGGCTTCCAATGCGCGCGCGGTGTCTCATCGGCCATCGACGGAAACCAGCCTCTCGTCTGCGAACGGCGTCGACGGCAGGCCGATTGCTCCGGGGACGCAGGCAAACAGCCGGCCCGCGTGGGGTTCTCGTGCGGCTCGGTCCTCGGCCGCGGTGGTTATCACCAGAACATCCAGGTCGGGTCCGGCGAAGGCGCAGCTCGAGACCTGGGAGGGGCCGACTTCGACCGTGGTGTGGAGGTTGCCGGAGTGGTCGAAGGCGCGGACCTGGCCCGCACCCCAGACGGCGATCCAGACATTGCCGTCGGCGTCCACGGTCAGGCCGTCCGGTTCGCCGTCGGGGAAGTGCGCGAATGGCCTCCCCTCGCCGAGAGTTCCGGTGTCGAGGTCGTAGTCGAAGACGTCGACGCGGTGGGTGGGGCTGTCCGCGTAGTAGAGGGTGCGGCCGTCGGGGCTCCAGCCGAGGCCGTTGGAGATGGTCACGCCGGTGCGGAGGGTGGTCAGCGTGCCGTCGGGGTCGAGGCGGTACAGCTCGGCGCTGCCGATCCCGTCGTCGGATTCGGCCATGGTGCCCGCGAGCAGCCGGCCGCGTGGGTCGACCTTCGCGTCGTTCAGGCGGCGGCGTACCCCGTCGTCCGGCAGTGGCACGGTGACGACCGGACGCTCGGCGGCACCGGCGCCGTCGATGCGGAAGATGGTGTCTCCCACCGTCGCCAGCAGCCCTCCGGAGGTGCACGGCAGCACCGCGCTGACCGGCGGGTCGAGGCTGATCGGCGCGCGGACAACGAGATCGGGGGTGTCGGCGGCGAGGGTGGCGCGGTGGATGCGGCCGCCGCGGATATCCACCCACAGCAGTTCCTCGGTGCGCGGGTCCCAGACGGGTCCTTCGCACAGTCGGCCGGGCGGAGGTGCGCAGACGTGTGCTCCGAGAGTTCTCATGGTGAGCTCCGGCCCGCTATGTCGGCAGTCCGACGGCGCGTTCGCCGCTGCGGCGCTGTTGGATCACCACGGCTGCGACCAGCAGCGCGCCCTGGGCGACGTTCTGCCAGAACGTATTGACGCCCACCACGTTCAGGCCGTTGTCGAGCGCGCCGAGCAGGATGACCGCGAGCAGCGTGCCGCCGACCGTGCCCTTGCCGCCCTTGAGTGCGCAGCCGCCCAGCGCCGCCGCCGTGATCGCCTTGAGTTCGAGGCCCTCGCTACCGGAGACCGGCTGGCCGGATCCGGTACGGGCGGTCAGGATGATGCCTGCGATGGCCGCGACCACGCCAGCCAGCATGTACACCGCGATGAGGTACTTGTTGATATTGATGCCGGAAAGTCGTGCGGCCGTGTCATTTCCGCCGATGGCATAGATATTGCGCCCGATGTCGGTGTACTTCAGCAGCACGTGCACGCCCAGCGCGACCAGGCCGAGGACGATCACCGGCACCGGCAGCCCGAGGATCTTGCCGCGCGCCAGGAAGATGAACACATCGTTGTCGAGGACGAAGCCCTGCGCCTTGCCGCCCGAAATCAGCTGGGCCAGACCCTTGTACGCGGCCAGCGTGGCCAGGGTCGCGATGACGGGATTGACCCGGCCGTAGACGATGATGATGCCGTTCGCCAGACCCAGCACCAGTCCGACACCGATCGCGGCCAGGATCCCGGCGAAGGCGTTGCTCCCTGCCGAGGTGAAGGCCATGGCGCTGATGACCGAGGCGACACCCGCCTGCGAGCCGACCGAGATGTCCAGGGCTCCGCAGATGATCACCACGGTCTGCACGACGGCGAGCAGGCCGAAAACCGTGACCGCGTCACCGATTCCGGCGATATTGCGCGGATCCAGGTAACCGTCGTTGAGCCAGGCGAAGATCGCCACGACCACGACCAGCGCGCCGATCAGGCTGAGATTGCCGGTGCCGATGAACCGGACCACCCGGCGCGGGGTGAGTGCGGTCAAACCGCCGAGGTAGCGGGCGAACGGCGGCGGTGGGGCGGAAACCGCGGCCTCCGTGTTCATGTCGATTCGTTGGTCGGTCATGATTTCCTAAGATCGCTGCGCGGTCAGGTCGTCGGCCATGGCCAGGGCGAGGATGGCCTCCTCACTGGCGTCGGCGCGGTCCAGTTCGCCGGTGACGCGGCCCTGCTGCATGACCACGATGCGGTCGGCGAGGCCGAGGACTTCGGGGAGTTCCGAGGAGATCACCAGCACCGCCACCCCGGACTCGGCCAATTCCTCGATGACGTGGTAGATCTCGATCTTCGCGCCGACGTCGACGCCGCGCGTGGGCTCGTCCAGGATGAGCACGCTGGGTTTACGAGCCAGCCAGCGCGCCAGCACCACCTTCTGCTGATTGCCGCCGGAGAGTTTGCGCACCTCCTGCTCGATCGAGGGCGTCCGCACCCGCAGCGACTCGACGTATCGCAGGGCCAGTTGGCGTTCCGCGCCGCGGCGCACGAAGCGCCAGCGGCGCAGGCGATCCAGCATGGCGAGCGAAATATTGTCGCGCACACCGCGATGCAGCAGCAGTGCCTGCGCCTTGCGTTCCTCGGGCGCGTAACCCATGCCGGCCCTGACCGCGTCGCGCGGCTGGCGCAGGCGCACCCGGGTGCCATCGATCCGCACCTCCCCGGACCGGATCGGCAGGTCCCCGGCCAGCGCGCCTGCCAGCTCGGAGCGACCCGCGCCGACCAGCCCGGCCAGCGCCACCACCTCACCCGCGCGCACCCGCAGGCTCACGTCGCGCACATCGTCGGTGGTCACGTGGTCCACCTCGAGCAGCACCCGCCCGAGTTCGGAATGCTTGCGCGCGAACACCGTCGACAGATCGCGGCCGACCATGATCCGCACGATCTCCTGATCGTCGGTGTCGGCGGTGTCGCGGACGCCGACCAGCGCGCCGTCCCGCAGTACGGCGACCCGGTCGGCCAGCTGGAAGATCTCCCGCATCCGGTGCGATACGTAGATCACCGCGAGGCCGCGGTCGCGCAGGCGGCCGATCAGCGCGAACAGCGATTCGGTCTCGTGATCCGACAGCGAGGACGTCGGTTCGTCGAAGGCGATGACCTTGGCGTCGGTGGTCAACGCCCGCATGATCTCCACCAATTGCCTTTGCGCCGCAGTCAGTTTCGAGCCGACGGTGTCCGGATGCAGGTCCCGGTCGAAGCCGAGGCGGGCGAGATCGGAGCGCATGCGGGCCCGCAGTGCCGCGCGATCCAGCAGCCGGCCCGCGCGGCGCGGCAGTGCACCGAGGTAGACGTTCTCGGCGACCGAGACGTGCGGCACGATCTCCGGTTCCTGGCCGATCACCCGGATGCCCGCCGTGCGCGCCGCCGCAGGACTCGCCAATTCCAGTGCCACACCGTCGAGTTCGAGGGTGCCGCCGTCGGGACGATGGTCACCGCCGAGGATCTTGATGAGCGTGGATTTCCCCGCGCCGTTCTCCCCCATCAACGCGGTCACCATTCCGGCGGGGAAGTCCAGGCTCACCTCGCGCAACGCGGGCACGCCCGCGAAACCTTTGGTGAGCCCGGAGACCCGCAGTCCCGTCAACTGCACGTGACCCCCGCCTGCTGCCAGTTGGTGGCGTCCACCATCCTGGTCGGAGCGAAGGCCTCGGCGGGCATGGCCTTTCCGTTCCTCAGGTAGTCGTACATGGTCTGCACGGCCAGCGCGCCGACGTCCTTGCCATTGATGAACAGAGCCGCCTTGAAACCGGTGGGCTTGCCGCCGCGCCATTCCTTGCAGGCCAGATACGCGCCCAGGCCGACGCCGAGCACATTGTCGGCGGAGTAGCCCGCGTTCTGGATGGCCGCGACACCGCCGCTGACGTTCTCGTCATTGCAGCCCATGACGATCCAGTTCTTGACCGAGCGGTTGCCCGCGACGGTGGCGGAGATCTTGTTCTGGGCGTCCGACGGGGTGTTGTCGGTGCCGACCTCGATCACCTTGACGTCCGCGCCCGAAGCGTCCTTGAAGGCCTTCTGATTCGCCTTCACCCGATCGGTACAGACCGTCACATCCTGCTTCCAGGCGTCGACGATGGCGGTGTCCTCCGCCTTCCAGCCCGCCTTCTTGAAGTCCTCGCCCGCGCGGGTGCCGACCTCGGTTCCCATTTGCGTGCCACTGAATCCGACGCGCGGCACCAGATTGTCCTTGTTGCAGGAGGCCGGATCAGGGCCATTGGTGCAGACCTGGTCGTCGGAGGTGAGCAGGGCGACCCCACCCGCCTTGGTCAGCTGCGCGACCTGCGGGCCGACCGAGGGATCCGGGACGACCACGATGACGCCATTGGCCTTCTGGTTCACCGCGTTCTGCACCTCGGTGACCGCCTTGTTGGCGTCATTGCCGAGGTTCACCACCTTCAGGTCGACGCCGAGTTCCTTGGCCTTGGCCTTCGCGCCGTCGGCCTCACCGATGAAGTACTCCTGGTCGCCTTGCTTCTGGGCGTAGACGAGGTTGATCGTGCCCGAAGTGTGCTGCGGGCCTGTGTCGTTCGAGCCGGAATCCTTGCCCGACGAGCAGGCGGTCGCGGCCAGGGCCAGAGCGGCTCCGCAGACCAGCGCGCTGGTCCATCGGCGTCGGTGGGTCCAGGACATGAGCACTCCTAGGTGATCTGCCACACAGTAGGCATCGGTAGTGATGCCGGTTACAGTAGGACTTCGGATAACTGTTGTAAATACTGTTGGCAGAAGTAGTCTCGGGAAGAGCCCGGGTATCTTCGCGGGCAGCAGCGAAAGGAGCGGGCGAGGCCGTGTACCAGTTGACCGCGCGGGATATCAGGCGCCGCAACAGGTTCTGCGTACTGCAGGCGGTGTACGCCGCGGCGGGGCACACCAGCCGGCAGGAGATCGCTCGCGCCACCGGGCTGTCGTTCGCGACGATCGGCAATATGATCGCCGAACTGCTCGAGGTGGGGGTGCTCGCCGAACTCGGCTACGAGGCGGCGGGAATCGGAAGGCCGCGCGCCCAGCTCGCCATCAATCCCGACCGCGGCAGGCTGATCGGCGTCGATATCGCCGAAACCAGCATCCACGTTGACGTTTTCGACCTCGCGATGTCGGTGCTGCGGTCGAGCGAGATCCCCGTCGATTCCGCCGCGACCACGCCGGACGACATCGTCGAGCTCATCGTGCAGGGCATCGACGAGGTCATCGCCGGCGATGCCGGCAAGGTGCTCGGCATCGGCCTGAGCGTGCCCGGACTGGTCGAACCCGAGACCGGGAAGTCGGTGTTCTCACCGTACTGGCACTGGCACGACGTCCCGCTCAAAACCCTGCTCGAGCAGCGGCTACCGTATCCCCTGTACCTGGACAACCCGCTGAAAGCCAGTACCGCAGCGCAACTCTGGTTCGGCGCCGGCCGCGATGTCGACGACCTCATCGTCGTAACCCTCCGCGCGGGCGTCGGCATCGGCGTCGTCATCGACGGCATGCTCTACCGCGGCGTCACCAACAGCGCCGGCGAATGGGGCCACACCAACCTGGTCCTCGACGGCCGGTCCTGCACCTGCGGCCGCAACGGCTGCGTCGAAGCCTATGTGAGCGCCCCCGGAATCGCCGCGACCCTCCGCGAAATCGATTCCACGAGTGACCTTCTCGCCGTCGACGACGCCACCACCGTCGCGGCCGTCGCCACAGCCGCCGCCCGCGGCGACGAAACCGCCCACGCCGTAATCGAAAAGACCGGCCACTACCTGGGCGTAGCCATAGCCAACCTGGTCAACCTCTTCAACCCCCGCCGCATGGTCTTCGGCGACCTGGTCGCCCGCCAGCTCGGCACCCCACTGCTGGAAGCAACCCGCCGCGCTGCCGCCCACCACGCCATGTCCGACCCCTTCACGGCCGTGACCCTCGAACTGGACACCCTCCCCCACAATCCTTCCAGCCTCGGCGCGGCAACCTTCGCCCTGGAGGGATTCCTGGCCGACCGAGAAACGTTCACCTCCATAGCCACCCGCCGAGCCCGCCGAACCGACACCCCGCCCCTGACCACGGCCTGACCACGGCCGCACCCCGCCGTTGGTTACCGTCTCATGCCTCAGGTCGAGGAATGGTCAGAGATGGTCGATCTCGGTGAGATCGATGTCGATCTCGAACGGCACGGTCAGCTGAAGCCGATCGTGATGAATTCCGGTGAGCGCGTACATATTAGCCTCGATCCACCGATCCGGTTTCGGGTTGGTCTGTGTGTCGAAGGCGCGCATGCCAGCGGGTTTCGGGCGCGAGGTAGCCGCTGGTCTGCC
>NZ_JBEYYI010000037.1:0-73400 GCF_040645495.1 Nocardia sp. NPDC046763 | reverse complement strand
GCTCCCAGAAGCGGCCTGGATCAACCCGCCTCCGAAGGAGAATGCCGACACAGAACAGGCAGCCTGACCCGTCTCATCCGGTTTGACAGATTCCGAGACGCCGATTTCGTAAATCGTGGTAGCAGCTATGAGAGAGGATCCACCTCGGTTGCGTCTCGACGGGCATCCCGTCGACGTCCGGTGAGGCTGTAGCCGTGTGCCGCCGCGGCGACGACGCCCAGGATCACGACGATTCCTCCGATCTCGAACAAGGAGGTCGGGTTTGGTGGCGCGATATGGACGGGACCGATCGGTCCGCCCGGCGATCGGCAGCTCACCGAATAGAAGCCCGATTCGGAGACGGAGAACTTTCCGATGGCTGTCATCTCGGTGCGCTGCCAGATCTTCTGAGCAGGCGCGGTGAATATGCGGTCGATTCCGGTGTTTCCGGACATGGGCGTGATCGCACACGCGATCTGATCGCCCTCCGCCACAGTTGCCCTGATCGAGTACTGTGTGCCACTTTCCAGCATCAGCGCCTGACCGTCGCCTCCCGTCAGATGCTGATCAGTCCACCATCCCGTGCCGACGAGCATGACTGCGAGCCAGAGGCTCGCGCCTAGCAGGGCGGCGGGTATCAGGGCACTCCACATCCTTCGGATTGGCAGGTTACGCAGTACTTTTGCGCGAACTATCGCGAGCTCCTCTTGGATCGATGTCGTGTGGAGTCCGGTCGCGTCATCGGGGCGACCGTTCCCGCCGGGGCAGTCAGGTCCGCACTCGCCGCAATTCGTGCTGTAGCGCGTTCAGTTCCGCGCCGCCGGCCATCTGGTGGACGAGCTCCGGCAGCTGAATGTCGAGCTTCGCGTACGAGCTGAGCACGCTGCCGCGTTCGAGCAGGAGAAACCGGTCTCCGACCAGGTAGGCGTGGTGTGGGTTGTGGGTGATGAGAACGACGCCGAGCCCGAGGTCGCGGGCTTGCGCGATGTACCGCAGTACCGCCCCGGCCTGTTTCACGCCCAGCGCGGCGGTCGGTTCGTCGAGGATCAGCACCTTGGCCCCGTAGTGCATCGCGCGCGCGATGGCCAAGCATTGCCGCTGCCCGCCGGACAAGATGCCGACGGGCCGGTCCAGATCCGGAATGTCGATCTCCATGTCGGACAAGGCTTCCCGGGTGGTCTGCCGTGCTCTGCGCCGGTCCATCAGTCGTATCGGCCCGAGTCCAGTCGTGGGTTCGCAGCCGAGGACGAAGTTTCGCCACACGCTCATCAGCGGGATCAAGCCAAGGTCCTGGTGCACGGTGGCGATGCCGCGTTCCAGAGCGGCCCGGGGTGAGGTGAGCCGGGTGGTCGCACCGTCGATCCGCAGCTCACCTGTGTCGTGCTGGTGGACACCGGAAAGGATTTTGATGAGGGTGGATTTGCCGGCGCCATTGTCGCCCAGCACGCAGGTGACCTCGCCGGTGTTGACGACCATCGACACGTCCCGCAGCGCCGATACGCTGCCGTAGCTCTTTCCGACAGCGAGTGTTTCGATCAACGCGGTCATTGGCGAGTCTTTTCGGCGTGCTGGGAGAATTGGGTGTTCACCAGGACCGCTGACAGCAGCAGGATGCCGAGGAACAGCATGTACCAGTCGCTGTTCCAGCGCGCGAAGACGATTCCCTGCTGTGCCATGCCGAAGGTGAGCGCTCCGATTGCGGCGCCGACCACGGACCCGAAGCCGCCGCTGAGCAGACAGCTGCCGACCACAGCGGCGACGATGAACTGAAACTCCGAGCCGATGCCCTGGCTGGCCTGGACGCTGTCGAATCGCAGGATGTCGCATGTGCCGACCGTCCAAGCGGCAGCCGAGGTGGTCATGAACAGCATGATCTTGGTGCGTACGACGGGCACGCCGACCGTCCGGGCGCTCACCAGCGAGCCCCCGACAGCGAAGACCCAGTTGCCGAATCGAGTATGCGCCAGGACGATTGCGGCGAGCGTGGTGAGCACGATCCACCACAGGGTCGATGCCTGGATGCGAGCATCGCCGATGCTGATCGTCGAGGCGAACACCGCGCCTGCCGAGGAGTAGCCGCGGGCGTTGTGGATGCCCGCCACTTGCACGGTGCCGGTGATCAGGCGCGTCACTCCGAGGTTGATGCCTTGCAGCGCAAGGAATGCGCCGAGGGTGACGATGAAACTCGGCAACCTGGTCCGCATCACGAGCCAGCCGTTCAGCGCACCGACACCCAGGGCGAACATCAGTGAGGCGAGCAGCGCCAGCCATATGTTCCACCCGGCGTGCACCGCCAGCAGGGCGGTGACCAGTGCTGTGGACCCGGTCATCACGCCGGCCGACAGGTCGAACTCACCGCCGATCATCAGCAGAGCCACGGCGACGGCCATGATGCCGATCGACGACGCGTCATCCAGCCACGTCGAGACGCCCAGCGGGCTCAGGAACTGGTCGGTGTCGATAGAGAAGAAGAGAAAGACTGCTGTCGCGCCCAGCGCAGCACCGATCTCGGGACGCGCGATCAACCGCAGTGGTAACGGTGCGCGCCGCGTGGGCGGGCGGGCCGGGGCGGATCCGGCGGCGGCAACAGTCACTTCATCCTCTCCGGCGGTCTCAGCGCGTGCCCTGCGCTACCAACTTGGCGATCTCATCGACATTGGACTTGTCGACGAAGCCGGGACCCGTACGTATCGGCAGGCCACCGCCGACGGTGTCCAGGTTCGACTTGTAGAGCTGCAGCATCACGATCGGCAGATACCCTTGCTCGTATTGCTGCGGGTCGGCAGCGAACAACAGCGTTCCCGCCCGGATGGCGTCGATCACCTCGGTGTTGAGGGTGGTGGTGGCGATCGCCGCGGTGGAATGGGCCTCCTGCGCTGCGGCTACCGAGCGCGCGGCGATCTGAGCGTTGAACGACAGCACCGCGTCGATCGATCGATCGGCCTCGAGCGCAGCCTTGATCCGGGACTGCACGTCGGTCGGATTGTTGATATCCACCACCACCGTGCTGGTGGGATTGGCGAATCCCTCAGTGGCGCCGCCGATCTGATTGTCGGCGCTGACCTGGCCGGCCATATGGTTCACGATCAGCAGCTTGGTCTTCCCGGCGTCGTGCAGACGCTTGCCCACAGCAGCCGCGGCGGGCCGTTCGCTCTGGCCGACGTGACCGATCGCACCGAGGGCAGCGCTCTCGGCTTCGCCGGAGTTGGTCGTCACCACCGGGATACCGGCAGCGACGGCGCGTTTGACCGACGCCCGCAGTGGCTCGGGGTAGGCCATCGAGACGACCAGGCCGTCGACTCTCTGCGCGACAGCATTGTCGATGAGCTTGGCCTGCTCGTGGGGATCCTCATTGGTGTAGTAGTCGACGCGGATGCCGAGTTGTTTGCCCGCCGCCAAAGCGCCGTTCTTCAGCACACTCCAGAACGCGTCGCTCGGGCTGCTCTGAGTAACCACCGCAACCGAGCGCAGTACGCCCGCGGCGACCGGCCCGCGGTCCTGTGCCCGGCCGCCGGTATCTGGCGTGCTGCACGCGGCCAACACAGGGCCTATGGCGAGCAACGGCAGGACCCGTCGACGAGCCATCTTCCGCGAAATCATCGTCGTCACTTGCCGACTCCATCTTCCTGTGGGCCGAAATGTCCAGCCCGCCAGTGCGATACGAAAGCCGATAGCCATCGGCAACGCAATCTGGACAGCCCCAGTAGCGGGAAGCTCCATCATGGTCAGCGGGCCGCGCCGGTGGCGGTTGAAGGCTGTGGTCATAGTCGTCACGCGGTCCTGGTCTGGAGCATCGGGACGATCGCGGGCATCTGTCGTAGTCCTTGCATGACGAAGCTGTCCGCAAACCTGGACATGGCCCAGAGCTGGACCAGTTTGCACCCATCTGGCCTTGACTCATCAGGAGGATGTTTGGATTCGGTTGGTCGTGGCGGCTTCGTCGGGCAATCCGAGAACGTGCGGGTCGACGATGTGGAGTAGTTGCTGATCGGTTCGGGAGTTGATCCAGCTGGCAGAGACGTCGTAGCCGGTGTCGAAGAGTTCTTCGGTCGCGAGGGTGGGTGATTTGAGCGCGGCACCATACGTCTGGTGAGCGAAGATGGTCGATTCCCGCAGGGTTTCGTTGCGGAACGGACGCGGCCTGTTGCGGATGACGGGCAGCGAGGGATGCAGTAGCGGGAAGAGCAGTCCGCCTCGGCTGTCGTAGGGTTGCGGCCCGTACAGGTCCAGAATCAGGGCAGGGTGTGGGGCGAAGATGTCGTGAGGGACGCGGAATTGGCAGCCGCCGTCGAAGACGTCCTCCAGTCCTGGGGCGGCGGGCAGTGCTCCCGGTATGCGGGTCGCGGCGACAAGCGCGTCGGCGACGGGCAGATCGGACAAACCGAGCCTCGGTAGGTCTCGTGGGAGCAGCAGTGTGCCGTGTGCGGCCGAGAACACGGGTATGAGCAGCGACGACGCGGCCTGGTGGGTTTGTTGGCCGGGTTTCGGGTCGAAGGTGAAGTCGGCGAAGGTGCGGTCACCGACGATGGTGTGGGCGAGGTCGCGGATGCGCGCCTGTGGATACAAGGCGTGCCGGGTCAGCAGGGAGCGGAAGCTCTTCGCGCCCATGACGTGGTGTTCGGGGTGGCCGATCGCGATTTGCCGGGCCTGGGCGCGAGTCATGCCCACGGCGATCGCCGCGGCGGCGATAGCGCCCCCGCTAACCCCTACGACCACCGGTTGTAGCGCGGGAGCCGGTTGTGTCTGGTTGCGGTCGTGAATGGCCGTGAGTGCGTCCATCGCGCCGATCGCCATTCCGACCATCACGGTAAGGCTGCGACCGGCCACTCCGGCGAGTATCCGAACCACTGGCCCTTCGGCCGTCGACGGGTTTGCGTGCGCTGTCGTCATGAACGCTGCCGCCGGAGCTACCGGCCCCGCTGCTGGTTGGTTCGCTGCCTCGATCGCTCGGTCAGGGACAGAGCAGCGCGAAGCCCTTGTCGTGCACCGGTGATCCGGTCGGTCGGCTCCTGGATGGTCCGACCGTCGGGGGTCAGTGAGATCCCATGGAACTTGCGTTCGGATCTGGTTTCAGTGGCGTCGTGGGAGGTGTGGCGCAGCAGCCGGTCGGGCAGCGCGAGTTTGCAGGCGGTGCGGTAGGTCAGCCAGAACTGCGCAGGAAGCCAGCCTGTGGTGTAGGGCAAGTCGTATTTGTCGCACAAGGCGCGAACACGCTCGGCGATCTCGGGGTGGCGGTTACTGGGCAGGTCGGGGAAAAGGTGGTGCTCGATCTGGTAGCAGAGGTTGCCGCTCAGCAGTCCGAGCGTCGGGCCGGCGTGGAAGTTCGCCGAACCCAGTAACTGCCGCAGGTACCAGTGGCCGGGGGTTTCGTCCTCGAGTTGTTCGGCGGTGAATTTCTCCGCGCCGTCGGGGAAGTGCCCGCACATGATCACCAGATAGGACCAGAGGTTTCGCAGCAGCAAGGCCAGTGCGTTGGCGGTGAGGGTGTGTCTGAACCTGCGTCCGCTCAGCGCGGGGAACAGCAGGAAATCTTTGCCGACTTGGCGGGCGAGTTTGCGGGCGAACTCGGTGTTCGGTTTCGACCGCAACTGACCGCGGGGAATGCCCAGAAGCTGTCGCTCGAGAGCCAGGTCGTGCACTGCGATGGCCAACTCGAACGATGCGGCCAGCAGCAGATTCGTCACCGGCTGCAACAAGTGGATCGGTCGCCACGGCTCGTCGCGGGTCATCCGCGATACGACGAAACCAGGTCCTCGTCTTTGCCATAGACATTGGTGTAGGTGTGGTGGATGTAGTTGTGTGCGCGCTTCCACTGCGCGGACGGTCCGATGAAATCCCACTCCCATTGGGTGGAATGGATTTCCGGGTCGTTCATCCAATCCCATTGACCGTGGCTGATGTTATGGCCGAGCTCCATCATCTCGATGACCTTCGCGGCTGCCAGGATCACGGTTCCCGCTATCCGTGCCACCCGGTAGCGCCCGCCGAACAGCAACAGCCGGGCGCCTACCTCGAGACCACGCTGGACCCGGATGACTCGCCGAATATAGTCGGCGTCCGATTGCCCGAGAGAATTCTCGATATCGGTGCGGATCTGGTCGAGCTCGTGTCCGAGCGCTTCGATGTCGTTCTCGCTCAGATGAGCGAATGCCCGGATGTCCGTGATGGCCACTGGTACTGCTACCCGTCCTGCCGATCCGCGCGTGTGAAATCGTCCAGCTGCCACAGTGCAGGCATTGGTTCCGTCGTTGTGGTGCTGGCAGGGCGGATCGGTTGTGTCACTGTCGATGTGGCGGTGGTCGGGCTCACCGATTCGTCTCCTGTCGACCACCCACCCACGAAAATCGTTGGGTGGGTACGGGTGTCAATGAGTGGAACCGGACGAACCTAGCCCGGGTGCGGCGATTTGCCAGGAGCGAGAAGGATCCGTAACCGCCACAACAGTTCCCGCGGGCCCATCGCGTCACGGATGCGGTCCAGCACGCCAGTGCGTGCCCACCGCGAGCAGTGCCCATTCCAGATCGGTGCAGTCGGTCGGGTGTCGGCGCGCACGAGCCAGGATATCCGGACGATGTCTCCGCTTCCGCGTGCGCCGCAACGGGTTTCGCTTTGATGCCGAGACGGCGGCCGCCGATCGTGGGCAGGGCGCGGCGTTGACGCGTATCGAGAGCCGTGGACGCCCGGGATTGTCTCGAGTTGTGGCGGTGTTCGAGAGATCCGGGGGTTAGTGGACGCCGCTCTCGCAGGGGCGGGTCATCGAGCCGGGGATGCATCCCAAGGGTGTGGCTGCGCCGTTGGGCATGAGAAAGCTGCCGTGACTGCCTCTGTCGCCATTGTTGCCCCCGTGAGAATCGTGGTCGTTCGAGTGGCAGCCGTGCTCTGCCATGGCCAGTGGGGCCGCAACGGTTACGCCTGCGGCCAAGCCGATGGTGAGCAAGGACGTAGCGAGGATCTTCTTCGCGTTGTTGGTGATCATGCGGTCCTCCGTGGTGCTTCGGAACGATCACCTAACTATCGTCCCGTTGTATAACGGCACGATAGTCGTTGACTTATGGCCTCGTGTTCTCTGGTGTTCTCGCTGTCGGGAAGTCTGGGAGTGGGCACCCGGGTCGGTCACGGCGAAGCGCGGGGCGGATGCCTTGCGCCGATGCCCACGGCGCGAATCAGAGACTGCCGCCGGCGGCGCTTCCGGACGGAGGAAGGAAATACGCATGTGGCGGACGGCTGTGCCAATCCGCGAAATAGTTTGGCGAGTGCCCTTTTCCGATGGTGGCAAGGGAAAGGTCGCCGGCCACGGCGTGGCGCGAGCACATGCATCTCGCGCCACGCACTCTTGATCATGCTTACCGCGGTGAGCGACATGTCCGAGGGAATCGCCGACCGGGTAGGACAGACCTGTGGCGATCCGGGCTTCGCGTTGAGAGGAGAGGGACGCTCGGGCACCGGACCCATGAGGAGTGTAGTTCTGCCGGTGAACAATTCACCCGTCTATTCCCTTGGCTGGGAATATGTGCTGATCGCGGAGGGGGCCGTGTCAGTGGGTGCGGTGGGTTACGAGGTGGGCGAGAGCTCGCAGGTCGGGAGTGCGGAGGTCGGCGGGCAGTGCGGTGAGTGCGGTGGTGATGCATTGGTGAGCGTATTCGTCGGCCGTGTGTCTACCGCCTGCGGCGACCACGAGGTCGGTGGCCGCGGTGACCTCGGCAGGGGTCATCGGATGGGGGGATTGGTAGAGCTCGGCGAGTGAATCACCGGCCGGGGTGTTGGAGTTCATGGCGGCGATCACTGGGAGAGTTCGTTTGCGCCGCACCAGGTCTCGTCCCGTGGGTTTACCTGTGATGGCCGGGTCACCCCATATGCCGATGATGTCGTCGATGCACTGGAATGCGAGCCCGAGGTGCAGGCCGAACGTTTCGAATGCGGCGACGGTGTCTTCGCCGGCGCCGGCGCACAGTGCGCCCAACCCGGTTGCGCAACCGATGAGCGCGCCGGTCTTGTCGGCCGCCATGGTGAGGTAGTCGTCGATACTGACCTGGGTGCGGGTTTCGAATGCGCAGTCTTGTTGCTGGCCGTGGCACACCTTGACTGACGCGGCTGCCAATCGGGTGGTGGCCGCCGCCGCCACGGTCGGGGTCAGATTGGTGGAGGCGGTGTGAAATGCCAAGCTGTGCAGCACATCCCCGAGCAGAATCGCGTCGCTGACACCCCACACCGCCCACACGGTTGCTCGTCCGCGGCGTAGGTGATCACCGTCCATGACATCGTCGTGAACCAGGGTGAAGTTGTGTATCAGTTCCATTGCCGCTGCGGCTGGGACGGATATGTCGCCGGTGCTGCCGCAGGCGGCGGCGGTGGTCAGGGTCAAGGCCGCGCGCAGCGCCTTGCCCGATTCCTCGGTGATGGGATTGCCGTGCTCGTCCCACCAGCCGAAGTGGTATCCGGCCATGCGCCGCAATGGATCTCGCAGTGTACCGACTGTTTCGCGCAACACCGGTGTGCATATTTGGCGTGTTCGGTGCAGCACGGTCTGTGCGCGTTGTGTCAGCTGATGTGGGTCGAGGGTCGTCATGGTCATCACGTCATCTCCGATTCACCGCGTCCCATGAGGGCGGAGGTCACGCTAGATCGCTCGGCGCCGGGGGCAGACAACGTTGTTCGTGGCCGCCCGTGCATCGAAGTCCGAGCACCACATTGCCGCGGTCCCGAGTGCTTCCCGAGGACGTGCTGTGGGGGACGACTACCGGGCGTTGTGGGGTCCTCGCCTGGTTGGACCGGCCGTGTTGTGGTCGGTTCTAGGCTGCGGCGCGTCATATCGGATCAGCCCGAGGAGAAACGCTTGTGAGCGCAGAGGATCACGACGGGCGAGTTGTCCACCCTTTCGACATGCGGCGTAGTCCGGACCTGGAGCGCTCGCTCGCCCACACTGTCGCCTGGCATCAGAGCTATGGGCTGATCGGTGAGAACGCCTATCCGACAGACAGATTCGTGCGGATCGAAACGACAAGGCTGGTGGCGCAAGGCTGGCCGTATGCGCGGGGGGAGGATCTGGATCTGCTCGCGGATTTCATGGGTATGGCCGCGATCACCGACGAACCTTTCGACGGGGCACTGGGCCGGGATCCAATCGAGACGGCACGGGTGATCGGTCGCGCGGCGAGTGTGTTCCACAGCGAGGAGCGCTCAGGTTTGTCACCGTATCTGGCGGCGCTGGCCGATATCTGGGATCGCAGCCGGGTCGGTATGTCTCGGTCGTGGTGCGAGCGTGCGGCGTATCACTATGACCGGTGGTTGTACGCACATGTGCACGAGGCGCGGGGAAGGGTGCGCGGGACTCCTGAGAGCATCGACGCGTATCTGGTGATCCGCCGCGGAAGCGGTGGGATGGGCATTGTGTTCGACTTCATGGAACGGGTCGGGCATTTCGAGGTGCCCGCAGTGGCGTTCCACAGCCCCGAGATCGCGTTGATGCGGGACCTCACTGAGGACATCTCGCTGCTCACCAATGATCTGATCTCGTTGCCCAAGGAGGAGATGGTCGGTGACATCGACAATCTCGTATTGGTGCGCCAGCATGAGCTCGGTTGCAGTCGTGACGAGGCCATGCGCACGGTCGCCGCGTACACCGAGGAACTGATCGAACGGTTTCTGACTCAGCAGGCGCGGCTGCCGCAGATGTGTGAGCAGATCGGGCTGAGCGAGGACGAGTGCTCAGCGGTGATGGAGTACGCGGCCGCGATGCGGTGGTGGATGGGTGGGGCGATCGAGTGGTATTACACAAGCTTCCGCTACAGCCTCGAATACGCCCGCACCCAAGCCGCCACTGCGAACGGGCATCACGCCTGGCAGTTGAATCCCACCCGCTGAGTATGGGATTCGATGAGGTCCGTCCGACCGCCCGGCTACGGGGAGCGGCGGCGAGATGCCGTCACGGTCGGGCCTGCGGGAAAACCGTGGCGACGCAGCAGGATTACGGCAGCGGCCATGATCCACAGGTAGGTCGCCGCGGCGCCGGGCAGCACCTGGGCGAACGAACCCGGCGACCAGGCGCCGGTCGGTACGAACACCGACACCACGCCGGCGACATCGATCACTGCCACACCGACGGCGGCATGCGTCAGAGCGGTGGGCAGCAGGCGGTGACGTCGATTGGCCGCGGCCACTGCGAACCAGATCAGTCCGAGCAGAACAGTGTTGAGTGCGAAGCAGATCTCGGTGAGATTCCACGAATAGGTGATCACCATCGAGGCTGCGTGATCCTCCCCGTTGGCCTCGACGGGGTAGCCGCGCCCCATCACGGCGATGGTCACGAACGAGCTCGCAAACACCAGCGCCGCCGCTGCGCTGGCACCGCCACCTGCGATCATGACGACGACACTGGCGCTGAGCTGTGCATTTTGCCGGATGTGAGCGATGGCGAGCAACCACAGGAACATCACCGAGGCCCCGGTGAGCACCAACCACACCAGGGTGCCGATCTCGCCGAAATGGCGTGGCAGCTCATAGCCGAGGTACACCCCGCCGTCGAGATTGTCATCGGGCCATGGGAATTGACCCAACGCGAAGCCGACGACCATGGCCGGCAAGGGCAGCATGCCGACCACTCCCGCCCATTGCAGGTGGTAGCGGCCGCTGTCGATCTCCATGAGCCAGACCTTTCTCTCGCCGCTTGCACGGTGGGGCGGATCGTTGTGACGGGGTGCCCGCCGACCGGATTGTGTCGGCCCGCTGGGCGGGTGGGGCCAACACATGCTGGCCCCAACTTCGTCGTGCACCATTCATGGCAGGCCGGCCAGCTCGGCCAGATGGCGCACCTCGGGGCGCACGAGATAGTTGTCGCGCCGGATCAGGTGGCGCACACTGCGGCGGGCGTCGGGGTCGTAGTGGATGTCTTCGGCGCACACTCGGGATGCTTTGGTCAACGCCAACGCGGCGGCGATGTCGTCGCGTCGGCGGATGTAGGCGCTGGCCTGGACGATGTGATATTTCGTGCGGCGTGCCGGCAGGTAGTCCGTCGATGGTTCGACGGTGGCGGCCAATCTGATCGCTTCGTCGGGATCGTTGGTGATCAATGCGATCTCAATGCTGGTCAATCCGACCTCGGTGGGCCCGAATGCTATGCCGTGACACTGGGTGTCGGTGTCGAGGGCAGCGGCGGCGGCTCTGGCGGCGTCGAGCATTCTCGCCGTATCCCCGCTGCCGTGAGCGGCGGCGTGCGCACTCAGCAGATGCAGCGCGCCCCAGAGGGCGGCGTGACACGTCGAGTCGGGCACGCCCACGGAGAGCTGGTCGGCCGCGGCCTGCGCATAGTTCTTGCAGTGCGTGGGGTAGGACAGGCCCAGCAGTGCATGGCCGACCTGCCATGCGCTGGCCGCTATCAATGTCGTGTCGCCCAGCTCTGTCGCGGTGGTCATCGCGCGGTCGGCGGCAGTGGCGGCCATTGCGTGATCGCCGCAGGCCGACAGCAGTTGACGCGCGAGGTGGTAGGCCTGGATCAGCAGCGACGCCGAGGCATCATCACGGGCTTGCCACTGCGCCGCGCGGCACGCCTGCAATACGCCGGGCAAGGTCCGGGCGAGCTGCGAATAGCGTTGCGGCGCAGCGTTCCAGCAGTCCTGACACGATTGCAGCCCTTGGTCCAGTGCTGCGGGTTGGGCAGTGCCGACGGTGCCGGTGGTGTCGTAGATCCGCAGAGCCGGGTGATCGACGATCGTGCGACGCAGTCGGCGCAGTATCCCATCATGGTTGGCTTCGCGTGGCAGCGGTGCGGGTGCGGTGTCGATCAGTTCGGTGAGATCGTCGATGTGCAGGATTTCGGCCAGGCGCAGCAGTACCTCGATGCTGTCGAGTTTGCGTCGGCCCGATTCGACCAGCCGCAGCCATTCCTCGCTGCGTCCGGCGAGGTTGGCCACCACCTTGCGCGACAGACCGCGTCGGCGTCGGCGTATCTCGAGTCGTTCACCCACGCCCAGATCGGTCGTGTGGAGTGCGTTCATATGTCGATCCCTCCGCTGTGGTGATGAACGTCGGATAGTGACACTCGGCCTGCCTGCCACCGAGCCGACACCTCCCATCGGCGGGAAACATGTTGGTGCCGTGCATGGTTCGGCCGTGACTGTCGCCGATGTATCAGGAGGCGTGGGTAATTCTGTTCGCAGCCAACAGTTTTGAGACAACGAGAAGGAGATGATGCAGGTGGTATCCACGATCCCCGACGCGCCAGGTGCGCTGCCGCTGCTGGGGCACACCGTACAGCTTGTCCGCAGACCCCTGTCCTTCGTGGAATCCCTTGCCGCGCATGGTGATCTGGTGCGAATCCGGATAGGTCCGGTGTCGGCGGTGGTCGTGTCGGACCCGCGTGTGTTGGACCGGCTGCTTCACGATGATCGGGTATTCGACAAGGGCGGACCGTTCTTCGATCGGGCGCGCGAGGTGGTGGGCGACAGTCTTCCGGTCTGCCCGCACAGCGCACACCGTCGGCTTCGCCGACTTGCCCAACCTTCTTTCCACAAATCGCGCCTACCCGGCTATGCCGAGATCATGACCAACCAGATCACGGCTGTGGTCGAACGCTGGCGCGACGGGCAAGTCCTCGACGTCCTGCGTGAAACCACCACTATCGCCTCCAATACGTTGGTGGCGACCATGTTCTCCGAGTCGCTGCCGCCGGAGGTGTTGCAGCGCATGCTCACCGATCTGGCCGTCATCGTGAACGGGATCTATCAGCGAGTCATCGTGCCTCGACGGTTGGCCGGGCTGAACCTACTGGGTACATGGCGCTACGAGCGCGCGAGCCGACGTCTGCGCGAGGACATGTCCGTGATCATCGCCGCACGTCGCGGCGACGGCAGGGATCACGGTGATCTGCTCTCGGCGTTGTTGGACGCTGACGACCCCGACAGTGATCGGCCTCGACTCGGCGACGAGGAGATCATCGGACAGTTGTTGTCGTTCTTCTGGGCGGGCACGGAAACGACCGGTAGCACCGTGGCGTGGGCGCTGCACATGCTGGCGCACTATCCCGAGGTCGAGCGGCGTCTTTTCGAGGAGGTCGACGCGGTGCTCGGTGGTCGTGCCGCGACGTATGCCGACCTGGCGCAGCTCGAGCTGACCGGGCGGATCATCACCGAGACGATGCGGTTGTGGCCTTCGGCGTGGTTGCTCACTCGCACCACCACCGTCGACACTGTGCTCGCCGGGCACGAGATCGCAGCGGGAACCACGATTGTGTTCGGTGCCTATCTGATCCACCGCCACCCCGATCAGTTGCGCGTCGATCGCTTCGACCCGGACCGGTGGCTGCCGGGAAACGCCGCCCCGCAGCGTATCTCCTACGTTCCCTTCGGGTCGGGTGCGCGCAAATGTATGGGTGACGTGTTCTCCCAGACCGAGGCGACGCTGATGCTGGCCACCATCGCGGCGCGCTGGCGACTGAGCCATGTCGCCGATGCTCACGTGCGTCCGAAAGCCACCGCCATCCTGTCTCCTTCCGGATTGCGGATGCTTGCCTCGGCGCGCACCAGCTACCAGCAGTAGACGGCAATTCACTCGTGCCTGCCCACGAGCGACCGATCCAACACGTGCCCACACTGCCCTGCCGGAAGGGGCCGTCGAGGGTGACCCACTCGGATCCAGCCCGCAGGCGATCGGCGACCTGCGGATACAGGTCTCGGCCTTGAATGCGGCTGGTTTCAGCGATATGCGCCGCAGCCGACAACCCGTAGCCGGTATGCGCGAAATCGCGGCACGTCTCCTGCGCGACCCCGTCGACGAGCCCCCTCTGCCCCCAGCTCGGCACACCGATGCCGGGCTGGCTGTGCGGCGGGCAGCTGCGACGCGAGCTGGGGCCGGTGACCGAGGTCGCGTACAACGCATTGCACAATCGGATGCATCTGGATTTGCCCGAGACCGAACGGCTCACAATCAAGCAGCGTCCGGCGGGACTGGACATGTTCACCATGTGGGAGACGCTCACCCACGCCGACAATCCAGCCTGACGGTGACCGATTGACGCGGGGCCGAACAATCGGATCGACTGCCGAGGCGAGATCACTGCTGCGAGTTGGCCGCTACTCGCGCCGACAGTGGGGCATCGGCTTTGGGGTGCCGGTGCGGACGGGTGGGTAGTGGCGAATAGCTCGGGGCGAGCGGTGCACGAGATTGGCTCGGATTTGTGTCGAGGAGTCCACGTTCGGTTGAGCAGAGGGTGAAGCGGCGCCGCTCGAGGTCCCAGAATCGGTAGATCGGCCATTGCAGGCTGTGTGTCAACCACGCGCCGGCACCGTGAATCCTGTGCCGCACAGCGATTTCGAAGCCGTGAGCTTCGAGAGTTCGCAAGCGGTCGCGTTCGTAGCGCCAGTGGTCCCGTGGGCTGATTTTGTGGTGTCGAGCCGAGATCTGGGCGCGCATCTGGTCAGCCTGCTGGATCCGAAATCCGCGCCTGACCAGACAGAGGGCAAGGTCCAGGTCCTCGAGCAGATCTGGCGATGAGCAGGTGTCGGCCCGTACGGCCATCCATGCGCTGCGTCGTAGGGCCATGTTCGCTCTGGGCAACTTTTCGATTCTTGTACCGCCGGCATACGTGCCACGGTCGAATCCGATGCGGCGATGGCGTACGGATCGGATGGGCGAATCATGATATGTAGTGGCGCCATTGATCGCATCGATCGCGGGATGGTCGGCAAAGAACTGTCGGATTGTCTCACCCCAGTTCGAAGCGACCAAAGTGCCTGCCTCGATGCGAGCGATCAAATCGCCTCGGGCACGGTCGAATCCTGTGTTTCGGGCGTGGGCGATTCCTCGGACCGGTTCGGAGACGACATCGATCTTCGGGCAGGTGATCGCGTAGTGCGCTATCACGCGGCGAGTTTCTCCGATCGCTCCATTGTCGACGAGGATGACCTGATCGATCGATGCTTGTGCGGTGAGTCGATCGAGGGTTTCAGTGATTCCTCTCTCCTCGTGAAGGACTGGGATCACCACGGACAGGCGGGCCATATTCTGGTGGCATTCCACGAATTTCATCCGTTCCGCACTCGTCTGCGTGGAAGGTGCTCGAATTTCTGTAAAGATACCGACCATGACGATGTCTGCCACCGCTGGGAAGCCCGTGGGAGATGGTAGGTCGTGCTCCGCGTGTCGCCGAATCCTCGACCCGACACGGTGGACTCGGAGTTGGTCGGCGATCTCGGCGGCGGGCTCGGTCGAAGACGGCGCGCCGGATGTCGTGATTTGTGGGTTATGTGTCATGTTCGTGGTGTTCGAGGGGTTCCAGTCGCTGGATCTCGTCGGGCCTCTGGAGGTTTTCCAGACCGCACGTCGCCGGCGCGGTCGCCCGGGACAGGGCATGGCCATCGTCTCGACTACTCCGGATTCGGGCCGAAGGGCTCGCGATGGCGGTGCGCTGGTTGTGGTGTGACTCGTCGTAGCCGCCGCGTCGGGTGGTCTTGCTCTGGAACTCGCGCAAGGTGTATTCCCATCGGTTAGAACAGGCAAATGGAGATGACGGTCACACCGGCGTCCAATGAATTGTGTGGAATGCACGTCGAACACTCCGCCGACGCTCGTCGCGGTATATGAACTCGTTGGTCGGGTCTGGCGGCGAGCCGCTGAATTCCGCCTCACCGCGGCGGGAACCGTCGAACTCGCTCTGACCGGTGGCCAGGACTGCTTGTTGGCGCGGGATTGGTTCATCAATGGAATCGCGCCATCGAGCAGCGCCCTGCATACCGATCGAGCGGACGGACCAGCGTTCATGCGAGCGTTGATGTATCCGTTCCGGATGCCGTATTTTCGGCTCGCCGACGAAAGCCCTTGCGCTGCTGATCGATGAGCGACACCGTCGGCCTTCGGTCCCGAGTCGAGAGCGTGACGAATGGCCGCGACCGACTCTTCATCGTCGGTGGCACCGTCAAAGTTCTACTGCGACAGGTGCTTCGAGAGTTCTCGGGTCCGGGTTGTCGTGCGGTGAACGCAGCGGTGGATATCGGTGGCTTCGGATGGCGTGGCACCGACCAACGGGGGGCGAGTCTCGTGCGGGAAGTTCGGGATTCGTTCGCCCAGAGCAGTTTTGACATAGGGCAGTTCGGGTAGCGTCGAACTGCGTTTGGTTCGGCTCCACTCGTCGAAGATCGCTTGCAGGTGGGCTGCTTTGCCGGTGTCGCCCTCGCGGATCGCCGCCGCGATGCCCACCGGTACTTCGACGATCGGGTTCCCACCGCCGGTGACGATGCCGTCGACGCCGAGGTCGGTCACATGGGCGGCAACGCTGTCATCGCCAACGAGAACACGCAGGCCGGTCCGGGTGTAAGCGTGCGTCGTTTCCCGGTTGGTACCCGAGTCCTTGATCCCGGCCAGGAGTGGGAACTGTTCGGCCAGACGGGCCAATATTGATGGTGTGACCGGTGTTTGAGTGTGGCGGGGAAAGTTGTAGAGCAGGGTCGGGATCTCGACACGAGTCAGGATCTGCCGGAAGTACTCGAACACCCCATCTTCGGGTGGATCGGCGTAGAAGTACGGGGCGACAACGGCCAGGTAGTCGGCTAGCGGTTGAACATCTCCGAGCTGGACGATGACCTCCTCGACCGCACAGGCGCCGATATGGGCGATGACTGTGCCCGGGAACCAGCGACGAAACTGCGCCAAGACCAGGAGGCGTTCGGTTGCCGTTGTGGCGAAGAACTCGCCGGTGGTGCCGTTGACCATGATCGTTCGCACCCCACGATCCCACAGCCACTCGGCGTAGCGACGGACGGCGTCAGTATCGACGCGGTTCCCAGTGAACGGGGTGACGACCGCGACAACGGGCGGTCGGATTTCCCTTCTGGCCGCGGCCTCGGGCGCAGGATCCGGCCCATTACTGCAGGCGGTTGTCATCGATGGGGCTCCTCGCAGATCTCCACAGCGGTTGCCTCACAGCGAATCACACGAATCTGGCTGCCGCAGTGGCTATCTCCAGTGGTGGGGACGTACCGCGTCGACTTCATTGCCGGACCTGGCACCCTGTCGATGCCATGCACCGGAATCGGAGACCAGCCAATGCCGGCGGTCCGACCGACCGCCCAAGCACCTACGACCGAGGACAGCATGTCATCTGCGGATCAGAACACCCGGCCGCGACAGTCGATGAATTCCGCCGTTGATGCCACACCCAGGCTTCGACGGATCCATGTCGGCTCGCTCACCTTACTGGTATTGAGTGGGCTGGTCAGCTATGTCGATCGTGCGACGCTGTCGATCGGCAGTCCGATGATCCGCGAGGATCTGCACCTGTCGGTTGCCCAGATGGGCATGCTGTTGTCGGTGTTCCTGTGGGCCTACGCGGCTGCGCAACTCCCGATCGGTGTCCTGGTAGACAAGCTCGGGCCGCGGCGGCTACTGGCCGCAGGGATTGTCATATGGTCGAGCGCGCAAGCCGCAGCCGGGGCGGCGGGGTCTTTCGGTGCCTTCGCCGCGGCACGAGTCGTGCTCGGCGTGGGAGAGGCACCCCAATTCCCCTCCGGTATCCGGGTAATCCGGGATTGGTTCAACGTCCGCGCCCGCGGCACCGCCACCGGGATCGTGAACTGCTCCTCGACCCTCGGCACCGCTGTCGCGGGTCCACTGCTGACCGGTCTCATGCTGGGCCTCGGGTGGCGATGGATGTTTGTCGTGATGGCCGTCGCGGGACTGGTCATCGCCGCCCTCTGGTATGCCTTCTACCGCGAGCCCGTGACCGTCGCGCTGACCGAGACCGAGCGAACCTACCTGGACGAGGGCGACATTCGGCTCGTTCGGGCATCCATCGGCTTCGCCGAATGGCGCCGACTCCTCGGTCACCGAACCACCTGGGGAATGATCGCCGGGTTTTTCGGCGTCGTCTACGTGACGTGGGTTTACACCGCGTGGCTGCCCACCTATCTGGAAAGCCAACGGCATTTGAGTATCAAGACAGCAGGATTCGCGACCGCGGTGCCCTTCATCGCCGGGGTCGCCGGGGCATTGTCCGGCGGATGGCTCACCGACCTCTTAGCCCGGCAGCGGTTCTCGCCTGTCGACAGCCGCCGATTCCCGTTGGTGGTGTCGTTGCTGGGTATGGCCGCCTGTACCGGCGCCGCGGCCTTGGTGTCCGCGACCGCTGTCGCCTTGGCTTTCATTTCATGTGCCATGTTCCTGGGTTGCGTGGCCAGTTCCGCATCCTGGGCCATGGTTCCGGTTGCGGCACCACCTCATGCCACTGCTTCACTGGGGGCGATTCACAATTTTGGTGGGTACCTCGGCGGTGCACTGGCGCCCCTGGTCACAGGTTTCGTCGTGCAATCCAGTGGCTCGTTCGTGCCAGCGTTCCTCCTCGCCGCAGCCGTAGCCGCCGGGTGCGCGATAGCGTCCTTCCTCACTGTCCGCGGCCCGGTAGCTTTGCCGACCGGGCCAGCGGCACTACCCGCGAGTCAGGGATAACCGGTCGAACGAGCAGGCGGCCGGGACGGTGGGATCAGAACAGTGTGTCGCGTATCCGCAAGGGCCGATACCCGGTCGGCCCGAGCTGGGCGAGTTCGGCGTCGACGTCGACCTCGATGGCACCGAAGAAGTTGATGTTCTCGCTGTGCGCCGGGCTGATGTGGGCGAGCACATCGTCTTCGACCCGCCGCCCCGACCGGCGCATCTGCTCGATCGCGAGCCCGTAATACTCTGTGGTCCAAGCGATTACGGCGTTCGTCACTAGAGTCAGGCACCATGCCTGTTCGGTTTGCCCTTCCAGATGCCGCGCCCGGATCGTGCCCTCGTGCGCGTAGAGCAGGTCCCGGCGCAGCGCGTGCAGGGATTCACCCTTGTTCAGCTGGCGGGCGATCTTGCGGCGATACCCCGGATCGGACAGATACCGTGCAGCGTAGATCGTGCGCCGCATCGCCCCATACTCCTTGAGCGCGGCTGCGAGGGCGTTCTGCCGACCCGACGCGGACAACTTACCGACCAGCGGTGGCTGGATTACGTGACCGGCTCACCCGGGGGCGCGGTGATCATCCAGTTTGTCGTGAAAACCCTTGTTGCCATGTTGGATTGGGGACTAGATCCGCAGCAGGCGGTGTCGATGATCGACTTCGGTGCCGCCGATACGCCGGTCACCAATGTCGGCGGTGAGCATCCAGGCGTGGATGCTTCCGACAATGGCGCGCACGATCCGCTGGTGCAGCGGCTACGCCAGCTCGGCCACCAGGTCTCGGTGGACCCACAATCCAGTGGAGCCTCTGCGCTGGTACGCGAGGGTAATGGTTGGATCGGTGGCGCCGACCCCCGCCGTGAAGGCGTTGTGCTGGGTGGGAATCCGCCACGCTGAACTGCCGCGCCCATCGGCCACCGAACTTCCACAAGCTGCGGGCCACGGTGGTGAGGACAGGAGACGACGCGATGAATCGCTTTCCCACAACCGATCTCACCGACCGCACACCGGACAGCCGCACACAGCCGTCAGCGCGGCCCGCGGACGACCGGTCGTCCGGGAACCGACGCCCGACAGAGGAAGTCCAGAACGACAGGGCTGGCGAGGGTTCGGAATTCCTCGAAGTAGGCGTGCCGGGCTCCAGGGATCAGGTGTAGCTGAGCACCGGGGATTCGGGCGGTGAGCAAGGGGGCGTTGGCGGCGGGGTTGAGCAGGTCGTCGGTGCCGTGCAGGACCAGGGTGGGTGCGCTGATGGCGGGCAGCAGGTCCCACGCGTTGTGCCGGTTGCTGGCCACGAGGTGGTGGTGTCGAGAGTGAGCGGGCATCGCGGGATCGCCGATAACGTTGTACGGGCCAGGGTGATCGGCAAGCCAGCGAGGCGTGTACATCAACTCCAGCAGCGCTTGCCGTGCGGCACCAGGCTGAGATTGGACCAGGGACCGGCCGACATCGTTGGAGCGTTCGATGCTGTGCGGGCCGCCGGGTGAGGTGCAGCCGAGTACCAGTGCACCCACCCGATGCTGGTGACGCGCGGCGAGTTGCTGGGCAACCCGGCCACCCATGGACGTGCCGTAGACGTCGGCCCGCTCGATGCCGAGCTCGTCGAGCACGGCGATGACGTCCTCAGCGAATTGTTCAGTGCTGTAGGGGGTGTCGGGCTTGTCGCTGTCTCCGGTGCCGCGATAGTCGAGGGTGAGAGTGCTGCGCGCAGGGTGGAAATCAGCGCGCACCGCATCCCACCAGTGATGGTTGTTCGCCTGGCCCGCCAGCAAGACCAGCGGCGCTCCCTCACCTTGGAGCTGGTAGGCGATGCGGGTCCCGTCCGGTGTTCTCGCGTACGTCATCGGCAGGGTGCCCTCACTTCCTGTATCGACGGGCACTGTACTGCCGCGAGCCGAATTGGTTCCCGCCCGCAGTGAGAAGTCGGACAGCCCAATGCCTGGTCGAGCTCTGGCCGGGACGCCTGCCGGTTTCCACACCTATGCGGCGAGAATCTTCGCGACCAGGGGGGTGAGGACTCGTTTGGGGCCGACTTCGATCCACCGGGATTGGCGACTTCGCTAACCAGGTGGGTGACCGCGCGGCATGGGTCAGCCTCTCGTTTTCTGGTCGGGGTGGGTCGCGAGTGCGTCGGCGCGCATTTCGTGCGAGTGCAGGACCCAGCGGTTCTTACCGGCGGCCTTCGCGCGGAACAGGGCGGTGTCGGCTGCGTCGAGAAGCGTTTCGGCGTCCGCACCGACCACCGGCCAGAGCACGGTCCCGATGCTGGCGGACACCCGTAACATGTTGTCGCCGACGATGATCGGCTCCGACAGTGTCGCCAGCAGGGTGTCGGAGACCGCGGCGAGTTGTGCGGCGTCGGCCTTCGGAATCAGAGCGACGAATTCGTCGCCACCGATTCGAGCTATGAAGAGTCCGGGATCGCGTGTGCCCTGGCGGAATCGGTCGGCGACGGCGCTGAGCAGTCGGTCACCCACGCCGTGGCCGTAGTGGTCGTTGACCTGCTTGAAGCCGTCCAGATCGAGGAAGCACAACCCGAGTTGATCGTCGTCGCCCGCCTGGGCGATCATCACGTCGAGCTGCTCGACGAGGTGACGTCGATTGGGCAGCGAGGTAAGCGGATCATGGCGGGCCTGCCGCTGAAGTTCATCCTGCATCTCGTGTTGCTCGGTGACGTCTTCCCCGACTGCGAGGAGGTAATCGGCTCGGCCGTCGGTGCCTTTGACGAAAGTGATGGCGAACGAGGCCCAGCCGTAACTGCCGTCGGCGCGTTGGATGCGCTGCTCCAGTTTGACCGTGCCCTCACCGGTTGGCACGAGCTTCTCGTAGACCAGCGCCTCGATCGCGTCCCGGTCATCAGGGTGCGCGAAGTCGTAGACGGACGCACCGCGGAGCCGATCGATCGGTACACCGATCATCTCGGCGAGCCCGCGGTTGGCATCGATCAGACGTCCCGTGGTGTCACCGACCGCGATGGCGACCGCCGCGTTGTCGAACACCACCTTGAACCGTTCCTCCGCGGCGCGCCGTGCGTTACCCATCGCGGCCTCGACGGACAACCGGCCTCGGCATTGCGCCTGATGCAGCGCCGCACCATAGCCTCGCCCGAACGCTGCCAGCAGGACCGCCAACCTCGATGCCGCGTCGGGCCTGCGGCAATATTCGGTCAATCCGCTGAGCATCCGTGCGGACACGGACAGCACCGGCAGACTCGTCAGTTTGGCGTCCACCAGTGCCGCACCCACTCGCGCGCCAACCTCCGCATCGAAATCTTCGCGGTTCAGCTCGGTGGTGAGCTCGGCGACCAGCTCACCCAGCATCTGTTGTGCCTCGCGCGCGGGCATCGGCACATAACATGCATCGGCCAGCGCCCGCTGCCAGGCGCGCGCCAGCCGACTATGTCGCCCCGGGTGACCGTGCATGGTCTCGTTCACACATTCCCCTCGCGATCGCCGTCGCTCGGAAGCCCCACCCCGCACGACGTATTACTTCCATCTGATCTTAATCACGATGGAATAGACGCCCAGGCAACAGGTTTCGATACCCGATCAGACGACGCAGTTCTCTGCGAAGATCGACTTTCCCTTGTACCGGGCCGTGGTGACCTGCCACACCCAGGTAGCTCGCACGCAGTCGGAGAGATCGGTGGCGTGGATCGCCACGGTCTGCGCCAGTTCGGGGTCGAGTGGGCGCAACCGCGTGCAGTGCGAATCGACACGAGTATTGACCTGCCGGAATTCCGTGACACGGTCGCGGACCACGGCTGCGGCGGCCTCCACCGCCCGCGGGAGGTCGGACCCGGGATTGTTCAACAGCCACAAAGGAATCAGGTTGAAATCGGCCAGGTCGGCGATGCACTCCTTCTCGAAGGAGAACACATCGTTCATCAGAGCGCCGATCTCCACCGTCAGCATTTGCAGCCGTTCGAGGTCCGCGGCGACGCCCGCCCGATGGATGTCATCCCATGGCAGGTAGCGGTCCTGGCCGAATTCACACAGTTCGATCGCCGGGTACATGCCTGACACGTGCGACCGCAGCTCGATGTACTCACCGACGTCGAGCAAACTGCCGCGCGCACGCGCGTTCTGATCCTGGATCGCCGACCGCAGATGCGCGATCGTCGACGCGAGGAACCGATCCAGCCATTGCGGCTGAGCGAGATGGGTCAGCATTGCCACAAACTCGCCGGTCGCCGACTCCACCGGGGTCGGATCCTCCGCGGTCGCACGGATTTCCAGCAGTCGGCACATCCGCTTGACCGCAGTCTGGGCGGCATGTTGCTCGTCCGGGTCGAGATGGGCGAACTTCTCCCGCCCGACAGTGTCGTTGAGCCAGAACAGGATTGCGTTGTACAGGCCGATCACCGTCATCCGCTCGGCGGTGATCGCTCCCGGATGCAGGTAGGGCGTCATGCTGTTGTAGTGCACGCCACCGGCTTCCAACCAAATGTTGCGCTCCCGGCAGAACTGCTCGACCCGCGCACATGCTTCGTCACCGAACCGATTCGGCCGAAAGTCTCGGCAGTACTCCGCGATATCGCAATCGGGCGTGCTGAACAGCTCACGCAACGACCACAGCCGCCCATCCCGCAACAGCGCGCTGTGCTCGGCGCGCATTCTCTCGATCCCGATCTCTAGCGCCGACGTGTACTCACTGCCCATGGACGGAAGCCCTCCCCGTAACTCGCACTCGTAGGCCAACGCCCCGCCGCGGCGGCGGAAGATCCGCCGATTCGGCGAGATCGTTTGGCCGGGCACCGCATCATAGGGCTTCGGCCGAGGTCACGTATGCCTGGCCGCTGCCGGTGGGGAAGAGCATGAGCCACGGCCAGAACGTGTCGTCCGAACCGGTGGAACCTTGGCAGAACCCTTCCTGACAGGTGAGTGGTCCCCGGGCGACGTCGGTGGTCGATTCGGGTGAATCGCCGACGTGCAGGCTTGCCACAGCGAGAGCTGGTGCGGCAATGGAGAGTGCGAGTCGGGCGCACACAGGGTGGAGCATGTTCAGGTCTCCTTGAAATTCCTTGCGGGAGAGTTGATCCGGAATGTGCCGGGGAGTCCTCGGGCGGGGGCTATTGTCCGCCGAGACCTGTGGTGGCGATACCGCGCAGGAAAGCGCGTTGGGCAATCGCGTAGACGAGTATCAGGGGTAGCAGGATGAGCATCGCCGCGGCCATGAGTACCGGCCAGTTGGAGATGTATTGGCCCTGCATCCACACCAGTCCGAGGGTCAAGGTGCCGATGTCCTTGCGCTGCACCATCACCAGCGGCCACAGGAAGTCGTTCCAGACGTTGACCCAGGTGAGTGCGGCAAGCACCATGGCGGCTGGTTTGGCATTGGGCAGGAGGATGCGCCAGTAGATCTGCCACGGCGAGCAGCCGTCGAGGACGGCTGCCTCTTCGAGGTCTTTGGGAAGGGTGCGGAAGAACTGCCGCATGAGGTAGGTGCCGAATGCGCTGCCGAACAAGCCCGGAACGATCATCGCCCACGGCGTGTCCATCCAGCCGAAGGCACGCATGAGGATGAACTGTGGGATGACGGTGACCGTCAACGGGACCATCAGTGTGCTGAGATACAGGATGAAAAGCGTGTCGCGACCGGTGAATTGCAGGCGGGCGAACGCATATCCGGCCAGGGAGCAGAAGAACACCTGACCGATGGTGACCGCCCCGGCGTAGACCACGGTGTTGAGTAGCATCCGCCAGAACGGCATGAGTGTGAACACGTCGGCGTAGTTGGACCATTGTGGATGCGTGGGGAGCAGGACAGGTTCGCTGACCTCGGCTTCTTTCTTCAGCGAGCCCGACAGTGCCCACAGGATCGGGAACAGTGCGCACCAGGCGGCCGCGATCAGCGCGGTGTAGACGGCGATGCCGCGCACAATGCTGCGCCTGATTCTTCGTTCGGTGGTTCTGGCCATCAATCCTCCAGGGAGTACTTGCGCGACAGCCGCAGCTGCATCACCGTGAGCGCGAGCAGGATTGCGAACATCACCCAGGCCAGTGCCGACGCGTAACCGAAGTCCAGGAACGCGAAAGCGTGCTGGAACAGCATGATTCCGAAAACGTATGTGCCCGACTCCGGTCCGCCGTGGCCGCCGGTGAGCACGTAGACCTGATCGAATGCCTGGAACGCGTTGATGACCGACATGACCGCAACGAACGACAGCGCGCCACGGATGAGCGGCACGGTGATGGAGAAGAGCTGGCGGATCTCTCCTGCGCCGTCGATCCTGGCAGCCTCATACAGCGACTCCGGCACGCCTTGCAACGCCGCCAGGAGCACGACGATCGCGAACGGCACGGACTTCCATATGCTGACCAGGCACAGCGAGACCATCGCCCACTTCGGGTCGATCAGCCAGGGCACCGGTCCCAGCCCTATCCAGCCGAGCATGATGTTGAGCAATCCGCCGTCGGTGTCGAACACGAACTGCCACACCAAAGCCATGACGACCGACGAGACAGCCAGCGGCAGAAACAGAATCGTGCGGAAGATGCCGAGGCCTCTGATCTTCCGGTTCAGCAGGGCCGCCACCACCACGCCGATCACCACTGTCGGCACCAGTGTTGCGAGGGTGAAGACAACTGTGTTGCGCAAGGCGATGAGAAACAGCGGATCCGCGGTCAGCAGGGTGCGGAAGTTGCTCAGCCCGACGAACCGCGGTGGGGTGAACAGATCCCACTGTTGAACGCTCATATACAGCGAGAAGCCGAGCGGGAACACCATGAACACCGCGATCGCCGCCAGGTTCGGTGCGATGAATGCGGGCCCCCATCGGGGACGGCGGCGCCGAGCCCGCGCGCGGGGCGCGGCAGGCTTCACTGGACCGGATTATGTGGGGGCGGGGGAGCTTTCGGTCAGGGTCATGGTTTGCGCAGCACCTCGTCGACGTCGTTGGACAGCCCCGTCAACGAGGCCGCTGGCTTCGTTCCGCGCAGCACGGGCCCGAAGCTGCGGTCCATCAAGGCGTCGATTTCCTCCCACACAGGGGTGACCGGCAAATAGCCCGACCGCGCTGGGCCATCGGTGAGTACCGCGAGATTGCCCACTCTGGCATGGGCTTTCGCGAATCCGGGCGAGTTGAGCGCGGATTTCAGCACCGGTACGAACAGACTGGATTCGCCGATGAGGGCCTGCCCGACCGGGCCGGTCACGAACTTCACGAATTCCCATGCCTGTTGCTTCCGGGGGCTGCTCGCGGCGATGGCCAGTCCGGTTGTTCCGATATTCGATTGGGCGCCACGGCTTTTCGGGCCGCTCGGTAGGACCGTGACGTCGAGATCCAGACCGTCGGCGTGGGTGAATGTGCCGTAGCGCCAGTGCCCGCCCATAGCCATGGCGGCCTTGCCCAGTACGAACATGTCCATAGTGGACATGCTTTGCCGATCGGCAGATGTGGGAGCCACCTTGTGCCTGTTCGATAGGTCCGCATAGAACTGGACGCCTTCGATGAAGTCGGCGTCGTCGAAATTGATGTGCACGGGTTTGACACGCGGGGTCGACCACGTGGTGCCGTTGTTCATTCCGAACAGCCCTGCCGAGTAGTAGGGCACCCAGGTGTCGACGAAACCCCATTGTGTGACTTTCCCGGACCGGTCCCTTTTGGTCAGAGCCTTTGCCGCGGTGAGGAACTCCTCGAAGCTCCACGGCCGATCCCACCGCGTCGGTGGCGGAGGCACCCCCGCATCGGCGAACAGCTTCCTGTTGTAGAACAGGAAGTTCCCCGACCACTGCTCCGGGAACGCATACTGTCCGCCCTCGAACTCGAACGTCTCGTACAGCGCCGCGACGCTGTCGGTCTTCAACTCTGCGGCGAACGCCGGATCGGATGCGAGCATGGTGTTCAAATCCAGCAGCATCCCGCGGTCGGCGAGCCCGGCGTAGGTCAACTCCCACGCCATCAGCACATCCGGACACTTGCCGCCCGCGCAGAAGGTCGACATCTGCTGTACCGGATCCGGTCCGGACAGCACCGTTTGCACCTCGATCTCGGGATGCCGACGGTGAAATTCGTCGATGATGGCCATCCGTCCCTTTACCTCTTCCGGATTGGCCTGGAAGAAGAATGTCAACGCCTGGTCGTCATCACCACATGCCGCAGCAGGCAGCGCCAAGGCCCCAACCCCCAACGCGCCAACACCACGAAGAAAGCCTCGCCGCCCGAACGGCTTGCCGATCATGTGACTCCCGATTTCCGTATCGACCGGTCACCCGATTCCCCAAAGGGCGCGCCCATTGCTCAACGGTGGCTATACAGCGGCGTACTCACGCTGTCCGTTCTGAGCTGTCGCGGGGCCTGTAACACGGCCATCCTGCCAAGACCCGTACGTGCCCGCCCGAAGCCTGTTCCCAGCAGTGGTGATGATGACGTCGTCGGCACACGTTTGGCGCGCCCACACCACGAAGAAGGGCGTTTCGGGCCAACCCCTCGTGGGTCCGAAACGCCCTTCCTCGTGGTGTCGTCAGGTTGCTGACAGTGCGGTGTGCACGTGAAATCGGTTCTCGGATACGGCTTTTGGGCTCCTCGTTCACTACTGGAGGACGGTGACTCTGCCGATCAATATCGAATGGTCGGAGCAGTAGGCTGGCCCGCACTTCGGGAGGCTTTCCGGCAAGCGGGCGCCGCAGCTGATTCCTGAAGTCGTGGTGTTCTCACAGGGACCGGGACCGATTACCTCGGCCGAGTATGTGGTTCCCGGCGCGATGCGATCCTCCCGAACGAAGATGAAGTCGATCTTCGGGGGGTTGCCGCACGCGGCGCCCCCGGTCGCGCCGTAGTCGGTTGCGATGCCGACGCCGGGGCAGGCCGGATTGGTGTCGTCGAGTTCGTGATAGTGACCGGTGTTCCGGCCGTTGGCCGGAGTGTTCACCGAGGAGGAGTAGTACGCGTCCATACGACCCCAGTCGGGCTGTGCGTTGAAGTCCCCGGCGGTGATAACGGTGTCTCCAGCGGCGTTGTACTGCTCCATCTTCGACAGCGCCGCGGCGAGCTGGTCCGTGCGCCCGCCGGGGACTTCGCGATAGGAGATGTGTGTCGTGCAGAACCGCATGTGCGGTGCGCTCAGCAGGTGGTCGCAGAGCATGTTGCGATGCTCGGTCGTCCCGTCGTCGCCGAGCGGGATTCGATCCGCTTCGCCCATTGGTTGGCGGCTGAAGATCGCGTTCCCGAATTCCCCTCCGTTGCAGGCGCCCTGACCGGTCAGAAGGGCCGGAGCCCAACGAGCGAAATTGGCGTTGTCCTGCGGCCACCCGGCAGCGCGCAGCCGAGTGATGAGGTCATCGAACTGGTCATGGCACAGTTCGTTGAAGGAGGCGAAATCAACGTGGTGGTTGACGATCGAGGCGGCCGCCGCTTCGGTCATCCCGTTGGTTGTGGAGTCCTTGTTCATCGCGTTTCCGGCCACGTTCCATTGCCAGACAACGTATGAAGCCGGTGTCTGTGCGGCGGCTTCGGGCGGTTGCGCGAACAGCGCGAGCAGACATGCCGCAGCGGCAACCAACACGTTGCGTGATCTCACCACGGCGAGGGTAGGGGTCCGCAGGGCGGTGCGAACCCCGAGTGTTCCCAGTGTTGGAAAGCCGGAGCGGTAATCGATCGAAATTGGTGCTGTCCTGGAGTGCGGCTGTTTCGAGGGCGAGCCGCAGCCGTATGGAACCGGCGTCGGCGCAGCGAAATACCTTGGCCGACAAGGGCGAGAGGAAATCGAGATGACCCCGAAAGCGATCGGATTTCTCAGGCGCGACGTATCCGGAATACGCCAGGACTGGGATGAGACTCGTCTTCGAAGTCTCGCAGCACGGTCGGGATATGACCTGTGCAAGGTCGTGGCGTTCGGCCCGATGACCGACAGCCCGATGCAGCGGCTGCGCACCGTAGTGATGCGCACCGGCGCCGAGGCGATCTTCGTGCCGTCCCTGAGTCATTTCGTCGGCGGGAGGGTACCGACCGAGATCGCTGAGATCGCCGATGTGACCGCCGCCGATACCGAAGAAGAGGTTCACAGGATGGGTGCTCAGCGTTGAATCAACAAGGCGGTCGGGTTGAGTACCGCCCACTCCTTGTTCGACCAGGTGTCGGATCCGTCGATGGCGTCGCAGCCGCGCAAGGCACCGTAGTGGCCGATGTCGGCGAACGTCAGCCCTTTGTTCAATAGCGCGATGTAGCGAGCCGTGTCCTCGGCCGCGGGTTTCGCTATGTTGCGCACGGCCTTCAGTTCACGGGTGACCTGAGCCAGGGTGCGGTTCCGATCCGCTTCGAGTTCACGGAGGGTGATGGTCTTGGCATCGGGTCGTAGCGCCATCCGTACCATGCGGGCCTGCCTGGTGGCCAGGTCTTGTGTGCGAGTGGGGTCGGTGTAGTGGAGAGCCACCTCCTTCAACGGCGAGACATATGTCCCGGATCCAGTGGTACCGCCGCCAGGTCGCACGGGGCCGGTGACGAAGGCGTCGACGTAGCGATCCTCGTCGAACCTTCGGAACAGCTCTTGCCCGCCCGCCGCGATCGTCGCGTCGATCTCGTCCTGTGTGGCAATGGTGATCCGGCCGTCGAATCCTTGCAGTCGCTGGATCTCTTCGAGTATCGGCGACCTCCCCGGGGACTTGGCTCCATTTGTCCGCCGAAGTGTGCTGTAGTCCGCCTCGTCGATCAGATCGCGGCCACGTATGTAGGTGGAAGACGTTGTGGTGGTGGAGATCCCGCTGGGTAGGTCGGAGAGTGCGGCCTCCAGAGCCGGTACGTTTGCCGCATCGACCGCCTCGGCCCTGTTGACGACCTCGGCGACGTCGTGGGCGGCTTGCGCGGGCTCTGTGGCAAACGCGGCGGCGGCATCCTTGGCAGCCGTACCGAGTGCATCGCGCACAGATCGCCACACTGCGTCCAAATCGCCGCCCACTACTGCCACCTTGCTGTATCGCACACCCAGCGCGCAACGGCGGTCGTACCGTCTTATTCATCGTCGCAAGAAGTGTCGTATGTACGACGTTGGATGGGTCCAACTGTTTGCCGCGTACGAAATTTCAGGCTGTGGGGTTCGAGCTCACTTCGTCGTTCACCCGACCGGTGGAGAGTGGTGGGGCGATGGCTTCCAGTGAGCGGCCCTCGGCATCGACTGCCAGGGCGCGAGCGACCATTCCACCCGCAATCATCACGGCTGCGCCCAGCAGATAGCCCATGAACAGGCGGCCCGGTTGGCTACCGTCGCCGATCAATCCGCCGTAGACCACCGGCCCGAGTGCGCCGAAAAGTTGGGCGATGGCGAAGAATACGGCGATCGCCTTGGCCCGTACTTCCAGGGGGAAGATTTCGCTGACGGTGAGGTACGCGGAACTCGCTCCGGCCGAGGCGAAGAAGAAGATCAGGCACCAGCATGCGGTCTGCGTGACGGCGTTCAGGAATCCGCCGTAGAACAGTGCGGCCGAGGCGAGCAACAGGACACCGGACAGAATGTAGGTCGACGAGATCATGATGCGGCGACCGATTGTGTCGAAAAAGGAGCCGAGGACCAACGGCCCCACCAAGTTTCCTACTGCGAAGGCCACCAGGTAGATCGGGGTCGTTGACGAAGGGACGTCGTAGAACTTGCCGAGAACCAGGGTGTAGGTGAAGAAGATCGCATTGTAGAGGAAGGATTGGCTGATCATGAGGCTGGCTCCGAGCACGGCGCGAGATGGGTACTCGCGGAAGAGAACTCGGGTCAGCGCGAGGTAGCCGATGTGGTCCGCAGGTGTGGTATCGATGGCCTTCGACTCGTCCACCGCGGGCAGATCGGCACCACTCGCCACCACCTCGCGCTCGATCGCGCGAATGGAGGCCTCGGCCTCGTTGGCCCTGCCGTGCATGATCTGCCAGCGTGGACTTTCCGGAAGATTTCGTCGTACGAGCAGAATCACCAGGCCGAGCACCGGGCCGAGGAGGAAACCCAGCCGCCAGCCAAGCCGTGGTTCCAGACCGTTCAGGAGGACGAGCGTGCCGATCGTTCCGAGTATCGCTCCGGCCCAATAGGTTCCGTTCACCGCGATGTCCACGCGCCCCCGATAACGTGCCGGAATCAGCTCGTCGACCGCGGAATTGATGGCCGCGTACTCACCGCCGATACCCATGCCCGCGATGAACCTCGTCGCGTAGAGGAAGAACAGCCACCCCCCGCTGCTGCCGAGGGTGAATGCGGTCAGGCCGCTACCGAGTAGGTAGATGCCCAATGTGATCATGAAGAGCTTGCGTCGGCCCAGTCGGTCGGAGAGGCTGCCGAACACCAGCGCCCCGGCAACCTCGCCCGCCAGATACACGGTGGCGATCAAACCAACTGCGGCGGAGGACATATGCAAGGTTTCGGGTTTGGTCAGCAGGTCGGCGACCGCGCTGGCGACGGTGATCTCCAGCCCGTCCAGGATCCACGCCACCCCGAGGGCGATCACCATACGGGTATGGAACCTCGACCATGGCAGCCGATCGATCCGCGCCGGTATCAATGTCCGTATGGTAGCGGTTTGCCCAGCCACCTCCGCCATCACGACTCCTGAGTTCGACTCTTCTGTCCCGATTGCGCAGTTCGGTCCGGCCCCCCGAACCCTGTACTTCCGTCCCCATCTGCATCGAGAACTGTATGGCGTCCCCAGAGATGGGAGGTTGTGCTTCTTGGGTCGATCGATTGAATCCGTTGGCACTCAGGTAGTTCGACACTCTGCGGGGTGAACGCTCCGGTAGGGCTTCCCACGCTTGGGGATACGCAGCGAGGTACTGAGTAGTGACTCGAAATATGCTGCGGCGGAGAATATTTAATCGGAAGTTAAAGGTCTGGTCGGCCCTTGGTACGCCAGTGTTGGCAATCAGTGTTGGCTCCCGGGGAGACGATCGGACCGACACTGATGATGTCCGCCCTCTCACGGTCCTCCCCACGACATACCGTCTCGCTCATTCCGGTTGGCTATCGGTACCGGATCAGCCCCAGGGATTTTGCGCGTGAAGCGCTAGTCCGCCGATTCTCGTTGCGCTACTCCCGTACCCGGACGAATGAAGCCCTCCGCGGAGATCGGTCGAGTAACCGATCAGCCCCCTGACAGACACCCAAGCGTCGGAACCGCGACGCGATCGCCGCTGCGTACTGGTTGGCAATCTGCCCGTGATCAAATGTGGCACAGGAGAATTCACATGACTGCGACGGATCTTCCCAAAGGACTTGCTGCAAACGGACCGTACGGGCAGACCGACACCGCTGTCGACGCTCTCGAGGAAGTGGTCTTCGGTTCCCACGGCGACATCCACGCGCACGTCTGGGGAGTTTTGGCCGACCATCCCGGTCCGCTTCGTTCGGATCTGACCTACACCGAACAATCGGATTCCGCATCTGCGCTCCTGCGGTTTGTTATCGAGTCACTCGGTCGGCCTGCCCGAGAGATCGCCGCCGATACACATCTGCGTGGCGCTCTGATCGACTGGGCGGCGGTCGCGTCCCCGCAATCGCTGTTGATGTTGATCGGTCATTTGGACCTGTCGATCGGAGCCATTCTGACGCTGGGCAACGGATCCGAGTACCAGCAGCGGTGTCTGGCCTCGTTGGATACCGGTGCGGCGGTTGGCGTGCCGATGCTGACCGAACTCGGTGGTGCGAACGGCGCGGACCAGCAGACGACGGCTACGTGGGATCCCGCCGCAAATGGGTTCTGGCTGACGTCGCCGACGCCGGGATCGATCAAGATGATGGCCGATGTCGCGGATGTCGATACTCCCAAAACCGTCGTCGTCACTGCACTGGTGCTTGTCAACGGTAGGGATGAAGGGGTTTTCCCCTTTTTGCTGGAGCTGTGCACCTGGAAAGGGATGACGCGCGGCGTCAACTTGGTGCGGCTGCCCGAGAGACTCGGTGCGCTCAGGGATCGCACCATGATTCGGTTCGACCGGGTGTGGTTGCCACGCGAGGCGCTGCTCGGCGGAGATTGGGCTCGCATCGATGACCATGGACGATTCGAATGCGCACTGCCGCAACGTAAACGGTTCCACAGGGCGATCGGCATCCGCGGCAACGGACGCTTGGATCTGGCTAACGCGAGCGTTGCCATGGCGCGCGCTGGTCTGGTGGGACTGGTCGACTACAGTCGGCGACGCCAACCCGGCGCCGAGGTGCTGGTGGCCGAGCGTGACGCTGTACAGCGCGACCTGATCACCGGATTGGCCGCTGTCTACGCGATCGGGGCTTTGGGTCGGCGTCTCCGCGAAGCCTGCGATACCTTCGCGGGCCCCGCCGATCCGCAGCAGGCACTGTGGTTGATGCTCGCGAAACCGCTGCTGTCCTATACCGCGCACCAGGTCTTGGTCATGTGCCGTCACCATGCCGCCGCGCAGGGATCTGTGCTCATAAACCATCTCGTCGACTGGATCGCCACGACTACCGCGATTATCACCGCGGAAGGCGAGAACCAGATCATGCAGACGGCAGCAGGAAAGCTGGTCGCCGATCTCGGCTTGCCGCAGCTTTCCGACCCGCCGATCTCGTTGCCGTGGTACGGCCAGATGTTGATCGAACGCGAACGGATAATCGCGGATGGCTTGAACACGAAGGATTACGGATCCGCCGGTGTCGCTCGGGGACCCGACGCCGCGGCGATCGAGCTGGCTACGGCAACTGCGGAACGGCTCGCCATGACCGCACTGTTCATCGATGCGCTGCACTGCCCCGATCCTCTCGCACGCCCACTGCTCGTTACAGTGGCCGCCGCCTACGCTCTGGACCGCATCCATGCCCGCGGTACCTGGTACGCGGAGCATGCGCTGCTGCCCGCCGATCATGGCGTGAGAATCACCGCGGAACTGCGTCTCCACCACGCGGTCCTGGCCGAGAACCTGTCGAGGATGGTGGCTGCCTTCGACACCCCTGCCGTACCCGGCCCGATCCTTGCCGAAGACTACATTCAAGCGTGGCTGGACCACTCGAGCTGACCGATAGGTTCGGCATTGCCGGCCCGGCGCTATAGGTACTACTTGCGGCGCGAAGGTCAGTGGGTCCGAAAATCCCAGGAGCAGAGGTCATCTCGGGCTGCGGGTGTCGTCGAGTACGCGTCGACCGGGGCAGCACCCACGACGGCGGGGTGGGCAGCCGGATTGAACCCCGAGACGGTCTTGTTGCCGAAGCTGATGACCGTCTCCGGTCCGCGGCGATCTAGCGATTGCCCCGTGCGCAGGGATGTCCATTGGAACCCGGGAGGCATCCGAGTGGCGCTGAATCTCAGGATGACCGAGCGACTCGGCATCGTCACTGTCGCCCCAACTGTTGATCCACGGGAATGAATTGTCTTGTCACAGAGGCAAACTGACTGAATCCTGTCGTCCCGACGTGACCGAGCCCGTATCGAGCAAGCGCCATGCCCAACAGACAACCCAACTCGATCTGTGAGCGGTCGGAGGCCAGGACGGTAAGCAGACCGCCCGCGAACACGTCGCCCGCACCCGTGGAGTCTCGAATCTGGTGCTCCGGCAGTGGCGTTCGAGCGTAGAAGTCGCCGATAACGCCGTCACCTTCACGAAGAAAACACCGGATTCCGGTCGGGAGTTTCACTACGACCACGGCATCCGGACTTTCGAACTCGTCGAGGATACGACCGGCGACCTCCTCATCTGTGTCTCCAGCCCTGAAGCGGCCTATCTCCCGGAATTCCCGATTGTTGACCAGCAGAAAGTCACTGGCGCGGATGATCCCTACAACTTCCGGGCTGCGCTCGACTGACCAGATGTGCCCAGGATCGAAGCAGATCACCGTTCCGGTTCCCGCGCGTTCGACCGCCGATATCACCGCCAACAGAGGCGCGGCAGTTTCGGCGTCGAGAAATGACGTCACATGAACCAGTCGTGCTGACGACAGATAGGCGACGATGTCGTCGAAATTCTGTTCCAGAAAGCTGCTCATCCGAGTATTGGCGCCGACGTGGGTGAGCAGGGTCCGAGCATCACCCTCGATCAAGGAGAAGCAAATCCCACAGTCCACGGTCTCGTCCTGGGCGACGAACGTGCGGTCAATAGCGAGGGCATCGAGCTGATCGAGGATCGATGACCCGTCGGCGGGGGAGCGCCCTGCGATACCGACGTACCCGAGCCGAAGCCCGGTGCGAGTCGCCGCGATGGCATGGATCGCGTTGAATGCCGACCCGCCCAGCACAGTCGTCGGCATTGCGGCACTGGCTATTTCGATTGCGGCATGGATCGTGTCGGCGTTCACCTCGATTTCGGTGCCCAGCTCCAGCACCTGCCCGTTGTCTGCGAGTAGCTCGGCGAGGCGGTCGGTCATCAGCCGGTCCGCGGGCGCGGTCTGCTCGGTCTGCGATGTGAGGTAGTCAAGGTTCAGCGCGCCGATACCGACGACGTCCACAGCGAATGGCATAAGGTACTCCAGTAGTGAGATGACTCAATACAGCCACCGGACTCCGGCCAGATTACCGAACTTCGTTGCAAGGCAAGAATGTCGGGCGGTGGGGTAAGGGTGGGATGAAGAGCATCCGCCTTGTCCGAGAAGGAATCCAGCGCCGCGGCAGCAATCACTTCCGGCCACTCCGGGGGCGCACGGTCCAGATGACCATCTGGGCGCCGTTTCCGCGATAGCAGACATCGAGTCTGAAAGTTATTCGCCGACAGCCGATCTGGATGCCGAGCCACCGGAGGTGAACTCGGTCGAAGAGGCCACCGCAGTTCTGGGAGACGACAAGATCGCCGTGTTCTGGGATGACTGAACAGAACGATCCCACCACCCCCGACGAGGTGAATGCCCTGCTCGATCGCCTCGTGTTCACCGACGCACCGATCGACCTGCCGGTGGAGCTCGGCCAGGACGACGGGCCGGAACTGAAGCCGCGATCGGTCAAGATGAGCGATGACCTGACACGCCGCGGCAAGGCGCGTGCCGTCAACCTGGGCCAGTCGTTCTCCGCCTATGTCCGGTCTCTCATCGAGCGCGACCTCGCCAGGCCGAGCACAAAGGGCCGGCCGCGGAACTGTCCCGGATTGCCGCTGATCTCAGCCGCGCGGCGGCCGAACTCGACCACACTGCCGCCGAACTCGGCCGCACCGCCTGATCGTCGGCTCAGCCGGGGCCGATCGCTTCGGGGCGAGATATCCGCCTCGCTGCGATGCCCCCGGTCGTGACACCGCCCGTACCGATTCACTTCGGGCGCAATGGACTACGGTTGGGAGCCCGGCAAGTGGGTCGCTGCCGGTCCAGGCGAAGGAAGAGGTGCTCGTGGCCAAGAAGGTGTTGGTTGAGCTGATCGATGATTACGACGGGCACTCGATTGCCGCTGAGACCGTCGAGTTCTCGTTGGACGGCGTCGAATACGTGATCGATCTGTCCGCAGCCAATGCCGACCAGCTGCGGCAGTTCCTGGCCGACTTTGTGAAGCACGCTCGAAAGACCCGTGCGGGACGCAGGGCGAAGGCCGGGTCGGTTCGAGGCTCCGACCGCGAACGAGTCAACCGCATCCGCGAGTGGGCTCGCAGCAACGGCATCGACGTGTCCTCCCGTGGCCGACTCGCCGCCAGCGTCGTTGCCGCATACGACGCGGCCAAGATTTCCCAGTAGTGGTCCCGGCGACGCACATCCGCCGAACAGTTAATCGGTAAACAGACTCGGGACCGCGAAAATCCTTCCCAGGGCTGGGAAGTCCTGGATGTCAGAGGTCCTTACGATGGCGCTCAGGCGCCTCGCGGGGGATGGCCGACGACGTTCACCGATGTTGGGAGGTTCATCTATGACAGTTCCGGTGCCGGTTGCCGATGCCGCCTTGCTCGCGGACCGTCGATTCTTCGATGCGCTGTTGGCAAGTGATCGTTCGGAGTTGGAGGAGATCCTCGATCCGGAATTCCTCATCGTCGACGTCAACGCCGGTGGGGTGACGTCGCGGGAGGAATTTCTGGAGTTCATCGGCAGTGGCGCGGTGCGGTTTTCGCGCATCGACACCTTCCCCGATGAGGCGATCGTGCGGCAGTTCGGGATCACTACGGCCGTCGTTGGTCGTACGTCGATGGCGTTCACGCTGCCCGACGGGGGAGTGGCGACCATCGAGAGCAGATACACACATCTGTTTGCCACCGGAGTGCAAGGCCTGCTTCTAGTTTCGGCCCAAGGTACCGCAATTTCTGCCGCGTAGAGGATGACTCGCAGAGGGCGCAAGGAACCCTGTTGTCCAGTTGTAGATCCCGATTCTCTCAATCGTGTTCGATGAGCAGCGATCGCCGGTAGTCGCTCGGCGTCTGGCCGGTCCATCGTTGGAAGGCACGCGACAACGCGCGGTAGTCGGTATAGCCGAGCTGCAGCGCGATGGACCGCGTCGAGCGCGCGGGGTCGGCCAGCAGGGCGACGGCCAATTGATGACGGGCTGTTTCGAGTTCGGCTCGCCACGTGGTGCCATGGTCGGCGAGACGGCGCTGCAGGGTGCGGCGGCTGGAGTTCAGGCGGCGGGCGACATCGTTCATGTCGACACCGTTGCCGCCACGCTCGGAGATCACGTGGCGGATGGTCGCGCGGACGGTCTCCTGCCACGGCGGTATCGCGCGGGGCTGGTCGATCAGGCGCTGGGCGTATGCCCGCAGGATTTCGTGGAGCCGTGGGTCGTAGTCCGGTTGTGCGTTGACATACTCGGAGCGCAGGAAGGTGATCACGTTGCGTTCCTGCTCGAAGTGAATGTTGCTGGTTCCCAGGGCACAGGCGAGGTAGGCGTCGCTGCGGGGCGCGCGGTGTGAAAAGTCCACCCGCACCGGGGCGACAGTGTCGCCGAATCCCTCCCTGGCCCGCCGCAATGTCACCGCGAAGGCGAATTCGCTGTGCACCGCCGCCACTGGTCCCCGGTAGGGCGAACCGGCGAGCTCCACCATGAGTAGGGTGTCGTCCTCGATTACACGCATCACGACTTCGGGGTTGCACACCATCGGCTGGTATTGCGCTACGGCTCGCAGACCTTCCGCGAGTGTGGGCGCGGTGCGGATCAGGTAGTCCCACACATGCAGACGCCCGGGTGCTGCGGCCGCCGCGGTCCGAATACCGGCTTCGTGGCCGAGTTGCTGTTCGAGGCTCCCCCACAGCCGCATCATGTCCATGGCCGGAATCCGGGTCATGTTGTCCAGCAATTCCGTTCGGTCCACGCTGGCGATGTGTGCAAGGTCCGATTGCTGGATTCCGGACTGCGCCGCAGTGTCCAGCACCAGCCTGGCACAGTGCGCGGACACAAGATTCGTGACAGCACCCGGGAAGAACGTGGCGTGTGGTCGGCCAGCGCGTTCGACCACATCCATCGAATCGTGTGTTTGCGTCATATGAACTCCGCGTGCCTTCGTGAATCAGAACTCGAGGTTGGATTGCTACAACCGCATAGTGCGTTGATCTTGTTCCACCCGTCTCGGGTCGAAGTTCCCGGATGTCATGACTGCGATCTTGGAACCTCAACAGTGGTTGATGTCAATGGGTGTCGGCGCGATGCGTGCCTTCTCACTGCTGAGCACAGCGTTAGATTCCGATCATGAGGCGTTCGCGACGGCACATCTATGGCGGCGTGACCGCAGTCCTGTTGCTTCTACTCGGGGCGGCCTCGTCCTGCTCGTCCTCATCGCACGACGCCCAGGCGTCGTGCGCCGCCACGCCTAATGGTGTAGCCGTTTCGACCACCGCCACCTCGTCGAACGGTTCTGCTGCAAACGATTTGGCTCTGCACCCCGAGATCGCCACTGGCTACCGCACGGGCATGAAGCCGGTGCGTACAGGCACTTTCGCAGTGTCGACCGCGAATCCGGTTGCCACCGAAGCCGCCTGCAGAACGTTGCGCGATGGAGGAACCGCCGCCGACGCGCTGGTCGTGGCCCAGACGGTGCTCGGCCTGGTGGAGCCGCAGGCTACCGGCATCGGCGGCGGCGCGTTCCTGCTCTACTACAACAACGACACCAAGACCGTCGACGCCTACGACGGTCGCGAAACCGCCCCTGCCGCAGCGACGCCCGACTACCTGCGCTGGATCAGCGATACCGACCACACCGCACCGCAGCCCAGCGTGCGTGCCAGCGGCCGGTCCATCGGCACTCCCGGAGTGCTGCGGTTGCTCGAACTGGCTCACGACGAGCACGGCGCGAAACCGTGGCAGGCACTGTTCGATCCGGCGATCGGCCTGGCGGACCGGGGCTTCACGATCAGCCCACGGATGGCGAGCCAAATAGCCAACTCGGCGGCCGGTCTGGCCCAGGACCCGAACTCCCGTGCCTATTTCCTGCAGCCCGACGGCACACCGAAGCCGACGGGCACGATGCTGACCAACCCCGCCATGGCGAAAACACTGTCCGCCATCGCCTCCGACGGAGCCAATGCCTTCTACGACGGAGCCATCGGCCATGACATAGTCGACGCGATCAACAACACGATCGGTGGTCGAACTGCCGGTACGACAACGACCGCCGATCTGGCCGCCTATCAAGCCAAGAAGCGCACGGTGGTCTGCTCGCCGTACCGGACACACGACATCTGTGGTATGCCGAGCCCGTCCTCGGGCGGTCTCACCGTAGCCGCGACCCTCGGTATCTTGTCGAACTTCGATCTGGCGTCCATGAAGCCGGACAGCACCTCGGGAGACAGCGCGACGGCCCGCGACGGTGGAAGGCCCACCGCCGAGGCGATCCATCTCATCGCCGAGGCCGAGCGACTCGCGTACGCCGATCGTGACAAGTACGTCGCGGATCCGGATTTCGTTCCGCTGCCCGGTAATTCGTCGCAGACCCTGATCGATCCTGCCTATCTGAAGCAGCGGGCCGCGCTCATCGACCCGAAGCACAGCATGGGCGTGGCCAAGCCGGGAGAATTCGGTCCGATACTCGTCGGCAACGGTCCACAACAACCCGAGCATGGCACCAGCCATATCTCGATCGTGGACAAGTACGGCAATGCGGCATCCATGACGACCACGGTGGAGTCGGAGTTCGGCTCGTTCCACCTGGTCGACGGGTTCGTTCTGAACAATCAGCTCACCGACTTCTCTGTGGAGCCGACCGACAAAGACGGTGTGCCGGTGGCCAACCGGATCACCGCGGGCAAACGCCCGCGCAGTTCGATGGCTCCCACCCTGGTGTTCGACCGTCAGCCCGATGGGTCGCGGGGCCCGTTGAGTTATGTCACCGGCTCGCCGGGTGGTTCGGTGATCATCCAGTTCGTCGTGAAAACGCTGGTGGCCATGCTGGATTGGGGCCTGGACCCGCAACAGGCCGTGTCCATGGTCGATTTCGGCGCGAACAACTCCGTCATCACCAATGTCGGTGGCGAGCACCCCAGCGTCGACTCCGCCGACAATGGCGATCGCGACACCCTGGTACAACGCCTCCGCCAACTCGGTCACCAGGTCTCGGTCGCACCTCAGTCCAGTGGCGCCTCAGCGCTGGTTCGCGACGGGCAGGGATGGATCGGTGGCGCGGACCCGCGCCGCGAAGGGGTGGTCCTCGGCGACGAACGGTGATCGGTTCGGTGATCGATGCGAACGGCGGTCAGCGACAGGCAAGGAGGACTCTGCCGATTCCCTGGCCGCTTTCCACCCGCGCGTGCGCCTCGGCGACCTGGTCGAGGGCATAGCGAGAGGCGATGGGGTGGGCGAGAATTCCGCGTGAGATCAGGTCGGTCACGTCGTCGATGGCGTGTCTCAGGGCTTGTGGCGGCATGGCGTAGACCATCACGGTCCGGATGGTGGCTCCGGCCCGCAGCAACGTGGTGAAGGGGAGTACCGGTTCGGCGATGCCGTTGGAGGCATAGCCCGATATGGTTCCGCCCGGTGCGATGACGGTGCTCGAGATCGGAAGATACGCTCCGAAAGCCACATCGACGATGCGATCGACGCCGGTGGGGGAGACGTGCAGGATCTGTCCGATCACGTCGTCATCTCGGTAGTCGAAGACGTGATCGGCGCCAGCGGTGCGCGCGACCGCTCTTTTGGCCGCGGTGCCTGCGGTGGCGATGACGATCGCACCGGCGTTTCTGGCCATCTGGATCGCATAGTGCGACACCGCACCTGTGCCGCCGGTGATCAGCACAACCGATCCGTCCATTGGCCCATCGGCGAACAGGCATCGGTGTGCGGTCAGTGCGGGCAGGCCCAGGCAGGCTCCGACTTCCGTCGGCACGTTGTCGGGCAGTTCGATCGCGCGGTTCGCGGGAACGACAACATATTCGGCGGCAGTGCCTCCGCGAGTGGCGTAGGTGGCCGAGTGGACCCACACCCGCTGACCGAGCCGGGTGGCGGGTACGCCGGGACCGAGTTTGTCGATGACTCCGGCGCCATCGTCGCCGGGAATCACGCGACCGAATCTGATGGCACGGCTGCCGATTCCAGATCGGAGACGGACATCGGCGCGGCTGATACCGGCCACCTCCAGACGTACGCGGATCTGCCCGTGTCCCGGCTCCGGGTCGGGCAGTTCTCCAACCTCGAGGACAGCGGCAGCGGGGCCGGTGCGCTCGTACCAGGCGGCTCGCATTCAGTGCCCCAAGGTGCCTTTTGCTTGCAGATGAACGCGATTGACGAGAACCGCGTTGTCGGGGCCGCGTGCGACGACGCGCAGCTGGATCGAGGAGTCGGGCTGGCCCGCGGGCACGCGCACCTCGGCCTCGATCTCGGCACGTGACCGACCATTGGGTTCAACCAGGACCGTGGCGATGGCGTAGCCGTCGCAGAGTAGTTGTACCCCAACGGTTTCCATCGAGTTCTCGATCATCAGATCGGCTTCGCCGGAAACCGAGTAGGCGATGCCGGGAGCTTGGCTACCACCGCTGAGCCGGATGGCGGTTCCGACGTCGTCGAGCTCGATGAGAGATCGTTGTTCGCCGGTTCTCCACAGATGGGCTTGATCGCCTCCAGATTTTCCATATTCGCGCAGTGGGACAAGTGCTCCGTCAGCGGTGCGGCGGCCGTCGATGGGCCATCGACCGTTGAGATACACGTAGTCGTCGAATACCGCGGTGGGTGGGCGGCCGTAGTCGTGTTTCCAGTCCCGGAGCCTGCTCCATCGCATGGTGCCCGTGGAGGCGTCGATCAACCAGTTCGTGTGGGGGAAGGCAGCTATGGCGAGGGCGAGAAGGAAGTCGACCATGCTTCCATCGAACTCACCCCAGCTGTCGCCGGGATCGAGGTGCCGAAAGTGCACTCGGACAGTCCAATTGTCGGGATCTTCACGCTCAGTCGACCAGAACAGCAAGTCGCCGTTGAAGGTCTGACCCCAGAGCAGCATGTCATTGGACATCTGCTGTCCTGCCACCGAATTCGACCCATCGGCGGCGGGGTCGTCGAAGAATCCACTGTCTCGAAGCGATTGGGTGTTGTCGGACAAGACCGACAGCGTGGGCCGAGGTCCATGTTGACGGGCCGGGAAGAAAACCGAGAGGAGGTGGTTGATCTGCCCGTCGCCGTAGAGATCGATGAAGTCGCGGTAATCGGCGGGAAGCCGGAGATTCATCGACTGCTCGATGGCGGTCCATGGTGGCGCCACGACCGGGGGCAGCGGCGGTGGCGGCATCAGCGATTTCAGAAGTGCCAGGCGAGGATTCACGGCACCGCCCTCTCGATCTATTGCGCCGGACCATAACAGTCGCATTGGCCCTTACCAGTGGCGGGAATCCATATCGAAAGCGGCGCTGGATATTCCGGCATTCGGATAGGCTCGGCCGATGATCGAGGGCACCATTCCGGCGCGTACGGCCAGCTTGCTCTGGGCCGCGGCGCTCCGGGCGGGAGTGAGTTCGGCCGAGTTGGCGGCGATTCATCCGGTGGTGGATCCCGCGGCTCTCGATGACGATCTACTTCGAGTACCGACCGCGTGGGCTCCGCGTGCCTGGGAGCTTCTGGATGCCGCAGCGGGTCCGGGGTCGGGGTTGCTCGCGACGGAGACCGTCGAACGGGGCGGGCTGTACGTGTGGGACTACCTGTTCACCAGTGAACCGACACTCGCACAGGGTGTTCGAGCGGCGGTCAATCTCCGTGGTGTCGTGACAGATCCGCGTGTTGGCTGGGAGGTGGTGGAGGACGGGGGTCTGCTGTTGATCCGTGATGCCACCCCGGTCCTGCCCGGTTTCAGTCGCGCTCCCGTTCAAGAGTTCATGCTTTCGCTGATGTTGCGGCGGGTCCGAGAAGCCACTCGTCAGCCTTTGGTTCCCGTCCGGGTTACCTTCACCCATCAGGAAAGCAACCGGTATCCGTATCTGATCGACGAATTCGTTACCAGCCGAATCGATTTCGGCGCGCCATACGCCGAGATCACGTTCCTGGACGCGGCGGATCTGCCGACCGGGGCAGACCCGCACCTGGGTACGATGCTGCGCCACTACGCCGAGCTATTCCTGGCGTCCTCTCGGCTGGCTCCGGGCGAGCAGGACAACGTCCGGATCGCCATCAATGACGCGCTGAGCGAAGGCGAGCTGAGTTTGGACGGCGTCGCACGACGGTTGGCGATCAGCCCACGCACGTTTCAGCGCCGTTTGTACGAGATGGGCACCAACTGGCGCGAGGAGGTCGAAGCTGTGCGATGCGAGCACGCCGTGGAACTACTTCGGACGACGAATCTTCCGATTCGCTCGGTCGCCACCCGCCTCGGCTATGCCGATGCCCGCGCATTCCGGCGCTCGTTTCGACGCTGGACGGACCAGCCGCCGGACGAGTTTCGGCGGCAATCTCTCAGCGACGATATCGCGACAATGGGTCCCGATGATTGATTACCCCAGAAATGGGGGTACCGGTAAGGATTGTGTTACCCGTCGCAAATGGCCTGTGGCAGTGAGGGTCTCGGTATCGCGGGTCACTCCCCAGGGATGAGAAACGCACTGTGGGATCTGGCTGTGTCCGCATCCTTTGTGATCCCGTTCTTGGCCCTAACCACCGGCGAACAACGATCTCTCATCGAGCTCGACGACGTCGGAACCGCCATCCGGCTCAGCGGTGGTAGCCAAGCCCTCAGACCCCAGTTCGGCGACGTAGGAGCCGGGTTCAGGGAGGACTTCCCTGTCCCACAGTCGGACTCGGGCGCGGATATCGGCGGTGCCAGTTGCGCGCGGAGTGTCGATATGTACCGAGACCGGGCTGTGGGTGGCCACGGCGTGGCGACGACGTCGTGCCTGCACCCGTGCGTCGCTGACCACGCCGATGCGTTCCAACACCTTGCGCTGTACGGTATCGAACCCCCCGAGGTCCACGGCATGGGTTTCGAGCTCGGGACGGATCAGACTCGTGTTCCGGACCATCGTGGTTCGGATTCGGTGAAGGCGACGAACGCTCGTGCGAGCAGTCCTGCGGCTTCGGGGGACCGCCAGATCAGGGCGAGATGACGTTGCAACACCGGTTCTGCCAACTCGACTGCGGTGACGGCGGGTGCGGCGGTGGCGACGGTCGATCGAGGGGCCAGACACAGTCCGAGGTTCTCGGCGACGAAGCTCATGGCGACGGCGAGGTTCGGGGCCTCACAGATGATTCGTGGGTGAGTGCCGTGTTCGGCGTAGATCCGTTCGATGACCGATCTGTTCCCGGTTCCCTGACGGAGTGCGATCAGTGGTTCGTCGATGATGTCGGACAGTCGTAGTCGGCCCCGGTTCGCCAGCGGGTGGTCGGCGGCCACCGCGACCACGAGGGGCTCGGTGGGGTGCAGCCAGTGCGCGGCCACTCCGGCCGGGCACCGGGTGTCCGGGAAGGCGATGAAGGCGACGTCCAGTTCGCCCACGCGGACTTGATCACTCATCTGTTCGGAGCCGTCCTGGCTGATGTGGAGATCGATGCCGGGATGGCGAGCGAGAAACTCGGTGAGCAACCGAGGCGCCTGCGTCGGTCCTGCCGATTCGACGAGGCCGACCCGCAACGTGCCCCGCAGCGTACCGGTGCTGGAGGCGACCTCGGCAAAGCCTTTGTCCGCCGCATGCACGGCTGCGCGGGCATGCGGCAGAAACACTTGACCGGCCCGAGTCAGCCGAACGGATCGTGCATTGCGTTCGAGTAGCTGCTGGCCCACCTGTCGCTCCAGGGCCCGGATCTGCTGACTTACCGCGGGCTGAGCGATATGCAGACGCACCGCAGCGCGAGTGAAGTGGCACTCCTCGGCAACCACGATGAATGTCCGCAGGTGTTGCAACACGAGGATCTCCAATCATAAAGATTGCTTATCCAGTATGGCGAATCATGTATTGGACTTCTTTACCGGGGTCCTCGCACCATGGGAGCACGAACAATGGTCGGACAGGAGAATCCCAAGATGACAGAGGTCCTTGACACCGCGCTCGAACGGCTGAGCGGCTTCGGCACCGAGACCGGCACCGGCAATCCCAATCACGGCCCGATGGCGGTACAGGCGCTCGTCGAACTCGGCTTCGCCGATGCTGTCGCCCCCTGGGTGAGCGAGTACGCCAAGCGCCTGACAGGGGCACCGGCCGCAGTGACGCCGATCTCGGGGCAGACCTGGCGAACGGCTCTGGGCGCCAAGCATCGGTTCGCGGACTGGCAGCTGTTCTTCCGCCGTGAACTCGACCAAATGAGCTGGCGCGATCTGCTGTCGACGTGGTTGCCGCGCCTGTGGCCCGGCGGCATGGCGGAGGGCGGTCACGGTCCGATCCGCGTGGCGCACGCCGTGTCCGCGATGTCCAGTGAGGCTACCGAACCGCGACTGGACGAGGTGGTCAGCGCACTCGCCTACTGGGCTGCCTATTACCGCGAACTGTCTGGCAAGGCATCGCTCGAGGGTGACCTGGACGTGCGGTCGGCATTGCAGCGCATGCCGCATCTGAACGAGACTCAGCAGCGGTCCGGGGTGCCGCCGGAGGTACTTCGACTGCTGGGTTCGGTTCCCGATTTCAGGCACGCTCTGGATCTGGTGGCGGCGCCGACAGATCCACTCGAAAGCCTCCACGAACTGTCGTGGGCCGGAGCCGATCTGTACCGGCGCAACAATTCGAGGTTCCCGCTGGTGTTCGCCCATACCATCACCACCACCGAGGCCGTGCGAATCCTGTTGCCCTGCACTCCGGAATCCGCGCACACCGACGCATACCGATTCGGCTGGCACTACACGGCCGCAACCTGGGCCGCCTTCGGAACCAGTGGGGCGGCGGCACCGCCGATCGACCGTGTTCCCGAAATCGACGAACTGATGGATCACTGTCTCGCCAGCGGCGATGAACACGCCTTCAAGCTCACCGCGGCGTGCCTGCACGAATACCGCCGCACCGGCGACCCGATCTTCCTTTCCGTTGCCGACGACTGGTCGACCCAGATGGTGGCCGCTCGCGAGTGGGACCTCAACCGGCGAATCGCGGCAGGACTGGCATTCGTGTGACCACACCGACGCAGGGCACAGCGGTCGAGATCGCTGCGGCGCCCAGGACGATCGGCCGCCCCGTTGTGCTGTGGATCTGCTGTACGAGCATGTTGCTCGTCGGTGTCGATGCCACCGCGGTGAATGCCGCGTTGCCCGCCATCGGTCACGAATTCGGCGTCGAACCCACAGGCATGGCATGGGTGATCGATGCTTACACACTGGTATTGGCAACGTTCATGATGACGGCCGCATCCATATCGGATCGGGTGGGCCGCAAACGAACATTCCGGATCGGAATTGTTGTATTCACAATCGCTTCGGTCCTGTGCGCCTTTGCGCCGGGGCTGGGATGGCTGGTGGCCTTCCGCGCGTTCCAGGCAGGCGGCGCGACGATGCTCAATCCGGTCGCGTTGGCAATTCTTGTCTCGACGTTTCCGGATCGGGCCGATCGAGCTCGCGCCGTCGGCGTCTGGTCCGGGGCCAGCGGGCTGTCACTGGCACTCGGGCCGGTCATCGGTGGAGCGCTGGCAGGGTCCGTATCCGGCTGGCGATGGATCTTTCTGATCAATCTCCCCGTCGGTGCCGCCATGTACATCGCGACCAGATACTTCATTCCGGAATCCAAAGCTGCCACGCCACGTGCAGTCGATCCCGTTGGTCAGGCACTACTGGCATTGCTGCTGGCCACGACGACGTTCGGCATCATCGAAGGACGTGAACTGGGCTGGGCGTCGCCGGCCATCGCGTGCACGCTGGCAACCGCGGTCGCTGCACTGACAGGCTTTTTGATCTACGAGTCACGACGTGCCGAGCCGCTGATCGAGCTGCGACTGTTTCGTAGTCCACCGTTCGCCGGGGCGCACCTCATTGCCGTGGCCGCTTTCGCCTCGATGGGGTCATTTCTGTACCTGAACAGCATCTATCTCGAGCAAGTCCGAGGATATCGACCGCTACACGCGGGGTTGCTGACCCTGCCATTGGCCGTTGCCGCCCTCGTCGTGGGGCCGGTCAACGGTCGCGTACTCGCACGTCTGGGCCCGCGCCCGTCTTTGCTGGCCGGTGGTTCGGCGCTGACTGCAGGCGCGTTGTTGCTCACATTCGACAACGCCCACCCGCCGATTCCGCTGCTGCTCGCCGCGTACGCGGCGCTCGGCACCGGTATCGCGGCCGTCAGTGCTCCGATAACGCACATCGCCGCCGCAAGTCTTCCGGCAGCCCAGGCCGGGGTCGTTGGTGGCATCGCCGGTGTCACCCGGCAGGCGGGGCAAACCGTGGGCGTCGCTATCGCCGCAACGATGCTCACCGGAACCGCCGGACAAACAGGCAGTCGGGGCGACGCTGTTCACGGCGGCTGGTATCTGAACGTCGTCTACGGGACGCTGGTTCTGGCCGGAGCCGCGATATCCACCCGCAAACTCAAATCCGATCGGGGGCGAGGATGGCGTCTGCGCAGTGGTCACCAGGCCGCTTCGGTGCGGTGACCGGTGGTTCGCGCTGGAATCGCGGCGATCGCGGCGGCAGCGAGTGCCAGGACGGTTCCGACGATTGTCACGACATGAAGCGACGTATGGGTTCCGGGCACGACGCCGTTGAACACCAGTGAGCCGAGTAGCTGACCCGCGATGGAGGCCAGACCGAGGAGCAGCAGTCCCAGGCCGCGGACCAGCAGCGCCATCAGGCCGATGGACAACAACCCGAGTGCTCCGCCGGTGTACATCCACCACACCGTTGGCAGCCTGAAATGCGCTGTCCCCAAGCCCAATCGGATCAGCAGCCCCGCCGACAGTACGATGAGACCGACAAGAAAATTGAAGGTGATCGCGACGATCAGCGATCCGCTGTGCTTGGCCACTGCCGCGTTTCCGGCGGGCTGCCAGCCGGCCAGCAGACCCGCACAGAAAGGCAATACGGCAAGAAAGATCGCATGTGGCACATGGAAATTCGGGGAGATCGCCACGGCAGTCGCTACGACGGCCAAGCCCGCTCCGAGGATCCGGACACCGAAGATGGGCTGCGGTACCGCCGTCGTGACACCGATCCGGTCGCAGGCCACGCCGGAAATGATCAATCCGCAGATCAGCGAGATCTGGAACACGGCCACACCGAGCGATCCGACCGAGACGCCTTCGGACAGCACGACCGCCGCCCCGCACAAGCCCGCGAGGCAATTCCACCAGCCCAGGGCGCCGCTGCGCACGAGTTGGGGCAGCCGTAGCGCCTGGGCGCGCCATCGCCGCTGAGTACCCACGACAGCGGTCATGATCAGCAGCCCGGTACCGAAGGAAACGACTGCGGCAGCGTTTCCGTCCCCGACTGTGCTGCCGAGCGCCCCGTTGACAGCCGATTGCAGTGGACTGAGCGTCCCGGCCGCAACTGTCGCGATCAACAGAATGCCGACACGAGACGCATTCCGCACCACAGCACTCGGATTCGCATGTACCACACTTGATTTGGCGAGCTCGGACACAGGGTGTTCTCCCTTCGGGTGATCGTTCATGATCGCCCGCGCCCCATCCGACCGGCTTCAGCGCATTCCCATCAGGGGGAGCCACTGGCGAGCCCGACGCCTCACCATGAGCCCACGAACCCTCCAGCGCCGACTCCAGGCACTGGGCACGAACTGGCGGCAAGAGGTCGAGCTGGTGAGGCACGAGAACGCGCTACGCCTCATTCGCGACAGCGACCTCCCTGTCCAATCAGTGGCCACCCGCGTCGGCTGCACCGACGCCCGCACCCTCCGCCGGGCCATCCAACGCTGGACAGGCCACAGCACCACCGAATTCCGCCGCCAACTCCTCGACCCCGGCCACCCCGCCGCCGAACCCCTCGGCGTCCGTTAGCAACCGGTTCCATGGCACGGAATCCCCTGTCACGCGCCGGTTCCGAAGGGGTTGTCGATGATGCAGCGCCACAGCCCGTCGTGCCGACGCCGGGCGACATCGGCTGTTGCTGTCCCCGTCCCATCGTCTGTGTCGTCGCGGACATCTAGCGTTCGTCGCCAGTGCGGTTCTGGTGGGGCTTCGAGGATGCGTCCGTCGTCATGGTCGACGGCGGCTGCCCGACTTCCCAGGACACGGTCCGGGTGAGGCTGCCGTGGGTTTCGAAAGGTTTCGCCCAGCCAATTTCGGTGAAGCGACCGTTCTCCGAATCTTCCACCCCGGTCGCTATGTCGCTCTTGCCCTTGTCGAAGTCGTAGTAGTCCTGCGCTTCCACGGTCACGTCCATAACTATGCGCTTACCTTCGACGCGGACATTGGCGTGGCTCCATTGTTGATAGTTGCCGACTGTCTTCTCCCAATTCTCGGTCGAAGAAACTGCGGTTTTCGGGCCGCCAGTGATCTTGAAGCTTCTCTTACCGGTCTGCACGAAATAGTCTGCTGCCGTAGCGGCGCGACCGATCTCTCGATCCACCGCTTCGCGAATGGATCCATCCTCGTGGTAGGCCTCGTCGTAGTCGAATTCCATCTTCTTGCCGTTGTTGTCCCAGTAGTGCTTGTACATCATCGTGGCGTCATCGAGGTCGGGCCTGAGGTACCTGGCACCCAGCAGCATCGCCTGCCACTTCTCTTTGTTCAGGTAGTCTTGGGAGTCGGCGTGCTTCGAGTTGTAGATGAACGTGTCATCATGCACGAGGACCGGCGTCTTCGGATCTCCGATTGCGTACCTGCCATCCGGCGACTTGGGTGCGGTGGCACTGATATTCAATTCAAGCGACTTGAATGCGGAAATTGCATCTTTCGTGCCCGTCTCGGCCCGGTCGGCGGCGCTGTGCAGGCTGCTCAGGCCCGATTGGGTGTTCTGCCAGGCCATGACAAGGGACGGTGTGTTCTTCTTGCCTGGCATAGCCTCGTCGTTGTCGATTTTGGGCAGCCCCGCCATGACGGCATCCAGCTGTTCACGGCCGTCGTCATAGCTCCGCTGCGCGGCCTCGAGCATGTTCGCGAAGTTGGTGAGTGCCGAGTCGCCGAGCTGGAACCCGGCCTCGATGTGCGAGGCGTGGGTGGACACAGCATTCACAGCTTGCCCGGCGTTTTCTGCCGCGTTTCCGTGCCATGAGGCAGGTAATGTCGACCAGCTCGTATTCTTTAGAGCCGCTGCACTGTTGCCGGCGTGTACGGATGCTGCTCGATATATTTCTGCCTGGCCGCGAAGCGTGCTGGGCTTCCCGCTCGGACGCGGGAACTTGTACGCGATCTGGATAACGGACTCCAGGTCCTGTCTTGTGCAGTTTTCACCCGCGATCTGATGGAGTCCGACCAGTAGCGAATTCAGGAGTGAACTCCAACTATCAGTGCTGTCTGTACCAGGATTTATTGGCATAGCGCGATCGATATCAGTGGGAGGCTAGCCACCGGTGGCGGAAATTGTTGTTTTGCCGAATTCATCGGCGACTTGGTAACCCTTCAGAGAATTGGACAGTGACATCGCCAATTCCTGACATTTCTGTGCGCAGACTGCCCTCCCATTGTTCATTCGCTCGTGGTAATCTTTCACCCGATAATCGATATCACCAAATTCCGTCGAGGGGAAGCCGGGAGCATCCTCCAAAGCTATGGACAACATTTCGTCATAGGCTGTGACGATTCCATTGACGGCCACTGGAAAACTATTCGGATCAAGCCATAACGCCACCTCATCGCTGACTCCCTTGTTGACATTCGGGAGAGTGAATTCTGGCTCGATTGGTTCGAGTGCCATGAGATTCTCCTTGCCGGCAGTTCCGGAGCGGTCGAACGCGACCCTAGCGCCTGGTGCCGCTCCAACCTTCCCACAGCTGGGGGCCAGAGCGTTCGGGGCCGCGGCGCGCACCTGCAGCCCCGCTGGAGCGAGGAAGGCGATGGTGCCGATCTGGGAGAAGACTTGTCGGACGTGGGGTCTCGGCGCGCCGCAAGGGGTTTGACGAACGCGAGTGGCCTGCACGTCAGCTCGCGGTTGTGGCCGGGTTTCACGAATTGCACGCCGCGCCAACATATTTCTGCTGGTTGGAGGAACCGGGATCGCTGGGTTGCGATCGGATGCCAACATCCGTCTTCAACCACGACAGGGAGGGAATGACGTATGAACGCGCCCAACACGACCGAGCTCGCGGTTGGCGAACGTCTGGAAATGCGGCGGCGCAGGCGCGGCCTGTCCCGCAAGGTGGAGGCGAATCTGGCCGGGCGCAGCGAGGAGTGGCTGCGGCCGGCGGAGTTCGGTCGGTTCAGCGCGTTGATACCGACCCGGATAGTCGATGTGCCGCGGCGCGCACTTCGGCGAGGCTGGTGAGGACGGCTTGGTTGGCGGCGCGGTCGCCGACGGTGATGCGGACGCCTGTCGAGTACTTCCGCACATGGATCCCCGCTCTGCAGAAGGCCTGCGAGACGCGATGAGCCAGCGCGGGGTCGTGCAGTGGAACGAAGAGGTGGTTGGCGGAGCTGTCCGGCAGGACATAGCCGAGCCGCCGCAGGGCGACCGAAACCCGATCGCGTTCGCTGGTTATCGCGTCGATGCGTTCGTTCAGCTCGTCCTCGGCGGCGTAACAGGCCCGGACACCGACTTCGGCAAGGATGTTCATGCCGAAGGGCACTTGCCAGCGCGCTATGCGAGCGGCGGCCTGCGGGTCGGCGACGGCGTACCCGACACGCAGGCCCGCCAAGCCGAATGCCTTCGAGAAGGTGCGGACCACAATGACATTCGGGTATGCCGCCAAGAGCGTCTCGGTGTCGATGCGCTGATCGGGTGCCACGAACTCGATGTAGGCCTCGTCGAGTATCACCGCGACCCGGGTGTCGATCCGGTCGAGGAATCCGGTCAGTTCACCAGCGCGCAGTCGAGTGCCGGTCGGGTTGTGCGGATCGCACAGCACAACCACCCCGGTCCGCGCGTCGACCGCTGCCCTCATCGCGTCCAGATCCTGCGACCCATCCGCCGCCAGCGCGACCATGACGGAGTGACCACGGACTGTCGCGGTGAGCACTGGGTAGCCGTCGAATATCGGCTCCGCCATGACAACCCGAGCCCGGCCGGGCGCGACGAATGCCTGCAGGATGTGCATGATCACGCCGGTGGCTCCGGCACCGACAACGATCTGCTCGGGCGAACAACCGATCCGAGCCGCGATGGCCCGTGCCAACCGATGTGGCAGATATTCGGGGTAGCGGTTCGCCGAAGCCAGCGCCTGCTCCAAGCTGTGACGGACGGATGGCAAAGGCCCATAGGGGTTTTCGTTGAGCGCGAGTGAGTGTCGCCCACTCATTCGGGCGGTCAGCATGGGGAATCCCTTGGGGCGTGCCGTCCACCCCAGCGCACGGCCATCGCGCCCGCGAAGTCTCCCGCATGGGCGAACCCCGCGAACATGACCACACCACCTTCCGGCATCGACCCCGAGGTGACGGCGTCGTCGAAAGTCATCGGCATGGCACTGCCGAAGGTATTGCCACACTCGTCGAAGGTGTCCGGGTGCCGCTCGGCGGGCAGCGCCAATGCCTCGTGCCAGTTTCGGAGAAACGTACGGTTGGGCTGATTGGTCACCAGCAGGTCAAGGTCGCTCGGCCGCACCGCAATCCGTTCGCAGACCGCCCGGACGACTCGAGGGACGATCTGATTGCCGCGTTTCAAAACTTCGGCAATGTTCGACTCGGAGAATCCGAGGTGATGTTCGCCGAGCCCTGGTTCCCAGTACTTGCGCGGCGGGTCGGAAACCGAGGTCATCTCGCCCGCGAAATGCGTTAGATGCCGTGTCTCGATATCGAGTATCGGAGACCGGTCCGACTTGGTCAGCCACGCGACGCCCGCACCGTCCCCGGGGATCGCGCCCTGCGCCATGGCGCGCACTCCGGGTTGGGCGAAGATCTGTCCGGCCGTATTCGTCACGGTGATGACCAGCGCGCTCCTGGCAGTGGTGTGTTGTAAGAGTTCCCGGGCCAGCTTGATCCCGTGGATGAAACTGGCACAGCCGCCATTGGCCAGGTCGATCAGCCATTCCGGCGCGATGCCCAATCGAGCGGCGACCTCGCCGCCATTGCCGACGAACCAGGTCGCGGGCAGCTGGGTATGCACCACCAGGATATCCACCTCGTCCAACAGCTCTCGCCCTTGGCGGGCGAGCATTGGCGCGATGGCCCGTTCGGCCATGTCGGCGGGGGTCTCGCCCCCGCCGACATGGTGGCGGAAACGTGGCGGATCGAACATGACAGCCGACGCCGTCCCGGCACCATGCTGGAACTGAGCGAAATACTCCGCCGAGATGGGTTGTCCGGGCCGATAACTGGACACATCGGCCAGACTCACAGTGACGATCACGTCGATCACCTGTCCGAACGAATCGCCGAAGAGGCCGGCGTCGCGGGAATCGATTGCTCCGCAATGCCGTTGAGCCGAGTGATCAGGTAGTCCGTCAGCCCGACCAGCAGTTGCTTGCAGGACTCGCGGCTGCGTGCGTCGCAATAACTCAGTGGCACATGGTCGTCGAGATCTAGCGCCGATCGCAGGTCGGCCAGGCGATAGCGGTGCGCGCCGTCGAAATAGTTGACCCCGACCACGAACGCCAGTCCGCGGCTTTCGAAGAAGTCCATCGTGGCGAACGAGCTGTCCAGTCGGCGCGGGTCGACCAGGACCACGGCACCCAGCGCTCCGGCCGCCAGTTCGCCCCAGAAGAACCGGAACCGTTCCTGCCCGGGCGTGCCGAACAGGTAGAGGATCAGGTTCGGATTCACCGTGATGCGCCCGAAGTCGAGTGCGACGGTGGTGGTCTGTTTCGCCTCCACGCCCGAAAGGTCGTCGACTCCTTCGCTTTTGGCGCTGATCAGTTCCTCGGTGGACAACGGCGCGATTTCGCTGACAGCACCCACCAGGGTGGTCTTGCCGACGCCGAATCCGCCCGCTATGAGGATCTTCGACGAGGTGATTTTCGACGGTTTCGCCGTGTCAAAGCTTGAGGAGGCCATCACGTATCGCCCTTAACAAATCGGCAGTTTCACTGTTGTCGTTCGCGGCGTGGCGAGACTGCGCCGAGCTGATGCTCAGATAGCCGTCCGCGATCAGGTCGCCGATCAAGATCCTGGTCACCCGGACCGGAAGGCCGAGTCGCGCAGAGATTTCCGCGATAGCCCGCGGATTCCGCGCGATCACGACGATCCGCTCGTACTCGGGATCCATGCGACGCAGTCGGCCATCCGCCGCACCATCGACCGCGACGACGATGGTGATCATGCTCAGCTCGGGCGTCACATCGCGGGTCCGCCCGCGCGTGACGCCATACAAGCGAACGAGGGGACCGGCCGCCTCGTCGTACCAGAAGTCCCGCTCCCCATCCATGGCGGCGGTCGATCATTGGCCGTGATTGCTGTGGCGCGGTTCGGTTGTCAGCCAGGTTCCCATGCGCTGCACGGTCAGGTTCATCTCGTGCGCCACTGAGCCCCAATCCGCGCTGGCCTCGCCGAGAACGGCCAGGCAGACGTTCTCACCGGCGGCGGTGACGAACAGCATCGCGTCGGCGAGTTCGACCATGACCTGTTGCAGTGGGCCCGAGGAGAATTGGCGTCCGGCGCTGGCTCCCAGACTGTGCAGGGCCGACGCCATCGCACTGAAACGCTCGCCGTCGTCGCGGGAGATGTGGGCGCAGTGCCCGAGCATCAGTCCGTCGGTGGACAGCATGACGACGTAACGAACGCCCTTGAGCCGACCGGCCAAATCATCGAGGATCCAATTGAACTTGCCGTACTGGTCAGTCATTCCACTGTCTTTCGTTGTCCGCCAAGGGCTCACCGGGTGACCCGACGGGAACCCCGGAGCGACCGAGCTTCGTTCCGGCCTGCAACGCGGTCCACAGATCTGTGGGCCGCCCCTGGCCCGACGGCCTGTTGCGCTGCATGCGAATGCTGGGGTGATCGTCGGGCATGCGCGCCTCGGCCGCGGGGGTCGTGGTGGGTGTCTGCCGCCTGCGCTGTGGCAGCCGCGGGATTTCCGCGTACAGTTCGGAGTGGGCCGTTTCGGACCCTTCACCCCAGATCTCGGCCATCGGTCGGCTGCGGAACGTGTCGTCCTCTGCGACCGGCGGCTCGGGTGCCGAGGTCGTGCGCACCGGCGCGTTCGTCGCACTCGACTCGATCGAGTCGGCTTCTGGAAGGAACTTGCGCGACCGGCTCGACAGCTCGCCGAGATTGTCGACGATGTCGTCCGGAGTCGACACATCGGACTCATCGACGACAACCAGTTCGTAGGGCAATCGCACGACACTGCGGATGCCGCCGTAGTCGGATTCGGTCAATCGCACCGCGATCCGATGACGCTTGGCCAGCTGTCCCACGACGAACAGACCGAGCCGCGAATCACTCGACAGTGTCGCGATATTGAAGTCCGGCGGGTCGGTCAGCATCTCGTTGATCCGCGCTATCTCGCCCTTGTTCAAGCCGATACCCAGGTCGGAGATCTCGACGATCAGTCCCGCCCCACCCATCTCGCCGGAGATCTCGACACGGGTCCGGGGCGGCGAGAACGTGGCGGCATTGTCGATCAGCTCGGCAATGAGATGGATGAGGTCGGCCACGACCGCGCCGACAACGGGCACGTTGGGCAGCCGGACGGTGTGAATCCTCGAGTAATGCTCGGTTTCGGTGACCGCGCTGCGGACGATATCGTGCAGCGACACCGGGTTTCGCCACTGTCTGCCGGGGCGTTCGCCACCCAGGATCACCAGGTTCTCGGCATTGCGCCGCGCTCTGGTGGCGAGGTTGTCGAACTCGAACAGCATTTTCAGCGTGTCCGGGTCGTCGTAGCGATGCTCGGCTTGTTCGAGCAGCCCCAACAGCTGGTGCATCGCTGTCTGGCTGCGGCGCGCGATATTGACGAAGACCGACTGCACACCCTGTCGGGTCTGTGCTTCCTCGACTGCGGCGGTGGTGGCCGCCTTCTGCGCCAGATTGAATGCGTCGGCGACCTGGCCGATTTCATCGCGGCCGAAGTCGAGTTCGGGCACCTGCCGGTCCAGGTCGATCGTTTCGGATCGCCTGAGCTGTTCCAAGATGTTCGGCAGCCGCGTCTCGCTCACCGACAGGGTTTCGGCCCGCAGTCGGCGCAGTCGTGCGATCAGCCGCTGCGAGAGCAACAACGCGGCGATGAATGCGATGAGGGACAGGGACAAGGCCGCCGCGGCGTCCTGGACGGATCGATGGGAGAGTCTGCGACCTTCCCGATCGGCCACTACACCGGCGTATCGCAGGTGCGAGTTCCAGATTCCGCGCAGTTCCGCGCTGACCCTGTCGGCTGCGTCCGTCCATCCGGCCAGCGGCGCTATCGGTGGAGACGGGGCGCTCGGCGCGGGGTTCGCCTCGTTCGGGGTGTTCGCGGTGTTGGACCCGTGCGGCGAAATCCCCGATGCCGCACCGCCCGAGGTCGATGGCGCGGTCTGCGGCGATGCTGGATCGGGTGCGAGGACGGGTGGTGGCGTCGACGCGGCGGTCCGCTGGAGCAGGCTCTTTTCGAGGGTCCCCATCTGACGCCATGGCTGGCCGGACACCAGTGCGCTGTAGCTTGCTTGCTCATCGGGCGTGAGCTCACCTGCCCGGTTGTCGAGTTCGTTGCGGTAGAACCCGACGAGCTTGCTGTATTCCTCCTGCTGGGAGGGAGTGAAACCGCCCTTGATCGACGCCGCCGCGGCCAGCGCGGCACTGCGCGACATCGCCTCTGCGCTCTCGAACAGGCCGATCTCGGTGTCCTGTTCATTGGCGGCTTCGGGCACCGTGGCTGTCCGAGCGGCGAGGCGGCCCGCGACGATCACTGTTTGGATGACCTTGTTGTAGTAGTCGTAGACCTCATCGATCTGGGCCGCCCCCAGGTCGATTCGCTGTCGGATGACCGGCAGTTGCCCGAACGTTGCCTGCATTTGCGTGACGGCATCGCCCACCGACCCGTGGAAAAGTTTGATCAGGTCGTCGCCCGCGGCCATCATGGTGGGGAGAGCGATGTTGAGCCGTGTCCGTTCGGGCGTCAGGTTCGCCGCAGCGGAGGTGTCGCCCGCCAGCACGAGCATGCTGGTGCCACGCTCCTGCTGTACCGACTCTACGAATTCCAGTGCCGGACCGGCTGTTTGGTTGATCGCCGACGACCAAGCCGCGATGGACTGGGATTGGCGTAGAAAGTGATCAGCTGTGACGCCGCCGACCGTCAGCAAGGACAGGCTCGGTATCAACGCTATCGATAGAACTCGGAATCGCACACTCGGATTGACCCTGAACACGCGACTGATTCTGTGCATGTTTGACCGCAATCTATTGTTCCCAATCGGATTGAGACACTGACCTATTCGGTGAAGGGCGCAAACGGCTCAGCCCAGCGCGGCCTGCTGTGTGCGCACGAGCCATCCTCGGAAGAGACGGGCGACCGGCAGGGCGGGCACTCCGGTGAGTTCCTCGGGTGCCGCCACCATCAGCAGCCATGCGGGCATGAATCGTAATGTCCACAGCGGGGCCGTTTTACGCATGTGAGTTTCGAACCCTTTCCACACCGCCTCGTCGAGCACGGGGGCGAGCCGGGCGGCCAACTCGGTCTCCTCGTCCTCGGCGTGGGCGACGATCCGCTCGTACACGTCCAGGGTTATCCGTGCGAGTTCCGACGCCACGGAGCCGTCGGTCGCCAGTTTGTGGGCCACTCTGTTCCATTCGACCAGGAACTTGTCCAGCTCTTGATGTTCGGCGGTGAGCAACGCGATCGCGTTCTCGTCGGCGCCGAGGTCGTGCAGTCGGGGCCAGAGATATGCGTCCTCGCCCTCATGGTGGTGGGCGATCAGCGCGTGTACCCGGTCGATGTAGGCGCTCAGTGCGACGGCCCTCGTTTCGTCGGGAGTCTGTGCCAGACGCGAAGCGGCTTCGGCGATCCGGGGAAGATCGGTGACCATCGCGCGGTGTGCCAACAGCATGGTCTGATGTCCGCTGGGCAAGTCGGAAAATGACGGGCTCATTGACTGCTCCTGAAGAGTTCGAGTCTCGTCGGTGAGATCACCGCCTGATACGACGAAATTCGCACGGAAAACGATGCCGCCTGCCGAATTACAGTCAATTGTCAACCTTTACGGGAGGACCAGCGCGACACTCCGTCTGATTGTCGTTGAGCGCGAGAATAATCCATCGATCTCGACGACTGCCATCGAAACTTCCCATCATTGGGAACACCGTTCGAGTCTGTGATAGCCATCACCGATGCATTGCAAAGCCGCAGATAGAACGGGCGCCGAGTCACGTCGAAGCCGGTTTGTTCTACAGGTCACCGCATCTGTGCCCGGTGTAGCTTCATGGCCCATGAAGATCGATGAAGAAAAACTATCGGACATTCCCGGCCTGGTTCGGGGAGAGCAGGTCGGTGTGGGCGAGGTGCTGGCCCGCTGCACCGCGGTCACGCAGTCCGACTACGCCTATGAGGATTTCTATCGGGACTATTGCACCGTTCAGGGCTATATCGACTGCCCACCTCGAGATGTCTTCGACTACATGGCCAATATCCACAGCCTGTCGGAGTGGACGTACAGCACACGCGATTTCGAACCAACCGAGTTGCCAAGCGTTTACCAGGGCGTGGACACGCTCAGCGCCGACACCAAGCTCTACATGAAGGTCGTCGCCAACCCCGACGCCCTCACTGTCGACTATCACTGCGCGTGGGACCAGGGCGACGACCTGTGGATGATCTATCTGATGCGGGTGGTCCCGGCCGAATTGGTGCTCAACCGCCCCGGATCCGTGGTGCTGTGGACGAACTGCCGGCACCCCTACTACGACGAGAACCCCTACCCCGAAACAGCTCCCGCCACCCGCTCCGAGTGGGTGGGCGACATGTGGGGGATCTTCGGACCGGGCCACGGCCTCGAACTCGACAACCTCAAAGCCATCCTCGAATACCGGCACGCTCGTCGACTGCCGGTCGGTCCGCACGTGCTCGCCGGCTGAGCCCATGAACGCGGATTCAACACGGCATCGCGCGGTGGCCGCGCTGGCGCGTCTCCTTCGATCAGTGGTATCCCAGCTCGTTCAGTTGTTCTGCTGCGCCGCGTTTTCGAAGCACCGTTGAAGAGATCGGGAGTCGGTTGGACGAACGGCGCATGGTCGGCTCGCTGACGACGAACCCTATCGGCGGGAAGCCAAGGCGCAGGCGAACCTTCAGGAAGGCCGCCACGATCTGGGCCGTACCGTCTTCCACGGCCGCAAGGGCGAACTCACCCGCGCCTACCTCGACGGCATGGAAGACCAGCTGTCCGCGCTCTGACACATCACCGTACTGTGGAACTCGGTATACCTGGGCTGTGCCCTCGATGAGCTGCGCGCCCAGGGCTACCCGGTCCGTGACGAGGACGCCGCCCGGCTGTCCCCGTTCATCCGCAAGCATGTGCGCATGGACGGCCACTACAGCTTCCACCTGCCCGACCTGGGAGGAAGCCACCGGCCGCTGCGCGATCCGGACGCCCCGGACGAAGACGATTGAATCGGTTGCGGGTCTACTGCAGCGGAATCCAGCCGACCGCCATGTCACCGGACGGGAGCGCGCGCCCGATGCCGAGGGTGCTGGTGAAGTGTGCGTGTGGCTTCCCGATGCTGGTGGGTGTGTCGGGAGGGGTTCCGCGGTGGAGGTGGGAGCATTGCGGCGACTCTGATGTGTCGGAGGAGATTGATAGTGGTTGCATCGATAGTGGTTGTTCAGCACTGCTGGCAGCGTTTCGTGCAGAACCGGGCACGTTCGGTAGCTTGCTGCGCCGGTTGAGGTCTGGGGTTCTGGACTCACCGCTACCGGCCTGATCGGCCGTGACCGCCCTCCCGCCATTCGGGACCGTGAAGGCACGTCCGTCCTTGTAGACGCGTCGGTGCCCGTTCAGTCGAGCTACCCGGTGTTGCGTCGGAATCGACCGGCTGGCAGTGGATCGCTCGGATGTCGATGTCGACCACGGTGAACTCTTCCTGTTGGTCGGCCTATCCGCTGCGGCGCCCAGCCGCATCACGACGGGTGAGCGCTACGTCATGGACCCCGTCACCAAATCCGTAGACCGTGACCGCGGTCTTTTCCGGGCTACACCCATGCCATTTTCGGCTATCAGAAAGTTGAGAAGTGATGAGAACAATGTTGCGACGCGTGCATCGGGGTTGGCGTGTGCTCCCGTGGCTGGCCGCCGGCGTTGTGTTGGCCGCGTGCAGCGGGCCGGGTGCGACGGGCCCTGCACCGACTCGTACTCCGGTCGCGGCGGGCACCTTGCGTTCGGTTGCGGTGGTCACCGACAGCAGTCCGGCCGACGCGTTCTGGAGCGTGGTGAAAAACGGTGCCCTGGCGGCGGGCAAACAGCTAGGTGTCCGCGTCGACTATTACTCCGCTGATGATCCCGGTGCGCAGGCCAGGCTCATCGACAATGCGGTCGCGCAGGGTATCGGTGGTCTGGCCGTGTCGATGCCGTACCCGGAGCCTTTGCGCCCGTCCATCCAGCGCGCTGTCGCCGCGGGCATTCCGGTGGTGACGATGACCCAGGGCGCGGCTGACAGCGCACGCTTCGGCGCCATCGGTCACGTCGGGGTGAGCGAGCGGCTCGACGGACAAGCTGCGGGCAAACGCCTGCACGGCGCCGGGAAGACCAAGCTGCTGTGCGTGGACCATATGCCCGGCCAGATCAGCGGCGACGAATTCTGCGGCGGCGCGGCCCAGGGCTTCGGCAACCCGATGACCACGGTAGTCGTCGATATCAACAACCCGACCGAGGTGGTGTCGCGCGTCAAGGGCGCGCTGCAGGCCGACCCGTCGATCGACGCGGTGCTGACGTTGAACGCGCAAATCGCCGCCCGCACAGTGGACGCGGTACAAGAAGCCCATTCCGCCGCCGCCATCGGGGCCATGACTGTCAACACCGAGCTGCTCGACGACATCCGCGCGGGCAAAGTGTTGTTCACCGCCGACTCGCAGCAGTACGAGCAGGGGTATCTGGCGGTGGTGATGTTGCAGCTGTACAAGACGAACCTGAACACCGTTGGCGGCGGTCAATCCGTCGAGACAGGTCCCTCCTTCATCGACAAGTCCAACGTCGACGCCGTCGCCCCGCTCGTGGAGCAGGGAACACGCTGAGACCGATCAGGAGTGTGAAATGACTGTAGTCGCACAATCGTCGGAGTCGGCGCCGAACCGGCCGGAACAGCGTGAACCCCGCCCGCAACGGCGTGTGCCGGTGTGGCAGTGGCTGGCGTTGCGTCCGGAGACCGCTGCGGCGCTGGGCGCGGCAGCGGTGTTCGTGTTCTTCTCGGTGGTCACCGGGCAGTTCCTGAGCCCGCTGGGTGTCTCGACGTGGCTGGACGACGCGTCGTCGATCGGCATCATGGCCGTGGCGGTGGCGCTGTTGATGATCGGCGGCGAGTTCGATCTATCCGCGGGTGTGATGACCGCATCGACCGCGCTGGTCACCGCGCTGCTGGCGGTGAATGCGGGCTGGAATGTGTGGCCTGCGCTTGGGGTGTCGCTGGTGTTCGCGCTGGGGGTTGGTGCGCTCAACGGCTGGCTCGTAATCCGCACGGGCCTACCGAGTTTCATCGTCACCCTCGGCACATTCCTTGCGTTGCAAGGGGTCAACCTCGGTGTGACGCGATGGATCACCGGCACCGTGCAGGTGTCGGGTATCAGCAGCGCGCACGGATACACGTCGGCGGGCGCGGTGTTCGCCTCGACAACCAGCATCGGCGACACCCAACTCAAGGCGTCGACCGTGTGGTGGATCGTGCTCACGGTAATCGCCGCGCTCGTGCTGACGCACACCAGATTCGGGAACTGGATCTTCGCGGTCGGCGGCTCGAATGCGAGCGCGCGAGCGGTCGGCGTCCCGGCCGCGCGCACCAAGATCCTGCTGTTCATGACCACCACATTCGCCGGCTGGGTGGTGGGCGCGGGCAACATCCTGCGGTTCGACAGCGTGCAGGCCAGCCAGGGCATCGGACTGGAATTCCAGTACATCGTCGCCGCGGTCGTCGGCGGCTGCTTGCTGACCGGCGGCTCCGGCTCGGTGGTCGGCGCCGCGATCGGCGCGCTGACCTTCGGCATGGCACAACAGGGCATCGTGTTCGCCCGCTGGAACAGCGACTGGTTCGAGCTGTTCCTCGGCATTCTGCTGTTGTCGGCGGTGCTGGTGAACACCGCATTCTCCAAGCGAGCAGAAAGGGCACGCCGATGACCGCCTTGATCGAAACCACCTCCGTCGGAAAGAGTTACGGCGGAGTGGTAGCGCTGCGGGAGGTGTCCATGGTGGTCAACGCCGGCGAGGTCACCTGCGTGCTGGGCGACAACGGCGCCGGCAAATCCACCCTCATCAAAATCCTGTCCGGCGTGCACCAGCACGACACAGGTGAGCTGCGGATCGAGGGCGAGCAGACCCGGCTGTCCTCACCGCGTGCGGCGTTGGATCGCGGCATCGCCACCGTGTACCAGGATCTGGCGCTGGTGCCTTTGATGAGCGTGTGGCGCAACTTCGTCCTGGGCTCGGAACCGACCACCGGAGTCGGGCCGTTGCGGCGGCTGGACCGCCGCACAGCGCAGCACATCACCCGGGAAGCCTTGTCCGACTTGGGAATCGGCATCCGCGATCTGGAACAGCCCGTCGGCACGCTGTCCGGCGGCCAGCGGCAGTGCATCGCGATCGCGCGCGCGGTGCACTACGGCGCGAAGGTCCTGATCCTGGACGAACCGACGGCCGCGCTCGGGGTGAAACAAGCCGGTGCGGTACTACGGCACGTGGTGGCTGCCCGTGACCGCGGGCTCGGTGTCGTGCTCATCACCCACAACCCGCACCACGCCTACCCGGTCGGTGACCGGTTCCTGCTGCTCGAACGCGGTGCCGTGGTCGGTACCTACGAGAAAAATGACATCGACCTGCCCGAACTCACCCAGCAGATGGCCGGAGGCGCCGAACTCGATGCACTGCAACACGAACTCCAGCGCGTGGTAACGGCCTGACCGCCACCGCTACCCGCCGAGACAGCGAAGTGAAGCACTGCCTCGGGATCGAATCCGAGTCGAAAGTGATGCCCGGCTCGGGCGACGTACCCGAACGCCTTCAGGCACGGAAACCTGGGGGCCGACATCTACGCCGGACAGGTCCGGTCATCCTCGGCCACCTGGTCCCGCTGCCTCCGTCGCATCAGCGGTCGGCTGGCCGTGATCCTCGGGAGACGAGGATCACGGCACCAACCGGTGTTCAGGCCCCTGGTCGCCCGGGTGTGAGCGAGCCGGTAGGAGTCCATGCCGGTCTCGATGATGTGCCCGCCGAAGGTGAGCCGGTCGAAGGTGAGCCGGTCGACGATCGCGGAAAGCCGGGATCGGTGAAGGCCACCCTGATCACTACCAGCGCGACCGTCGTGGGCTGCCGGCCGATCCACCTTACGCCCGTGGCCTTCAACGAGTTGATGGCCGTGCTCGTCGGCCCGACCACTCTGCTCCGTGCCGCGCGGACCTCCTCGGCCACTTCACCCAACGCGTCGTGCGGGTGGCCACCGGTCCGACAGCTGAGCAGTTCGACCATGCCGTCCCGCATCCGCTGCAACTGCTGCAACAACTCACCGGGTGCCCCTCATCACCGACCGCCGCCACCGTGCGCGTCGGACCTGGACGCGGATCTCATCTGCCGATCACCGGCCCGCTCGCCGCCGCGCGGCGGGGTCGCTGTCGGCCTGATCTCCCGACAGGATGCCGGTGCCGTGTGCAGCCCTTCGATGTCGAATTCGGTCGCGACGTCGTTTCATTCATAGACCGGTAGCGCTGGATGATCGAGGATCACCAGTCGTAGCCTGTGCAGGACGTTGCCGCGATGGCGTGGCGTTGGCAGCGGTCGGGTGTCCGGCACCTCGACGCTGTCGAGCCTACGTCGGCCTGATTCCATCAGGCGCAGTCACTCCTCGCTACGCCCGGCCAGATTCGCCATCACATTCCGGGACAGGCCACGCCTGCGCCTGCGCATTTCCAAGCGCTCGCCAACCGCGAGTTCGGTGGTGTTGGGCTCGTTCATACGTCATTCCCTCCGCCGCCGTGGTTGAAGTCGGATGTTGACATCCGCTGCCCACGCGGTGGCCGCAGCTCCTCGTAGCAACGGTAAATGCTTTGGTGCAGAACATGTTTCGAGCATCAGGCCGGGACTCCACCGTATGGTTGGGAAGCCCGTTCGCAACCATACGAATTCGCCTGCCGACAAGAGGTATTGGTGACGAGAACGGACAGTCATGAACCAACGGCGTCGGCGACAGCGGGATCGAGAAGCCGCCGCCGGAACTCTTTGGTGCTGTGGCCGGTCCAGCGCTGAATGGCGCGCCGCAGGGTGCGGGCGTCGGTGTAACCGAGGCGGGCGGCTACCGACTGGGCAGGCAGGTCGCTGTCGCGAATGAGAAGTACCGCGTTGTCATGTCTCACCGCCTCGACCTCCTGCCGCCAATTCGTGCCCAACGCCTGCAACCGGCGCTGGAGGGTCCGCGGACTCAGCATCAGTCGTCGTGCCGTGTCCTCGAGACTGACTTCTCCGTCTCGCAACGCAAGACCGATGGCTGTACGCAGGGTTCCCCGCCAATCCGGCGTGGATCTGGAACGGGCCAAGAGCAACTCGGCGTGGTGGCGAATCATCGCACCCAGGTACGGGTCGGCATTTGTCGGCAGGGAACCCGCGTCGAGGAAGGTGATCTCCGCGCACGGCGTACCGAACTCGATTCGGGTGGTGCCGAATGTATCACTCAGTTCTGGGTAGCGTTGAGTGTCGCTGTGGCTGAATGCGACTCGGATCGGAACGAGAGGGTGGCCGGTCGCCTCGCTCATTCGCCGGTGGACGAGCGAGAGTGTGAACTCCTCGATCGATGCGAGCAGGTCGTCCGGTTCAGCTGTGGGCTTTGTGCGGATAGTCAGCAAACGGCCGTCCTCCTCCACCGACCAGTCGGCTCCAGGATCGGTAGCCATGCCTCGCAGCTCGATCGCGGTACGTACGCTGTCAGCGAGTGTGACTCCGCTGGTGAAAAGGTAGTCCCAGACATACAGGCTGCCGCGTTCGGCGGCGGAAGCGACGCGTAGTCCCGAGGCCGGGCCTACCGTGCCATCGATGAGTTCCCATGCTCGCCAAGCCCATTCGACTGGTATGCGCAACAGCTCGTCGTTCAGTACCTGAGGATCCATGGCCGGTTTGATCGCGTCCAGTTTCGAGGGTGGCACACCAAGGTTCATCGCCGTGGCGCGCATCAGTCCGGCCAGGTGGGTGGGGATAGTGCCATGAATGATTGCCGTGGCCTGGCAAAGGGTTTCGCTCGTTGTACTCGAAGTCAACTTCTCTCCACTCAGAACTGTTCAGCGGCAAAACCGGCAAGGAGGGCGGTGAACCCGCCGATCTCACCGACAAACCAGGGCGACAAGGACGAACCGCATCGTCGTCGGCGGGTTACGCATCTGGTTGTCGGTCTCTTCTCGCAGGCCGAGCCGGGTATAGTTGCCGATCGTCACCGCGAACATGAAGACAATCGTGTTTGCCGCAATGAAATTCACGGCCGATGGCCAACCGGACAGTTCGATGAACACGGCGATCAGGGTGGTCGCGAACGAATACATCAGCGCCGCGCGATGCGCTGTGTCGACGTAGGGGTGGGCTGTTCCGTTCGGCCTGGGCGATACGGCGTTCCGACCGTTCGTTGAACGAAGCGCCCAGTGTTTGGACCGCCTGCTCCTGGCTGGGTAATTCCAGATGTTCACCGCCGGCTACTGCGGCGACCATGCCGGCGACAGCTGTCAACAACGGGGAGCGGTCTCACGAGCACACCATGGTGGGGATACCGCACTGCGCAATGGACTCCAGCGGAAGCCGCGCATCCCAGGGCGAGCGACAGTCGCGCAGCGGCTTGCGGTCGCCCCTGGAAGCCGTGCACGAGGATCACATGTGCCCCGGCTTCACCCCATCGTTCGACTTCCGGCGACGATCTGTGCGACCGTCCCCGGCGTCGATCGTGGGTAGTTCGGCCACATCTCTGATACGGCCTCGGAACTTGCCAATTCCGACCACATTTCGGCGAATTCTCGCCCTTCACGTCATACCTCCGGATGACCAGGACATCGATGCCACGCCTGCCCGGAAGTTCGGGCGGGGCGGCGGTTCGGTCAAGGCTCGGCGAATAGGTAGTCCGCACGCATCGGCACTTCGTGGTAGGTATCGAGAGATCGGGACCGGTTCCGGTGAAATTACAGGTCGCGGGACAGCCACACCGCCATCCCACTAGGCTGCTCCGACGTGTCTGTGAAACCTGAACCGTTCGACGTAGGTATACCGACGAACGGTGATGGATTCGTCGGCCGCGAACGCGAGTTGGAGCGTGTGGCGTCGTTGCTGTCGGGCTCGGCGCGCATGGTCACGTTGGTCGGGTCGGGAGGAATTGGGAAGACCCGTTTGGCAATGGCGGTGACCGGCCGAATTCGTAAGGCCGCGGCGCTGCCCGTGTATTGGGTGCATCTGGCCAAGCTCCCCAAGAACGCGAGTTCCGATGCGGTACGGGACGAGATCGTCACCACGGTGGTCGATGGCGATTTCTCGGGACGAACAGCGCGGCAAGCTTTGATCGACACACTCGACCGGGCGGACGAGGGCGGGCTGCCGGTGCGTTGTGTGCTGGTGCTCGACAACTGCGAGCACGTACTGGATGGGCTCGGCCCGGCCATCGCGGATCTGCTCACCGAGGTCCCGGGACTGGCGGTGCTGGCCACCAGCCGTACCGCGATCGGATGGGTGGACGAGCACATCGTGGCGATTCCGCCGCTGTCCCGGCAGCAGGCGCTGGCCTTGTTCCGGCAGCGTGCGGACCTTGCCGGGCACCCGGTCACGACGGACGGGCAAGAGCTCGTGGAGCAGATCTGCTGGCACTTGCACAACTACCCGTTGCACATCCGGCTGGCTGCCGCTCGATTGCGCTATCAATCGCTTTCGATGATCCTGCGCGATCTGGGGGGTACGGACGTCGATCGCAGGTTGCGCTGGTCGCCGGGATTCCGGGTCGGCCGCGATAATCGGCATCGCGACATCAGCGCGGTCATCGGCTGGTCCTACGAGTTGTGTGAGCCCAAAGAGCGGCTGCTGTTTACTCGGTTGTCGGTCTTCGCGATCGGTTACGACACGAATCCGGAGGACGTCGATCATGATCGGCCTGTTGTGCCCGACATCGGTGCCGACCTCGACGCGATCGAGGCTGTCTGCGCCGACACCGACCCGGACGGGTTGGCTCGCGAAGAAATACTCTCCGTGCTGGAACAGCTGGCCGATCGCTCCATGGTGTTGATTCATGTCGGCCCCGAATCGGTTCGGTACTCGCTGCTCGAGAGCTTCCAGGTGTTCGCACACGAATTGCTGCGCGAGTCCGATGACGGGGAATGGCTGCGGCTGGCTGCCCGGCATCGCCGCTATTACCGAGACCAGGTCAACGCGGTGGCAACCGGCTGGGTCAGCCCGCGCGAACAGGAACTGCTGGCCCGAAACCGCGCCGAGTGGGACAACATCGTGTGGGCGATCGAAGGCAGTCTGGCCGATCCGGACGAGGCGGTTGTGGGTCTGGAGATCGCGAAGGGCCTGCTGGCCTCGCGAATCGCGGTTCTGCGTGGCTCTTTACGGGAGTCGCGGGGGTTGGCCGAACGCAGTCTGGCGGCTGCCCGGGCCTCGGGACAGTGCCCTGCCGAGCTCGATGTGTCGATGCGGGCGGCGATCGGCTGGATCGTCCTGTGCCAGGGCATGACAGCCGAGGCCGACCGGATCCTCGAGGAGTGTGTCACCGACAGCGTCGCCCCCGAGGCCCGATGGAATTGGCGAGCGGACCCGGCGGTCGATCCGGGTCTGCCCGCGCCGGTGGACAACCTGTGGGGCGGCCTGCTGTGGCAGGCGGAGACGGATCCGCGGGCGGCGGTGGTGTTCGCACGAGCGCGGAGCAAGTTCGAAGCCGCCGGTGATACGGGTGCCGCGACGATGAGCGAGCTGTTCGAGTCGTTGTCGGCAGCGCTCCTCGGCACCGCGGAGGACGCGTTGACGGTGACGCGTCGACATCTCGATGCGATCGTCGCAGCCGGGCCGCAGTGGGCGCTCTCGTGGGCCCGCTTCGCCCGTGCCATAGCGGTTTCCGCGCACGGCGATCCCGCCGCCGGCTTGGCCCTATGCGATTCGGCACTGGCCTGGCAGATCCCGATGCGGGATCACTGGGGCGGGGTATGGGGACTCAGCATTCGTGCCCGAATCCTCTCGCGGCTGATCACAAGTCGGCCCACCGGCGGATTCGACGACCAAGCGGTCCGGCAGGCGCTGGAAGTCGCCCGGCTGATCGGGAACGCCGCGGCGATTCGCCGACGACTCGGCATCGAGCTGACGAACCTGCGCCCGTTCGCGAAACAAGCCGATGATGCGATCGAGATCGCGACAAAGGTATTGGGGCACAAGGTGTTCGAAGCGGCCATGCGAGAGGGAGAGTTCAGGCCCGGGGCCGACCAGATCCCTTCGGCCCTGCACTCAGCCGAAGCGGGCTGCACCCGCGTGGTCGCTGTCATCGGCGAATCGCGACCGTGGGATGGATTGACCCACGCTGAGCAGGAGGTCGCCCTGTTGGCCGCGGCCGGGCTCACGAACACCATGATCGCCGAGCGCCGCGGAACATCTTCTCGCACAGTGGATGCCCAGGTCGCATCGGTTCTGTCCAAGTTGATGATCGGCTCCCGCAAGGACATCATTCCGCTGCTACCCACCGAACACCCCGACCAAGCCGGTCGGTAGACCTGAAGCGCAGCAACGTAATTGGAAGTATCTGCGGGCAGATCCGCCTCTGGTGTCCGAGATCGGCAAGGACTCCAGAGGCGGACACGGACCACGACGTGGCACGGGCTCGACGGAGCCGCGTCACGCATTTCTGATCACGTCTACCGAGTCGGGCGACCCGCGAGGGAAAGCGCGTCCAACCGGTGAAACCGATCCGTGGTAATCCGGGCTTCGCTATAGGGGAGGCCGCTCAGGACACCGGATCCGATTCCGAGACTAGGCGACCCAGGCAGCCGATTCAGCTTCGTATTCCCATGACGGGGAATAGCATTGCTTTTCCGGCAAGGATTTTCACACCGTGACCATTCCAATTTCACGGCTACCGCGTCCTGCCGTTTCATCGCGCCGTCATAGTCGGCGCCCGGCTGAGTCACACCGTTCAGTGGCCGATCTACCGGTTCTGGGACTTCGACCGCCGCCGGTTCGCGCTCCGTCCCTCGACCGCCCGGATCTCGTCGATCGGAGAGTGACCCACGAGGGCCGATCGCGCATCGGACGCGGACCATGCTACCCGCAGCCTGACGAACCGCCTGATCGATGGCAGTAGCCCGATCAGGCGTTGTCCGGTCGGCGGCTAGTTCGTTGCCGCACGGTAGGATTCGAGCACCTCGGCCGGGATGCGGCCCCGTGCCGATACCTGAAGACCGTTGGCGCGGGCCCACTCCCGAGCCTGCGTACTTTCCTGACGGTCGGTGGTCGATCGCTGATTGACCACCGCGGGCTTGCGGCGGCTTCCGCGCACCTTGCGGGCACACAGAATCCACGGCTCGAATACCGATCGCAGTTGGTCAGCGTTCGAGTGGGAGAGGTCGATCTCGTACTCGACACCGTCCAGGGTGAAGTTGACGGTTCCGTCGGCCACCGATTCGCCGTCGAAGTCGTCGACGATGCTGACGACTACCTTTCTTGCCACGATCTTCCTCCCAGGTCTTTCCTCATCGTGAGTGCAGTGCGCTCGGTCAGTTCTACACACCGGTTCCGTCGAGGCCGAGATCGGGTACGAAGACTGCGATACTGCCCATAGATCGTCTCGTCGCGACATAGTGCATGCCCACCCGAAGATCGCGTGCAAGGAGCACGAATGACGCTTACTCGCAAAGGTTCTCGACGCATCACCGTCGACGGCGTTACCTACCGGTGGAAACTGCGGGGGAGGCCGACCTACAGCCAAGGCATGGGCTGGACACCCTGCACGTACGCGGTCGAGCTCGCTGAATTCAATGGTTCGGTCCTAGTTGTCACAACCGATCGCACGCACCTCAGCAGCTGGATCGGGCCTACCGCGGGTCCTATCCTTCCGGCGGAGGTGGCGGACACGATCAGGACCGCCCTCTCGCAAGGCTGGGTGCCGACCGCCAGCGGTCCGTCGTTCCATCTCGATCAGTCACAGGGGTTCGAGGCTTGCCTTCCGTAACACGGCAGGAGAATTCGAAGCTCGGAAACTTCCCAGCCGTGCGAAAATCATTTTATGAGAACCTGATTCGCGATCATGGAGTGACGATCGTGTTCGAGTTCCCTGACCGAATCCGAGTCGTTCTCCGCGCAGCGGCCGGACGAATCCGGGACGCTCTCAGTCGCTGCGCCTCCGAACTCCACGACCGAGGATCGGCTGCTTCACATGCGCTGCGGGCGGCCGAAGGCCGGTTCGCCGCTGCCGATCGGCCGATCCCGCCGGAACGCATCGGCCGGGAACCATCTCGAGTCGCAGCGCTCCAGACGGATTCGATGGCTCGAGAAACGACCGGTCCGCGAACGCGGACCGGTCTCGGCGACGACATCGACACGGTCGTGGCACTGTCGCCGACCTTGTCGAGCTTGGTGCGCTGTTTACACGCCGACGGATGTCTGACCTCCGTTCAGGTGAGTCGCGAGAGTGCCGCCGCGGGAGGTCCTCACGTCCACGTGCATCTCGGCAGCAAGACCGAGCGGCGATTCGATGATGTTCAGCATGGCGTGCTCACGCGCGAGCGGGCGGTCCACGGCATCGTGGACGATATCGCCGACGCGCCTTCCGATATGCCGGGCCTCACCAACGGCGACGTCCTGGGAATGCATTACGGGGCGCTGTGGGACGAACTCCAGTAGAAGGAAAACCGTCTTCGCACTGGCTGTTTCGATAATGGTGAGTCGAAACGGCAGTGGCGATGGCCTACCGACCGCTCCACGACCGCGCGGGTGGCCCTGACCCTTACACGCGCGCGGTCGTGGATCTGCGTGATCGACTGCTCATACGGTGCCACCGATCCGATTCAGCTGGTCTGCGTCTGAAACCAGCCGCTAGGGGAGCGGCGAAGGCGGGTGCGGCACACGGGTGTTTGCACCCGCAGCATGCCAGCGATCGCGCGAGCAAATCGTACGATCCCCGCCGTGCGATCGACTCGGGCATTGTTCCCCGTCGTGGGAACTGGATGCTCTCGAATCGGCAGTGAGCAGCCCGGCGGCCCCGCCTCCCAACCCCGGGGTGGTCCGAGATTCTCGTCCGGAAGGCGAGGCACATCACGACGGACACCCGATGCGATATCCGCTTTTCGCACCGGGCTTCGCGTTGCCGTCCACCGGGACCGGAGTGGGTGACCTGGTGACACGGAAGCGAAGTCGCGATCCTGGGCCGCAGGTCCGCGTAGATGCGACCCAGGCGAGCGAACTCTAGCCAGCCACTGACCAATCTCAGCCTCACCCGGTTCCCAAGTGTGGGAAGAAGGTGCACATAATATCGTCACCGACGGTTCACCGATTGTCTCGCCGATCGGTGAGGTCGACGTGATGATGTTCGGTGGACGCCAGGGGTGGGGCGATGTCTTCCAGGGAGCGGCCTTCGGCGTCGACGGCGAGGGCGCGGGCGACCAGGCCGCCGCCGATCATGACTATCGCGCCGACCAGGTAGCCGATGAACAGGCGGCCGGGGTGGGTGCCGTCGCCGATGAGCGCGCCATAGATGACCGGGCCCAGGGCACCGAAGCATTGTGCGATGGCGAAGAATACGGCGATCGCCTTGGCGCGGACCTCGAGAGGGAAGATCTCGCTGACGGTGAGGTAGGCGGCGCTGGCGCCGGCGGAGGCGAAGAAGAAGATCACGCACCAGCACAGGGTTTGGGTGTAGGCGTTGAGGGCTCCGAGGTCAAACAGGCAGGCGGAGATCGCGAGGGCGGCGCCGGAGAGGATGTAGGTTCCCGAGATCATGACGCGGCGGCCGAGGGTGTCGAACAGATGGCCGATTGCGAAGGGGCCGAGCAGGTTTCCTATCGCGAAGGCGATCAGGTAGATCGGCGTGGTGGCGGCGGGGACACCGTAGAAGCGGCCCAGTACCAGGGTGTAGGTGAAGAAGATGGCGTTGTAGAGAAACGATTGGCTGATCATCAGGCTCGCGCCGAGAACGGAGCGAGAGGGATATTCGCGGAACAGGATTCGGGTCAGCGCCGCATAGCCCACACGGTCGGCGGGCTGGAGTTGCAGTGCACGGGATTCGTCGACGTCGACCAGGTCCACACCGTCGGCGCGGACCTGGTCCTCGATCGCACGGATCGTGGCTTCGGCCTCGGCAGCGTGGCCGTGCATGATCTGCCAGCGTGGGCTTTCCGGCAGGTCGCGGCGAACCAGCAGGATCACCAGCCCGAGTACCGGGCCCGCCAGGAAGCCCAGGCGCCAGCCCACGGACAGATTCACGTACTCGAGCAGTACATACGTTCCCAATGTGCCGAGAATCGCTCCGGCCCAATAGGTTCCGTTTACGGCGATATCCACGCGGCCGCGGTGACGCGCAGGGATCAATTCGTCGATGGCCGAGTTGATCGCCGCGTACTCGCCACCGATGCCGGTCCCGGCCACGAAGCGCGTGAGATAGAGGAACGCGAGCCAGCCTGGCCCGGATCCCAGTGTCAGCGCGGTGAGTCCGCTGCCGAGCAGGTAGACGGCGAGGGTGATGACGAACAGTTTGCGGCGGCCGAGGCGATCGGAGAGATTGCCGAACAACAGTGCGCCGAAGACTTCACCGGCGAGGTAGATGGTCGCGACCAGGCCGACCGCGGCGGACGAGAGGTGCAGCGTCTCCGGCTTGGTGAGCGTATCGGCGACCGCTCCGGCCACGGTGATCTCGAGCCCGTCGAGAACCCATGCCACGCCGAGGGCGATGACTATCCGGGTGTGGAATCTCGACCAGGGCAATCGGTCGATACGCGCCGGTATCGTCGTTCGGACCGCACCGGCCACGCCGATCTTCTCTGCCATGTCAACTCCCGAGCTATGCCCTCGATGCCCCGGACACAGTGGCCGCGAACCCCGGCCGCCGCCCGCCCCGATCCCCTGCTGATGTTTCGAGCGTAGGCCGTCCCCAGCGCTGGGAGGCTTGAGCCGACACGAAACCCGTTACCTCCCTGATGGATTCACATGCACAAGGCGGCATCCCCGGAGCCGTTCGCATTTCAGCGGATGTTGACGGCCGCCGTGATACTCGGAGCGCCGAGGGAGTCGATAGCGAACAAGAGGTAGTCACCGGGCAGCACGACACCGGTGTCAGCGGGAATAGCCAGTTGATAGGCCGTGCCGGAGGTGCCGGTAATGGTCAGGGGGATCCTGCGCTGGTCGTTGTCGATGGTGTGGGTGGCGGCACCGGCCCGGACGAGGCTGAATCGACTCACTGGCCGGTCGGTGGTGACGGCGATACCGGCACCCGGTTCCGTTGCTGTAGGCGCGGCAACGATGGAGGGCCGAGAGCGCGCAGATCCATCGACGTTGAGAAGGTAAGCAGGGGTGGAGATTTGGCCATCGAAGTGGTTTGTTCCGCACACCGCTCACAACCCGCCACCGCCCACGAAGACGCGGCCGTCGCTCAGTGTCAACGGACATCGGGACATGGCTCTGGCACAAAGTTGTTGGTGCCCTGGGAATTTGGAGCCGCGAAGGTAGTGGTCGATCATGATCCCGGTGCGCTGATCTTGATCTGAAGG
>NZ_JBEYYI010000036.1:0-77247 GCF_040645495.1 Nocardia sp. NPDC046763 | reverse complement strand
GCGCGCGCGCCCCCACCGCCACCACCCCGCCTCCCCCACCACCACCCTCGCCGCGCACCCCTCTTCCTTGGTCGGGCCGCGCCCCCCCCCCGCCCCCCCCACCCCTCAACGCACTTCGACACAGGCCCTGGTGTTCCGCTCCTGAAATCCGTTGTCTAATTATAGGATTCGCGGGTGCCGAAGACCGGGCAGCCGAACAGGGCCGAGCTGACGGTGACCTCGATCTGGAACAAGAAGTGGAGCAACGGCAGCGACTGGGCCGCTTCGTGGGAGAGCTTCGGCAATCCTCGAGCGGTCGGCGCCCCGACGCCGATGCGAAACGCTACGTCCTTATCCGCGGCACTGACGACGCCATCCACTACAAGAGCTTCTCCGCTGGCGACTCATGCCAGCTTGCTGGACGGGTGGCGAGTTGGTGCGAGTGCGAGCGCGAGCAAGTCTGCCTTGCAGGATGGGTCGGTCGCGCAACGTTATGCGGTCCGGGTGAGTTGGGTGCGGCCGAGGGCGTTTGACGCTGCGGCGCAGACCTGGCGGAGGGTGGTCTCGAGGCGGTGGGCTTCGAGGTTGCCGTGGGGTCCGGCCACCGAGAGCGCGGCGATGACGCGGCCACGGCGGTCGAAGACCGGCGCGGCGATGCAGGACAGTCCGAGTCGGCTCTCCTGGTTGTCGTAGGCCACGCCGTTGCGCCTGATGGTGGTCAGTTCGCTCACCAGCTGAGCTGGGTCGACGATGGTGTGCGGGGTGATTGCGTGCAGTGGGGAAACAAGTACAGGGGTGGCGGTCTGAGGATGGTAGGCGAGCAGAACCTTGCCTACCGCGGTGCAGTGGGCCGGGAGTCGCCCACCAATGCGTGAGGGCGCTGGAATGGTGTGGTGGCCGTACAGTTTGGCGAGATAGACCACGTCGGTGCCGTGTAGAGCGGCCAGATGCACTGTATGCCGCGTTGTTTCGTAGAGGTCGGTGAGGAAGGGCAGCAGCAGATCCCGGATGCGTTCGTACTCGGGGGAATACACCGCCTGACCCAGTTGATGCAGTCGGGCGCCGAGGCGGTAGCCGGTTCCTATACGTTCGACGACACCGTTGCGCTCGAGCATGCCGAGCACGCGGAAGGCGGTCGACTTGCTCAGTTGTGCGCGTCGCGCGAGCTCGCTGACGCCAACGCCACTGCTGGCCTGGTCGCCGAAGGCGACCAGCAGGCTGATGGCCTTGTCGACGGCGGCGCGGTCGCCGCGGACCGGTTCGGCAATTGACGTGGTCATGCTCGTTCCTCTTGCTCACGCTGCGGTGTCAACTTCAGTACACCGGTCCGGCACTTCTATGTGACAATCATGCAAACCCGGATTCCGTTCGTCAACAATGACGAACTGTCAATTTAAAGTGACACGTAGCGCTGGTAGCTGGGAGTTGCTGATGCCGGTTCGGTCGCCGTTCGTCATCAAGCTGTCGTCGCCATGGTCGGACCATCGATATCGGAACATCGGGATCGACCAGCCGCCCGGGTTCATCATGTTGCGGTTCGCGATCGCGCGGCGGGCCGCGGCGAGTTCCTTCGTCCGGTCGACAGGGAGGGCCGCGACCCGACGGCCGTCGGCGGCCAGCCAAGCAGCCGACAGCGCTCCGCGGCCGCTGACGCAGGGTGAGATCGATCGAGCTCGCGCCGCAGCTGCCGAGGAGCGCGACAGGCGCACCATTGCCGCACTCCGGCCGTCCGTCGGGACGACGGACAGCAGGGCGTGCCGTATGTCGATCCGTGGGGGTGCATTTCGCGGTCAGTTCGTCAACAATGACGATATGCATATTAAAAGTGACGGGCGGATCGATGAAAACGAGCTGGTGGCGCGCAATGTCCGCCGGTACCGCCTGGAGCGAGCCATGTCGCTGGGAGATCTGGCACGTCGATCGGGACTGTCCAAGCAGACGCTGTCGAAAATCGAACAGGGCGTGGGGAATCCGACGGTCGAGACGCTGTCGCAGTTGGGGGCGGCCTTGGATGTGCCGGCGCGGCGACTGCTCACCGAATGGGGTACGCCCGTCTACGTGCAGCGAGCCGTCGATGGCGAGTGGACGGACGGCGCCCACTGGTCGGAGCGGCTGCTCGATGAGACCTATGGTTCGGGCCACGTGCGCACGCTGATGCTGCGCCTCGAGCGAACCGGCCCGGAACCCGCTGTGATCGAACCGCATGCTCCCGGCACGCTGCACCACGTTTACGTCGTCACCGGCAAGCTGCGCACGGGTCCGCTCAGCGAGCCGGTCGATCTGGCGGCGGGTGATTTCGTACGGTTCCCGGGCGATGTCCCGCATCGGCACGTTTGCCTCAGTGAACGGGTGCTCGCGCACATGGTCACCACGGTTCCACAGGTTCGTCAATTCGGGCCGACCGTGATCCGGAGCGGAGGGACTGCGCCGGTGGCGGCAGAGACTGCGAACTGACCTGTTGATCGGGGCAAGAAGGTGTTGTGCCCCAATCAGGTTCCAGGGACATGATCGAGATCCATATCCACTGCGGTGACCCAGCTCGGCTCCGCGACCAGCAAGCTCAGCTGGGCGTCGGGCAGGTCGAAGTCGACGACGTACCGAAATCCGGCCGACTCGGCAGCGGCGATGGTGCTGCAGTCATCCGCGGATGCGGCGAAGACGAGTCGACGGCTGTACGGGTCGGCGGCCTCGACGGCCGCGAAGAGCGCAACCAGCAGGTCGGCCAGCAGTGGTCCAGGCAGCGTGCCGGTGACGCGCGCTTCGACGTCGTGGCTGTGGACGGGATAGGTATGCCGGAGGCGGCCAGCTGCGCAGCGCTCGAGTTCGACCGTCACTCCGCCGTCGACGGGACGACGGACATCGAGTGCAACCGTTGTTCGGGAACGGGATCGGACCTCGACGGTCCACGGCTCATGGAGGACGGGCACGAAGATCGGGGGAGCCGACATGATCAGGGTTCTTCCGTGGCGAGCCGCCGGATGGCGATCTTGTCGAGCTTGCCGGAGGCGTTGCGAGGCACCGACGGTACGAGTTTCAGCCGCCGCGGCAGCTTGTAGCGCGCTAGCTGTTCTGCCGCATATTCGCGTACATCCTCGAGAGTCAGACAGACGCCGTCTGTGAGGCTGGCGATTGCGACTACCGCTTCACCCCACTGCTCGTCGGGAGCGCCCACCACTGCGACGTCGACCAGCCCCGGCAGATCGGCGAGGGCGCGTTCGACTTCGGCGGGATAGACATTCTCACCTCCGGTAATGATCATGTCCTTCAGGCGGTCGACGATGAAGAGGTAGCCGTCCTCATCGAGGTAGCCGATGTCGCCCGAGTGGAACCAGCCTGCATCGTCGAACGCCGCGGCAGTGGCCTCCGGATTGTTCCAGTAGCCCGGCGTGACATTGGGGCCACGGACCACCACCTCACCGGGGACGCCAGGCGCGACCTGTGTGTTCCGGTTCGGGTCGATGACCCGGACCTCGGTGTACGGCATGGCGATTCCCGCAGATCCGAGTTTGTCGAGGGTACGTTCGACGGGCAGATGGGTGGCGAAAGGGGCGGTTTCGGTCAGCCCCCACGCCTGCTGGAGCAGAATGCCGTGCCGGGCAAAACGCTGGATCAGCGTCGGTGCGACCGGTGCTCCGGCGACCACGACGGTGCGCAGGTGTGGCAGCTCGGTCTCGAAACAGCCGGGAACTCTTGCCAGGGCGGCCAGCATTGCTGGAACCGCGAAGAACGAATTCACTTGATACGAAACGAGATCGCGAAGGAAAGCGGCCGGATCGAAGCTGCGGCGGACGATCAGGGTGCCGCCACGGACGATAGTACGCAGCGCCAGTGCGTTGACTCCGCCGACATGGAAGAGGGGAGCCACCGCGTGGGTGATGTCGCCGCGTCTGGTGTCCAGGCGGCTGTCCACATTGACAGCGTTCCACCAGATGTTGCCGTGTGTGAGGACAACGCCTTTGGGAAGCCCGGTTGTCCCGGAGGTGAACATGAGGATGGCGGGATCGTCGAATCCTCGGGGGATGGCGAAGACAGCAGGCGTGACCTCCACGGCTTCGATGAGGCGCGCCCACGGTTCCCAATACCCGGGTGTTTCCGTCTCATTCGGCAGCTGTGGGTCATCGTCGATGAGCAGAAAATGGCGTAGCTTGGTGTACTCGCGCACGGCCTCCACTGCGGCGCGGTGACCAGGCTCGCACACGATGGCCGAGGCCCCGCTGCCGGACAGTACGGCTCGTAGCTCGGGTCCGGCCAGTCGGAAGTTCACGGGAACGAAGATTGCCCCGAGCCGGAAAGTGGCCAGCATCGTCACGAGGTAGGCGGAGCTGTTCAAACCCAGATACGCGACACGATCACCGGTGGTGACTCCACGAGCTGCCAAGAGGACAGCCACCCGGGCGGTCTTGCGGTCGAGCTGGCTGTGGGTGAGATCGCCTCCGGCATAATGGATCACCGTGCTGTCGGGCTGAAATCCGGCGAGCGCGCTGATTGCGGTGGCCGGGTTGATATTCACCGTTGTGGTTGGATGCGTCACGGTGCTCATCGAGGTCTCCTTGTGCTCGTCGTCGAGCGAATTACAGGTGGTCACCGCCGGCGGCGGTGGCGAAGCCACGGACACCGATGCCGCCGTCGACCGAGATCGCTTGTCCGGTAATCGGTCCACTTTGTTCCCGCGAAGCGAGCAGCACGTAGGACCCAGTGAAATCGCGAGGGTCGGTGCTGGAGTCGTGCAGCGGGATCGGGGGCGGGGGAGCGTCGGGGCTGCGTTTGGCGAACGACGCGGCCAGCGAACGTTCGTGCAGCGATAGCGATTCCGGGCCGCGCAGGTCGGTGTTCATGCCCCCGCAGGCGACGCCGTTCACACGGACCTTGGGTGCGAGCTCATAGGCGAGTTCGCGCATCAACCCGAGGCAGGCATGTTTGCTCGCGGTGTAGACCGGTCCACCACCGTTGACGTAGAAGGAGGCATTCGACAGCGTCATCACGATGCTGCCTCGGGTTTTCACCAGTTCGCGCCAGGCGGCTTCGGCAGCGAGGAAGTATCCCTTCACATTGATCGAGAACAGCTCGTCGAAGGTGTCGGAGAGTTCCTTGCCGTTGAGGCGGGTGAGTTGGCGCTGGTAGTCCCAGATACCCGCGTTTGCGACCAGTGTGTCGAGTTTGCCGAAGTGGGAGACGGTTTCGGCGACCGCAGCGTGCATCTGATCGGAATCGCGCACGTCGGCCTCGATGGCAAGCATGCGTGACTGGTCAGGACAGGCTCCTACGACTTCGTCCAGCTTGTCGCGGTCGCGTCCGAGAATGGTCACGTTCGCGCCTTCTGCGACGAATCGTTGGGCGACCGCCCGTCCGATTCCGGAGCCGCCACCGGTGACCAGTGCGACGTACCCGTCCAGCCAGCCGCTCATGACAGCTCCGTCAGGAAGTCGCCGACCAGGCGCTCGAATTCGCGCGCGCGCTCGAGTTGGACCCAGTGCCCGCAATTGCCGAAGATGTGCATCTGTACGTTACGGATGTTCTTGAGCATGAGGTGCGCGCCGTCCAAGGTGATGGTGCGGTCGTCGCGGCCCCACAGCAGCAGCGTGGGTGCCTTGATCTTGTGCAGGTCGCGCCAGAGCGGGTCCATGCCGTGTCGTTTGGCGAAGGCAGCGTTGTAGCGGTGGTAGAACTCGATATGGCTCTCGTCGAGAGATGCCTCGTAGCGGGCCTTCACGACGTCCTCGCCGAACTGCTTGTGGTCGAAGACCATTGTGCGGATGAAGTTGGCCATCTTCTTCACGCTGGGCCCGCCGCTGTTGTAGTAGCGGAACATCTCCTTCTGGCCCTCGGTGGGGGTGGGGCCGAAGGGGAGCCATCCGCCGCCGGGTGCCATCAGCACCAGACCGGTGATCCGGTGCGGCTGGCTTTGCGCCATCGCAAGGGCCGCCGCCCCGCCGAGGCTGTTGCCCAGTAGATGGAAGCCTTCGATACCCAGCGCGTCGAGCGCCTGGAACAGGGTGTCGGCAGTGATCTCAGTGATGGAACGGGCCTCGAGGTCGGCCTCGGTGGGTCGATAGCTGCCGCCGAAACCGGGCTGGTCGGGCAGGATCACCCGGAATCGTCGGGTAAGGGTGGCCAGGTTCTGGTGATAGTTGCTCACGCCGGAGGCACCGGGGCCGCCGCCGTGCAGCATGACCAGAACAGGGCCGCGCCCGGCTTCGGCCACGGCGATGGGGCCGAGGGTGGTGGTCACAGTGTGGTGCGTCAGCTGAATGTCGCGCTGCCGCAGGGCGAAATCGAGTTCGGACACGGACACGGTCGTCCCTTCGGTTGGTCAGAAGAAGGTCGAGATGTTCTTGGCCTGCAGGATGTTCTGATCCAGCAGGATGGTGCGGCGGGCGACCCGCAGTCGGTCGCCACTGCGGCGCAGCACGTCGGTACGCTGCCCGGCGAAGACGTTCTCTTCGCGTTCGAGGCGGTTGCGGTAGACCAGGAATGCCGATCGCGCCAGCAGGTCGTCGGTCGTGAAGCCCGGTTGGTCGGCCGGATCTACGTGGTGCACAACCACATTGGTGACGAGGTGGCGGGTGCGCGACGGTGGGTCCTCGGCCCAGGCCATCCCGGAGTCGAAGCGCCGGATGCGCCAGGTGAGACTTTCCTTGGTCTCCTCGTAGTAGGCCGCTTCGCCGCGGGACGCGATCGACAGTGACTGCTGGCGGCGCAACCGGTTGGTGCGGGTCGGCATCCAGTAGTCCAGGTCGTCGTCGAGCAGGTCCAGCCAGTCGGTGAAGCGCCCGTCGTCGAGCAGTTCGGCCTCTTCGTAGTAGAACTGCTCGACCTCGAAGTGAATCTCACGGTCGGCCTTCGAGCCGGCCGTGAACTGCGCTGTCGTGATCCTCACGGTCTCATTCCATCCCTTCTGCGTGCAGCGCCACAGTGGTTGTGCCGCACGGCGGCACGTCAGCCACGTAGCAGCTTGCGGAGGTCGGTCGAGGGGTCGGCGAGGCGGTCGCGGTCGACTGCGATGCCACGGTCGATGAGGCGGCGAGCGGCGCGCACGGCAGTGGACTCATCGACGCCGACCGCCGCTACGACCCGGCCACTGCGCAGCCCGAAGGCAGAGAACGACGCCGAGCCGAGGGTGCCGCGCAACACGATGTCCTCGGCGGCGGCCATCTCGCCCACCACCTCGACGTGCCGGTGATGCCGATCGGTCCAGAACCACGGCGCGGTGTCGGCGGGCACCGCGGTACCGAGAATGGTTGCGGCAGCACGCTGCCCGTCGTGCTGAGCGGCCTCCCAGTGCTCGGTGCGCGGTAGCAGCACACCGTTGTGCCGAGTGCAGGCCGGATCACCGACCGCGAGGACGGCCGGGTTGGAGGTTGTCTGGCGGTGGTCCACGATGATGCCACGATCCACTTCCAGCCCGGCCGACGCGGCCAATCCGGTTTCCGGGACCATGCCGACGCCGAGGACGACAACATCGAAAGTGCGGGGGAGATCAACACTCGTGAGCCGCGCCTCGATGCCGAACGTGGTGTCGCGCAATGACTCCACTCCTGCTTGGAGGGTGATGACACCGCGCTGGGTATGCAGCGTATGCAGCCAGACAGCGAGCTCGGAGCCGAGCGCGGCTGTCAGCGGCGGCCGGACCGGGTCGACCAGGACGACATCGCAGCCGAGATCGACCGCGGTGGAGGCGACTTCGGCGCCGATGAGTCCGGCGCCGACGACCAGCACGCGCGCCTCAGGGATCAGGGCGACCCGCAGGCGGTCGGCATCCTCGCCGGTGCGCAGCACATGGACTCGTGAGCCGTCGCTGCCCGGGATGGGCGGTCGGGCGGCCCGGCCGCCGGTGGCCAGCACCACGCGATCGGTGGAAAGCGTTGTGCCGTCGGAGAGTTCGACGCTGCCGAGGCCAGTGTGAAGCGCTGTGACGCTGGTCTGCGTGATGAGGCGAATCTTGTTGTCGTCGTACCAGCGCGGCGGCTGTAGCGCGATGTCGGCGAGCGCCTTGCGGCCTTCGAGGAACTCCTTCGACAGCGGTGGGCGGTCGTAGGGAAACTCCCCGGCATCGACGAGAGTGACATCGCCGACAAAGCCACCCGCCCGCAGCGCGGCGGCGGTGCTGACGCCGGCGATTCCGCCACCGACGATCACAACATTTCCGACAGTCACGGCGCCTCGTTCGGGAACAGGTAGACCTCGCCGTCACGGACTTCCACGCGATGCGGACGGGCGCTCTCGGTGGCCGGAAGACACTGGACCTCACCGCTTTTCAGGCAGAACTTGCTCGAGTGCATCGGGCACTCGACGTATCCGCCCTCGACCCAGCCCTCGGCGAGCGAGGCGACCTCATGGGTGCAGGTGTCGTTCAACGCGTAGATGCTGCCGTCGTCGTCGCGCAGCAGCGCGATGTCGTCGTCGGTGCCGGCGACAGCCTTGTCGATCGCGATACCTTCGCCGACCGGGATGTCGTCGAGTGTGGCTACCCGGATTCCCGTGCTGCTCATCGTTCTTCCTTCTCGTGCCAGGCCGGTGTGTTCATCAGATCGCGCCAGCGGCTGTAGAAGGCGCGCCCGGCGGCGTCGCTGTAGAGCTCGCTCGTCGTGCCGGGGTAACGGCCGTCTTCGCGCTCGGACCCCAAGCCCATCTGGTAGTTCAGCGGTACCCGGTTGGTGATGAAGCCGCGCGAGATGTGCTGCACCTCGCTCCAGTTCTCGCCGTCGTCCTGTTCGAAGATGCCGCTGGGGCCGAAGGTGCACAGGTTGTACAGGCGTTGTGCCTCACGGACTTCCGGGGGCATCGACTTGTCCACCACGGTCCAAGCCCACACCTCCATGCGATCGGGGCCCTTCGGGTGCCAGACCCGGATGGTGCCGATCACCGGCAGATACGAGAAATTGGGGAAGACAGTGGCGTGGCCGTCGGTGAGCGGTCCTTCGACGCGTGCGTCGCCGAGGCGCTCGCGCAGTGCCTCGTAATCGGTCCACTCGTGGACCTTCTGCGCGTTGAACCGATTCTTCGGATGTACCGGGAATCCGGCGCCGTGGCCGTTCGGGTCCAGGTACTGGCGGCCACTGCGGTGCACGATCTCGTTCTTCGGATTCTTGCTGGGCGACAACACCATCAGTGCCGACGCGTGGCTCATGTTCACGTGGTACCAGTCGGTCGCGAACTGTTCGGCCGCGAGCTTCCAGTTGCCGTCCAACACCCACTTGTGCACGCCGCCGACGACGACCGTGCCCTCCGGATCGTGATCCAGCATGGCGTCCATGTACCACGCCATGTCGCCGAGGTATTCGCGCAGCGAGACGGGTTCCGGATTCCAGGTTCCGAAGATCAGACCGCGATAGGTCTGCACGTGCGGCACCTCGACCAAGCCCCAGTTTGCGGTGTCGAACGAGGCCGGATAGCCGTCCTTGTTCGGGATCGAGACGAGCTTGCCGTCCAGGTCGTAGGCCCACCCGTGGTAGGTGCAGGTGAAGTTCCGGGTCGCCCCGACATCCGCCCGGCACACCCGCGCGCCGCGATGGCGGCAGGAGTTCAGGTAAGCCCGGATCTTCCGGTTCTTGTCCATGGTGACGATGACCGGGTCCTCGCCCATGTATGTGGTGAAGAAATCCCCGGGCTTGTGAAATTGGTCGGTGTGCGCGAGGAACAGCCAGCTCGGGGCGAACACCCGTCGCAGCTCCTGGCGGTAGAGCTGCTCGTCGGTGAAGATGGCGCGGTCCAACAGGCCGCCCTCGGAATCGACCAGCCCGGAGACATCGATATTGCGGGCCAGCTCGACCGGCCGCCGCAGCGCGCCGCACGGGGTGGCGGTGGTGGTCTCGCAACCTGTCGCGGGTTCGATGGTGGAGGTCATGGTCTCGAGCGAACCCGCTGGAAACCGCCGAATCCATCGCATGTTCCGCAGGACGGCACGCCCCCGGCGAGATTCGCGCGCTGTTCCGCAGGGCGGCACGCGGACTAGGGCGACGGGGATCCGCACAGCGAGTGTGACGACATGCTCGCTGCACAGGCCATCGCCCAGAGCGCCACCGACCCGCTGTCGGGTCTTGTGGTGCGCGATATCGCTATCCCATTGCCGCCACCTGGTTGGACTCTGGTCCGGGTGGTGGCGGCCTCGTTGAATATGCACGACCTGTGGACACTGCGAGGCGTCGGTCATCCGCCGGAGCGACTGCCGATCGTATTGGGCTGCGATGCAGCGGGTTACGATGCCGACGGCAATCCGGTCATCGTCCACCCTGTGATCGCCGACCCGGACGCCGGTAACGGGGACGAGACCCTGGATCCGAACCGCGCGTTGATGTCTGAACTCTTCGACGGCACCTTTGCCGAATACTTGGCCGTGCCTGCCCGGAATCTTGTGTCCAAACCGACGTGGTTGTCCTTCGATGAGGCGGCCTGTCTGCCGGTCGCGTGGACCACCGCGTACCGGATGTTGTTCACCAAGACCGGAATTCGACCTGGTGATCGGGTACTCGTCCAGGGAGCGGGCGGTGGAGTCGCCTCGGCGGCCATCAAACTCGCGGCGGCTGCCGGAGCAGTGGTGTACGCGACCAGCCGCAGCGAGAGCAAACGCGCCGAGGCGCTCGCATGGGGTGCCCATGCCGCCGTTGCTACCGGTGAGCGGCTGCCCGAGAAGGTCGATGTGGTCATCGAAACTGTCGGCGCGGCGACGTGGGAACACTCCCTGAGATCGCTACGGCCGGGCGGCGCGATCGTCGTGGCCGGAGCGACCAGTGGTGCCAACCCACCCGCAGATCTGAACCGTGTGTTCTATCTGCAGCAGCGGATTCTCGGTTCCACCGGGTGCACCCGCGCCGAGCTGGAGGGAATGCTGCGCATGATGGGATCCACCGGCGTTCGGCCCGTGATCGATCGAACGTTGCCGCTCAGTGATATTCACCAGGGCTTCCAGTTGATGATCGATGGCGATCTCACCGGCAAGCTCGTCATCCATCCGCCCGCTGTCTCGCACTGACATCCGACCCAGCTCGAGGAATCGTTATGACTGCAGCAGCCGTGGGACTGTCCCACTCACCGCTCATCGGCAAGAATGATCCTGCTCCGGACGTACTGGCCCGGGTGGACCGAGCCGTGTCAGCCGCGAAAGAGTTCGTTCGCGACTTCGATCCGGAGCTGGTCGTGTTGTACGCACCCGACCACTACAACGGCTTCTTCTACAAGGAGATGCCGCCGTTCTGTCTGGCCACCGAGGCACACGCGGTCGGCGATTTCGACTCGGCGGCGGGCCAGCTCTCGGTTGACACCGGTGCGGCGAAATTGATCGCGAAGGGCGTGCTCGACCGCGGCGTCGATCTGACCATCTCGGCCCGGATGATCGTCGATCACGGGTTCGCGCAGCCGCTCGAAACCCTCTTCGGCGGCATCGACCGAGTGCCCGTGATACCGGTGTTCGTCAACGGTGTCGCCACTCCGCTGGGACCGATGAGCCGAGTCCAGGCACTGGGCACCGCGATCGGCCAGGCGGCCGACGAATTGGATTTGCGCGTACTGTATCTCGCCTCCGGTGGGCTCTCGCACGATCCGCCGGTGCCCGTGCTGGAGGGCGCGCCGCCGCGGGTCGCCGACGCGCTGATCGAAGGCCACGCACCGACCCCCGAACAACGTGCCAAAGGCGAACAGCGGGTCGTACAGGCCGGCCGCGAGTATGCCGCCGGAACCAGCACGATGACCCCCATCAACCCGGAATGGGACAACCGGCTGCTGGACTTGCTGGAGCAGAACCGCGTCGACGAGTTGGCTTCCTGGCCGGTGGACTGGATGGGCGAGCAGGGCGGTGGTTCCGCACACGAGGTGCGCACCTGGCTGGCCGCCTACGCTTCGCTCGCGGCGGGGGGTCCTTTCGATCTGAAATCCCGATTCTACGAAGCGATCCCGGCCTGGATCGCCGGGTTCTCCGTCACCACGGCGCTCCGACAATGAGGTATCCGCACTACACCGACAACGGCCTGCGCGATGCGCCCGCTGTGGTTTTCATCGGCTCGCTCGGCACCACGCGCTCGATACCCACCTCGCGAATTCTATTGGGGCGCAGGAAGCCTCGTTTCGCCCAACGGAACCGCGCCACCGATCGGCACGACCATGCCGGGGCATGATCGGCGTTGGTTCCGGCAGGTGCGGGTCCGGTGACGACCCGAGTGTCGGTGTTCCTGGAGGTCGAGGGCGCGGCACACTACCTGCCCGCCTACGCAGGCAACCCCAGGCAGCGCCGCAGCGAAGGATCGCAGCCACAACTCAGCGATGTCGGCAGCATCGGTGCGGCCCGCCGAAGCAACAAATTCACAGCCCGAAACCAACCTGCCCCCGCCCTCCGACGCCGCTCCCGCTCGACGAAGGCGGGTGGCTGGATCTCCGCGAGACATCCACGATGACCTATGCTGAAAGCCCAGGTCCTGGTGGTACCAGCCAGTCAATGGAGGTCCGTCATGTCCATATCACCAACCGTGCAGCAGTGCCTGAACAATTCGGGCATCAAATATGAAATCGTGCGGCATCCACACAGCCACAGCAGCTCGGAAACTGCCGAAACCGCCCACATCCCCGGCGACCACCTCGCCAAGACAATTGTCCTGGAAGACGAGCAAGGCTATGTCGCCGCCGTGGTGCCATCCACCCATCATCTACGACTCGCGAAGCTCCGGGCCCAAACGGGTCGGCGGCTGGCGCTCGCCAAAGAGTCGGACATCCGCGAAACCTTCAAGGACTGTGAGGTCGGCGCAATCCCGCCCATGTGCACCGCCTACGGCATGATGACGCTGATGGACGAGAGCCTCGCCAGTGCGCCGGATATCTACTTCGAGGCCGGTGATCATGAGACGCTCGTCCACCTGCAGACTGGCGAGTTCATGCGCCTGATGGAACAGGCCGAGAAAACACGCTTTTCCCACCGCCCGCAATCCATCGGTCACTGAGTTCCCGCAACCGCTGATGCGGACACGTGAACCGTACGTTTGATGACGGTGGCGGCAGCGATGCCATCACGCTGAATTGGAGCCGATCCCGAACATCCGCTCGTTCCGCATACCGCGCTGACCGAACCGGCCAGCGCGAGCGCTCCGAAGGTCAACGGGCTGAGATCATCTCGCCCGACTGGGCCCGGCCAGCTGTGCACGGAAATGCCGCGTCCGCGCGTTCTGCTCTGGCGGTTCGCCGGTACCGCGGCATCGTGAAGGATGGCTATCTCTCCCGATCTCGATGGCCCCTTCGGCGGTGAGCAGGTTCGTCACCGCTGGCTCGCCGACCCCGTCACCGATGCCGAGTGTGTCGTGATGGCGCTCATCATGTCTGCGCCCAGAATTCAGAACTTCTCCATCTGGAGAAAACGAGAGTACGCTGTGCGCACAGGACACAACGGTCGGTAGTGGAGGATAACGATGACCAGCACGATCATCACCGACGTGCGGGTGCGAACGCTCGCGCCGGACACGCCGGAAGCGGAGGCACTGGTGCTATCCGGCGGATGCGTGCCGGCGGCGGGCGGCCCGGACGCCATGGCGGCGGCCGGGCCGGATGCCCGGCATGTCGACGCCGAGGGCGGTGTGGTGCTGCCCGGCCTGGTTGATACCCATCCGCACGTCTGGTGTGGCACGGAATGACCGATCGAGCCGCCGGGGCAGCACCGGTCGCGCCGTATATGGCGGTCGGGTTGTCGACCATCGTTCACGGCATCGGGGCGCGCGACCACGTCGCGCGCAACCTCGACACGATCGAGGAGACCATTCACGCGGCGGTGTCGGTCGTCGGCATCAACCTGCCGGTGAAACTCGTCGCTCTGGCCGAAGGGGCCCTCACCGGCTTCACCGACGAGATCTTCGATCTGCCGCACAGCCGGTGCGCCAGAGAGCTTTTCATCGATATACCCGGCCCGGAGACCGATCGTCTCGCTGCGCTGGCCCGGCTGTACGAAACCTATCTCATCGTCCAGTGCAAGGCCCGCTGGCCCGAGGTCATCGCGGACCGGTTCTTCAATGTCATGGTGGTGATCTCGCCGCAGGGTGAGATCGTCCACCGGGCCGCCAAGAATCATGTGTGGTGCCGGGAGCATTCGTGCACCCCGCACGATGTCTACGATCGGTGGGTCGAGCTGTTCGGCGACGGTATCGACGCCTTCTATCCGGTGCTGCGGACCCCGGACATCGGCAACATCGGCACCCTGTGCTGCAGCGACGGCGAGTACCCGGAAGCCGTTCGGGCACTGGCGTTCAACGGCGCGGAGGTGGTGTACCGACCCAGCGAAGCCGTGCCGATGACCGCGGCCGGTCCGGACGCTGGAGGCACCTGGCTGCTGCAGAATCGGGCGCATGCGCACTTCAACGGGGTGTACATGGTGTGCCCGAACACCGGGCCGGTTTACGCCAGTCCCGCCGCCGAGCATCCCGTGGACATCGCCGGCGGCAACGGGCACATCGTCGACTATCACGGTCAGGTGATCGGGCGGGTATCGTCGGGAGCCAACGCGATCATCGCCGCGCCGGTGGATGTCGAGGCACTGCGCCAGTATCGGATGATGAATCTGAACTCGAACTGGCTCAAGGACATTCGCACTGAGCTGTTCCAGCGCATGTACGACCGGCCGATCCATCCGGCCAATCTTTGGCTCGACCGTGAGCCGGGGCGGCACGCCGCGGTCGATGACATCTACCGGGCCAATATTGCTCGTCTGGTACAGCAGCGCGCGTATACCGAACCCGCACAGCGGTTTCCCGGCGCACGCCATATCCCTCCGCCGGGCGACGGCGACATGGACGCCGTCGTGGCCAGGTGGCGGACGTAGCCGTCGTCGTTCGCCTATCTTGGATTCGGTAGTACTCGACACGGTCGCCACCCAGGACACAGTTGATTGCGGCGATCCGTCGGGTCCGCCGCCAGGCTCCTGGGGGGCGGCGGAACTCATCGACACGCGATGCCGAGCCCATGATTACGACGACGCAGGCAAGCGTTGGACGTGCCGGATGTCCAACGCTTGCCTTCAGCGGATTGTCAGCGGGGCACCGATGCAGCGAGCTCGACGGTCAGAGCCGTATCGGTCTCGTCGGAGAGTGCGGCCGCCCGAAGCTTCGAGAGTCGTTCGGCTGCATCTGGGTGCCCGGTCAGTTTGTGGGCAGCGTGCATGAGTTTTCCGAAACTGTCGGTGCCGTGTTCGAAGGTGGCGCCGTAGCCCTTGAGCACACATTGGCATTCGAGGATCTCGCGGGCGAGGTCGGCATCGAGTGGGGCAGCGGTCGATGCTGCTTTCAGCCATTCGTTGATGGCTTGCTGTTCGCGCTGATAGCGCAACGATCGTGGGCGCAAGGGGCGAAGTCGGGCTGTTATCGACAGGGCGGTGTAGCCGGTGATCGAGCTGGTGTTGACGGTCATGCCTCGGCGGGTGAATTTCCGGACCAGCCGCTGGAATGTGCTGGAGCGGCGCAGGACCGAGCCGATTCGAGCCGGCATGGTGTCGGTGATCTCGTCGATCTGTGGGTGGAGGTACTCGCGGACCTGAATCAGCTGGTCTGGTTCGGCACGCGCCTCGGAGCGGATGCGATCCATGCGGTGTCGCCGGATTTTTTGCAGCGCAACCTGAATGGTGTCCTGATAGCACATCCACAGTGCGATTTGCCGGGCCGCTTCGATGGTGAGCAGCGCGCTGCCCTCGGCATCGGGATCTACTGCCGCGAATTCCCTCACACGACTCAGATACAGCCGGGAGTACGCGGTGTTCTGATACATCGCGGTGCGGACCAGGCCGTGCAGGATCATGGACCGCGCCGCAGGCGGGAGCTCTCCGACGGTCTGCGCGAGCTTCCGTAGTTTGGGGCCGACGAGCGCTCCCGGGTCGATGGCGGCTATTTCGTTGCGGCGCTCATCTTCTCGTGCCTTGTGCTCGTCGGCCGTAAGCGGCCGGGGAATGAGGGTCAATTCCACTGGCTGTGAAGTTCGCGGTGGGATCGGGGATTCGGTGACCGCCGGTGCGGCGGCAGCGCTGAAGCCGTCGGCGAACGCACGCAGGGACTGTTCGATCCCTTTGCCGAAGCGGCGAATCGGTTCTTCGAATTGTTCTCGGGTGAACGGTAGTACGCCGGATCCGGCCACGGCGCCGAACAGCGCCGCACTGATCACGCTGCGGTGGTGCTCGGCTACTGCCATGAAGTCGGACGCTATCAGTCGCTTCGATCCGCGCCGGGCCGCGTCCAGCAGCGTCGCGCTGTCGACGCGACCGTCGCCGAGAGCCATCTTCTCGTCGATCGAATACACCCTGTGTGTGGAGGTGAACAGGGTGGTTCGATCCGGTGTTGTGAAGCCACGTTGGACGGCGCGGGCCGCTTCCATCAGCTCGGAGGCGATCACGATGTCGACTTCACCAGGGGTGGGGAACACGCTCAGCACGGGTTCGCTGCGTCCGGTTCCGATGGTGTGGCCGGTTCGGGAGGGCGGGAACAGTTCCACGTAGTACACGGTGGATCCGGTGCGCTGGGCGACACCGGGCACAGACGTGGTCTGGGCGAAGTAGCCGGCCGCCTCGGCGACTTCCACGATCCAGTCGGAGAGCACGCCCCCGCCTTCGCCGCCCATGGCCAGGATCGCGAGTGTTATGGGGCGCTGTCCGGTGTACCAGCCTGTCATGGTGTTACCTCGAATCCGGCGGCGCGGCGCTCTATTCCGCGCGCGAGCATGTTGATCCACCAGGTGCGCAGCCGGGCCAGCATGCGATCGCGCCGGGTGGGGTTGTAGACGACGTCCGTTCGGTAGAAGGACGGACACAACACGGCCGCATGCGCGTTGGCGCCGCACACTCCGCATCCGACGCAGCTGTCGAGCACGGTCGCGATTGGATCGGTGCACATGGGGTCGGGGTTGTCGGTGATGGTCAGCGACGGGCAGCCGGAGATGCGGATGCAGGCGTGGTCACCGGTGCAGGTCTCCGGGTCGACGCCGAAACGCTCGCGGACCACCCGCTCGCCGGCCTGCAAGGCCTGTGCCCGCTGCGGTTTCTCACGTCGCTGCCGGTTGAGCTGGCATTCGCTTTGCATGACAAGGACTTTCGGCCCTGCCTCATCGGTGGTGAGCGCATCGACGAAGGTGTCGCGCACGGTGGTGACGTCGTAGGTGTTGTCTATTGTCTTGGCCCAGTCGACACCGATGCCGCGGACGGCCCTCTCGATGGGATGCTTGGTGGAGCGGGTCGGCAGGTCGGCGTGCGAGGAGAGCACGTCCTGACCTCCGGTGGCGGCTGCGTAATCGTTGTCGACGACTACCAGTAGCTGGTCGTTCTTGTTGAAGACCGCGTTGCCGACGCCGCTGCTCAGCCCGTTGTGCCAGAAGCCCCCGTCGCCCATCATCGCGATGGTTCGGCGGTCGGAGCCCGTCGAGTTCAGTGCCGCCGCAGCCGCCGAACCGAGACCATAACCCATGGTTGTCGCCCCCAGATCGAACGGCGCGTTGATCGAAAACAAGTGACAGCCGATGTCGGCACTGATGTGATGTTCGCCCGTTTCGCGTTCGGCGAGTTTCAATCCGCTGAAGATGGGGCGCTCTGGGCATCCGGTGCACAGCCCGGGCGGCCGGGGCCGCACAATATGCGGCTCGACCCGCACCGCGAACGGGCTGGCCGGGTCGTCGGCCGAGCGCAGGAGCGCGGGTTCGGCAGTGATCACCTCGGGCAGATAGCTGCTGAGAAAGGTATGCACCCCACGCGTGACGACCAGCGAGGTGTACTCGCCCGCCATGGTCAGCATGTCCTTGCCGTGCAGTTCGGCGGGTATGCCGGCACGGCGCAGGATGGCATTGATGTTCTGTTCGATGAAGTCCGGCTGGCCTTCTTCGACCAGCAGCACCGCGCGCTTGTCAGTGCAGAATTCGATGACTTCTTCATCGATCACCGGGTAGGCGACGTTCATTACGTACAGCGGAACCCGAGTGTTGCCGAACGCATCCGAGCATCCGAGCAGTTCCATCGACCGGTTGAGGGTGTTGTACAGCCCTCCTTGAACGATGATTCCGACATCGGCAAGGTCCTCGCCGAACACCTCGTTGAGCCCGTGGTCGCGGATGTGCTTCACCGCGGCCGGCCAGCGGTTTTCGATCTTCTCCCTCTCATGTTGAAAGCTGGCCGGCGGCAACACGATTCGACTCACGTCGCGAGTGGGCCGCCGGGTCGCTTCGGTGACTGTCATCGGAGGCCGCTTGTTGTCTTCGGCCTCGAACGCTCCATGCAGGTGACAAGAGCGCAGCCGCAGCAGCAAGAACACAGGGGTGTTGCTCGCCTCCGACAGCTCGAAGCCGGATTTGACCGCGTCCACGATCGCGGTGATGTTCGGCCGCGGATCCAACAGCCACATCTGCGATTTCATTGCGAACGCGTGCGAACGCTCCTGCATGATGCTGGAGCCCTCGCCGTAGTCCTCGCCGAGAATGACGAGTGCTCCGCCGGTGACGCCGCCGCTGGCCAGATTCGCCAGGGCGTCGGCAGCAACGTTGGTGCCCACGGTCGACTTCCATGTCACCGCGCCACGTAGCGGATAGTGCACCGATGCGGCCAGCATCGCCGCCGCGGTAGCTTCCGAGGCGCTGTTTTCGAAATAGACGCCGAGCTCGTCGAGTACGTCTTTGGAATCGCCGAGCACATCCATGAGATGGGAGATCGGTGCGCCCTGGTAGCCGCCGACATAGGCGACGCCGGACTGCAGCAGCGCCTTCGTGACTGCCAGGATCCCCTCCACGTGCAGGGTCGTGCCGGAGCCCTGCCGCAGTTTGCCGACCTCGTTCGCAAAAGACCGTTCCGCCATGGTTTTCCCTCCCTTATCCGGCGTCGCGTTCGACGAGCGCGAGCACGCGCGCCGGGCTGCCGGACCCGCCCACGATCGGCAGCGGGGACACGATCAGCAGGGCGCCGGTGGCGGGCAGCCGGGCGAGGTTGCGCAGACTGGTCAGGCCCCATTTGTTGGCGCCCAGCAGCTGGCTGTGGCACGGGAAGGGCGGTTCGAACCCAGCGGCCGCGCCGGCGTCGGTGCCGACGGTTTCCACGCCGAGTCCGGTCAGTGCAGACTCTTCGGCCAGCCACTTGGCGCAAGCGGCGGAAACGCCGGGTGTGTGCCCGTCATTGGTGAACGCGGCGGCATCCTCACCTCGGGATTCCCATCCGGTGCGATAGAGCAGCCAGCCGCCCGCCGGGAGCGGTCCGTGCTCTTTCTCCCAGCGGCGAATGTGATCGATTTCCAACAGGAATTCCGGGTCGGCCGCGACCTCGGCGGTCATGTCGATCATTGCAACGGGCGCGAACAGTGTGCGAAGCGGGGCTTGCGAGACATCGTGTCCGCCGCGGCCGCTCAACCAGTGCACCGGTGCGTCGAGATGGGTGCCCGTGTGCTCGCCGGTGTGGATGTTGTTCCAGTACCAGGCGGGCCCGCGGTCGTCGTAGCGGCTGATCTCCTCGAGCCGGAACGGGACGGTGTTGGCCAGCGGCGGCGGCAGCTGCAGGATTGGGGTGGATTCCTGCAACGGAGTAGTGAGATCGATGATGTCGACAGCGCCGGAGCGGGTCGCTTCGATGACGGCGTTGAGCAGAGACATCGTGGCTCCTGGGGTGAGGTAACTGGTTTCGAAGTCTGATGCGGCTGGTCGGGCCGAGCTATCCGCTGCACGCGGCGGTTGTCCGGCCGGCGCAGTCCACCGGCGGCGCTGGTCACTGTGTGCGGAACAGTATGCGCAGCTTGCGATTTCGTGTGAGCGTTCGCGCTACGAGGTGTCCCGATCCGCCGCTCAAGCCGGGGCCGGGATGCGTGGATGCGCCGATCTGCCACAATCCGGACACGGGTGTCGCATGCCGTCCGGCGGAGGGCAGGGGGCGCCACAGGTAACTTTGGTCCAATTCGCACGAACCCCCGTAGGGATCACCCGTGACGGCATTCGGGTTGTGTGCGGCCACATCGGCCGGGGTGATGACGTCGACCGCGAGCACTTTCCGGGGCAGGTCGGGAGCGTGGGTGGCGATTCGCGCCAATACACGATCGGCGAAACTCCGTGCCAGCGCAGGAGTCCAGCCATGAGTCGTATCCAGCGCTCCGGCCGCATCGCCTACCGGTGCGAATGGGACTTCCTGCAGTTGCAGCCAGAGCGCCGCCGTACCGTCCGGCACCCTGCTGGGGTCGAGCAGGTACTGCTGGCCGACGACGACGGTCGGTCGGCGGGGGAGCAGCCCGGCTTCGGCCTCGGCGCAGGCGATTCCGGTGCTGTCGGATCCATCGGAGACGTGAATCAACGGAATGTCCCGCAATCGGGTGTCGGCCCAGTCCAGCGGCGCCGACAAAGCGACATGGACTTGCATTTCCGCGCGGCCGTAGCGGAAGGTCGCAGCCTCGGCGCGGATGGTGGATGACACCGCGTCAGGTGGTAATAGCTTGTCGTACAAGGCGGTTGGCGTCACCGAAGCAAGCACCGCGCGGCGAGCGTATGTGGCGTGGCCATTGGCGACGACCCCGACTGCTCGGCCGTGGTCCACCAGGATCCGCTCCACGAAAGTGGAGGTTCGCACCTCGACGCCCAGGGAATGCAGCAGCGACTCGAACGCTGTCAGCAGCCCGGCGGATCCGCCGGCAACCACCGGCAGTCCGGCCCCGTGCAGGGTGGTCGCGAGCAGCGGCATCATCAGTCCGCCCGAAGCATGATCCGGAGAGAGACCGGCATGCAGCAGCCACGGTGCATAGAGGTGATCGACCTCGTGGCCGCGAAACTCGCGGCGCGCGAATCCACGACCGCTGCTGAGCGCCATGCGCAGCCAGTCTTCAGTGCCGCGTCGCCCACCGCGCATCAGACCGGCCAGCGATCGGAGGGCGGACGGCGAGCGCAGTTCGGCGTCCATCAGTCCGCCGATCGGTGCCGCACTCGCCGCGAGCCGGGCCAGCATCGCGAGATATGCGGTTCGGTCTTCGGGGTCGGCGAACTCCATGACGGTGCGTTCCGGATCGCGGTGTGCGATGGTGACGCGGCCGTCATCGGCAACGCTGGCGGTCACCCATTCTTCGGTGTTGCGGAATTCGAGTCCGTGTTCGTGCAGGTAGGGTCCGAGGCTCGCATAGGCGGCGCCGGAGACGAACAACGGATGCCAGGACGAGTAGGTGTCGTGCCGGTAGCCGGGAAGAGTGCGTTCTTCGGTGGCGATGAATCCGCCGATCTCCGCATTACGCTCCAGCAACTGCACCGACCAGCCGGCCAGTGCCAACTCGGCCGCGGCCACCAGGCCGTTGACCCCTGAGCCGACGATTATCGCGTCGGCTGCGGTTGTGATGTCGGTCATAGGACGCACGGTATGGTTGCCACACCTGCTCGGCTATACGCTGCGCGCGGCATCTGTCCGGATCGTGCGGTCCGATGGCCCGGGCCGATGGTGCGGCCCGAGCTCGAATCTCACGCCTGCCGGTATCCAACCAGGATGGAATCGTCGACATCGGGCAGGTTGACGACGATATTGTCCGGAGTGCGACAGGTCAGCCAGACCAGCTTCTCGGTGGTGCTCATGTTCACCTCGACGTGCGGCATGAACGGTGGCACGAATACGAAATCGCCTTCGCTCATGTCGACGTACTCCGCATAGTTCTCCCCGTAGTAGATGCGTGCCTTCCCGGTGAGGACATAGCCACCGGTCTCGGCTTCGCCGTGGTGATGGGGCAAGGAACGGTAGCCGGGTTCGTTGGTCACCTTGCCGTACCAGATCTTGGTCGCCGGGGTGTGCTGCGGGCTCACGCCCGAGACGCGCAGCGCGCCACCGGATTGTGCCGTCTCGGTGTACTCCGCTCCGGCTCTGGTGACAATCGGAGCGACCTGGGTGGTGGCGTCACTGGTCATCATGATTCCTTTCCGTCCCGCTGGGCGGGCTCGATATCATTGGGGGACAAGGTGATTCGATTGCGTAGCAGGCCGATGCCCTCGATTTCGGTCTCGACGACATCGCCGGCGCGCAGGTAGCGCGGCGGGTCTGCCGCGATGCCCACACCCCCCGGCGTGCCGGTCAATACGACGTCACCGGGACGCAGCACGGTGAATGCGGAGATGTACGACAGCAGGGTGGCCGGGTCGAAGACAAGGTCGTCGGTGGCCCCGGTCTGCTGCTCGATGCCGTTGACTCGGCAGACGATGCGGAGGCCATCGGCGGGGTCGGCCTCGTCGGGCGTGACCAGATCAGGACCCAGTGGAGTGGTGGCGTCGAATGCCTTGCCTTGCAACCACTGCGGAGTCCGCCGCTGCCAGCCGCGCACCGAGAAGTCGTTCGCGACGGTGTATCCGGCTATGGCTGCCCGCGCCATGTCGCGATCGGCCCGGCGCAGGGTGGCGCCCACAATGATCGCGAGTTCGGCCTCCCAGTCGAACAACACCGCCTCGGCCGGGCCGGGCAGGGCGATGTCGGCGTCCCAGGCAGTGAGGGTGTCGGCGAATTTCGCGAAGAGCGTGGGGAATTCGGGCGCGGATCGACCCATCTCGGCGATGTGGGCGCGGTAATTATGGCCGCAGCACACGATCTTGGTCGGCGCTGTCACTACCGGCGCCGCCCGCCCGGGTGGCGGCTGCTCGCCGGGCAGCGGTCGGACCGAGCGCCAGTTCTGGTCTGAGAGCAGTGCGCCGACGTCGGCGGCCGTCGTCGCATACCACTGTCCGTCGGCGCGGACTTCGGCGCGACTGCCGTGGCCGTCGCAGAGAACTGTTCGCAAACGCATCGCTGGAGACTCCAGGAATTCGGCCGGGTTGCCCCCGGCGGCTTCGAACGCAAGGAGCGGCAGCTCAGATATAGCGTTCTATTGACGAGAATCAATCTAACACCATACTGTGGTTCGGACCACCCCCGTTCGAATCGGCTCGCCGCCCGGTGGGTCCCCGCGAGAAAGAGGCGATCATGCTCGTCGACCACATCAATCCGCCCGAGCTGGCGAAACCCTCCGGGTTCGCCCACGCCACGCGGTATCGCGACATCGTTCACCTGGCGGGCCAGACGGCCCTGACGCCCGAGGGGACGATCGTCGACGGCGGGATCGTCGCCCAGTTCCGGCAGGCGCTGGCCAATGTGATCGCGGCGCTCGAGGCTGCGGGTGGAAAGCCGCAGAATCTGCTGTCGGTGACCATCTACCTGCTGGACATTCCCGGCTACCAGGCCAACGCCAAGGAAATCGGCCGGCTCTGGCGCGAGTTGGTCGGCGAGGTGTACCCGGCGATGGCCGGAATCGGTGTCACCGCGCTCTGGCAACCCGAAGCGCTGGTGGAGATTCAGGCCGTAGCCGCGCTGGGCTCCGAACAGGCCTGATGTCACCGGCTCGGTGCGGCCTCGGAACATGGCGCGACATCGACGGCGGTTGACTATAAGCAATGAGATTGTATTGGCCTCACCAGTTCGAAAGGGCCGAGTGTGATGCTCACACCCTCCGCGCACAAAGACACCTTCTGCCGGGACAATCTCCCGGCCGAAGCCGACTGGCCCGATCTGGTCTTCGATCTGGCAGGGCTGCGCTACCCCGATCGACTCAACTGCGCGAGCGCCTTGCTCGATGCGACGGTAGCGGTCCATGGCCGGGCCAGACCCTGCCTGCACTCCGAGTCCGAAACCTGGACCTACGGCGATCTTCTCGACCGTGCGAACCAGATCGCGTATGTGCTGGCCGACGACTACGGCCTGGTTCCCGGGAACCGTGTGCTGTTGCGTGCTCCCAATACCCCGTGGCTGGTTGCCTGCTGGTTCGGTGTCGTCAAGGCGGGTGGGGTGGTGGTGACCACCATGCCCCTGCTGCGTGCTCCCGAGCTGACCAAACTGATCGAGCTGACCCGCCCGGCGCTGGCTCTATGTGATCACCGGTTGCTCGACGAACTGTCCGCGGCCGACACAGCCTTGCGTATCGCCTCGGTCGGCGGGCCGGGTGACGATGACCTGATCCACCGGTCAGCAGCGAAACCGGTCGCGTACACCGATGTGCGGACCAGTGCCGACGACGTGGTGCTGCTTGCGCCGACCTCGGGTACGACCGGAATGCCGAAGGTCGCCATGCACTTCCACCGCGACGTGCTGGCTATTGCCGACACCTTCTCCGCGCATGTGCTGCGACCGCACGGCGCTGATGTCTTCATCGGGACACCGCCTTTGGCCTTCACTTTCGGCCTCGGTGGGCTGGTGATGTTCCCGCTATCTGTCGGAGCGTCGGTCGTGCTGTTGGAGAAGCCCGATCCGGATGCGCTCGTCGCCGCGATCGAGAAGTTTTCGGTGACAGTGCTTTTCACTGCGCCGACCGCGTACAAGTCTTTGATCAAGCGCGACGATCCGGAGCGCCTGAAATCCCTGCGCCGGTGCGTTTCGGCCGGTGAACATCTGCCCGAAGCCGTTTTCGATCGGTTTCACGAACGGACCGGGCTGAAGATCATCAATGGTCTCGGTGGCACCGAGCTCCTCCATGTCTTCATCTCGGCGGCTGACGACGACATCCGCTCCGGCTCCACCGGTAGGGTCGTGCCCGGATTTCGTGCCGAGATCCAGGACGACGACGGCAATCCGGTACCGGACGGCACTCCCGGCCGGCTGGCGGTGCAGGGACCAACCGGGTGCCGGTATCTGGCCGATCCCCGTCAGCGTCAGTATGTGCGCAATGGCTGGAATCTGACCGGCGACACCTACACTCGCGACGCCGACGGCTACTTCTGGTACCACGCCCGCAGCGACGACATGATCGTCTCGGCCGGGTACAACATCGGTGCACCGGAGGTCGAGGCGGTCCTCGACCAGCACCCGGATGTGGTCGAGAGTGCTGTGATCGGGGTTCCCGATGATGACCGCGGCATGATCGTACACGCGGCGGTGGTGCTCCGGCAGGGCGTCGCGGGCGACGCGGCGAAGGCTCGGGAGCTCCAGGACTTCGCTAAAAGCACTGCGGCACCGTACAAGTACCCGCGCAGCATCGAATTCGTCGATGGTCTGCCCCGGAATCCCAGCGGCAAGCTACAGCGGTTCAAGGTGCGCGAGAACTGGGGGACGCGATGACCGACATTGTGATCGAGCGTGTCGTGGACTGGCAGGACACCGATGCGGCTGGACATTACCACCACAGTACGGTCGTGCGCTGGGTGGAGGCGGCCGAAGCCGCACTGCTCGACCGAATCGGGCTGCGCTGGCTGTTCGGCCGGATTCCACGAGTGCGATACGAAGTCGACTATCTGGAGCGCCTCTGGTTCGGCGATACCGCGGCCATCAGCCTGTCGGTGGGCAATGTCGGCCGATCCTCGCTCCGGTACGACTTCATCATCACCAGGATCCCCGCGGTGACGCAGCCGTCACTACCGGAACCGTCGACGATCGCGGCCCGCGGCGTCCTGACCGCCGCCCATGTGCCCGACGCCGACAGGGGCTCGCTGCCATGGCCCGACGACATTGCCGCGGCCTTGCGCGGCGCCCCGCTGCCCGAATTCGTCTCGGCCGAGTCGAACTGGCAGCCAACTGAATTCGAACCGACTTCGACCCGAAGAGTGTGAGGCTTTCATGCGTATCGCCGTGATCGGCGGAGGGCCCGCGGGGCTGTACTTCTCCGCCTTGATGAAACAACTCGACCCCACCCACGACATCACCATCTGGGAGCGCAATGCTCCCGACGACACCTTCGGTTTCGGAGTGGTGTTCTCCGACGAGACCCTCGGTGGCATCGAGCATGCCGACGAGGAGATCTATCGTGCGATGAGCGAGCAATTCGCCCGCTGGAGCGACATCGATATCCACTACCGTGGTGAGGTCCGCACCTCCGGCGGCCAGGGGTTCGCGGCGATGAGCCGCAAGGAGTTGCTGCGCATCTTGCAGCGGCGATGCGCCGATCTGGGTGTCACCATCCATTTCCGCACGCTCGCGCCGGATGTGGCGGAGTTGTCCGCCACCCATGATCTGGTGCTCGCGGCCGATGGTCTCAACTCCGTGGTGCGGACCCGTTTCGCGGATGTGTTCGGCCCGGATCTGGATCGGCGGCACAACAAGTACATGTGGCTGGCCACCGACCGGGTGTTCGAGGCATTCGAGTTCTTCATCAAGCACACCCCGTACGGGGTCATGCAGGTACACGGCTATCCGTTCAGTGCCGAGCAGAGCACATTCATCGTGGAGATGCACGAATCCGTGTGGCGGAAAGCCGGTTTCGACGCGTTCGCCGACCGCGCGTTTCTGCCCGGCGAAAACGACGAGAAGTCCATCGCGCTACTGGCGGAGATCTTGGCCGACGAGTTGGACGGCCACGGTCTGCAGGCCAACAACTCGCGGTGGATCGACTTCACCACGGTCCGCAACCGGACGTGGCGGCACGGCAATGTCGTACTGATGGGCGATGCCGCGCATACCGCGCACTTCTCCATCGGCTCGGGCACGAAACTGGCCATGGAAGATGCCCTCGCGCTCGCCGCCTGTCTGCACGAAAACGACTCCGTTGCAACTGGTCTGGAAAAGTACGAGCAGGAGCGACGACCCGTCGTGGAGTCCATTCAACGGGCAGCTCAGGCCAGCCTGGAGTGGTTCGAAGCTATCGGCAACTATACCGATCAAGCGCCGGATCAGTTCGCTTTCAATCTCCTCACGCGGAGTCGCCGCATCACTTACGACAACCTGCGGCTGCGTGATAACGGATTCGTGAATCGGATCGACGGGTGGTACCTCTCGATCCAGGAAGACACGCCGCGGAATGCGGTAGTGATCGGCGACGAAACTCGTCCGCCCATGTTCTATCCCTTGCGGCTCAAGGGAATCGAGCTACCCAACCGGATCGTTGTCTCGCCGATGGACATGTACTCCGCCGTCGATGGTGTGCCCACCGATTTCCATCTGGTGCATCTGGGCAGCAAAGCGCTCGGCGGTGCCGGGCTGGTAATGACCGAGATGGTGTGTGTGTCGCCGGAGGGGCGTATCACGCCCGGTTGCGCGGGGCTGTACACCACCGAGCAGGAGCGGGCGTGGGCCCGGGTCGTGGACTTCGTGCACGCCAATTCCCACTCGAAGATTGGTGTGCAACTGGGGCATTCCGGCCGCAAGGGCGCCACCAAGGTCATGTGGGAGGGCATCGATGACCCGCTGGACACCGGCGGCTGGGACACCGTCGCCCCGTCGGCCATCCCGTACGGGCCCGACAGCCGCACCCCGCGCGAGATCACGTGCGAGGAGATGGACGAGATTACCGAACAGTTCGCTCGGTCGGGCCAGGCCGCCGCCCGCGCCGGGTTCGATCTGCTCGAACTGCACTGTGCGCATGGATATCTGCTGTCTTCCTTCCTCTCCGCGTTGGCCAATCAGCGCACCGATGATTTCGGCGGCTCACTCGAGAACCGTTTACGCTTCCCACTGCGCGTCTTCGATGCGATCCGAGCGGTGTGGCCCGCGGATCGGCCACTGTCGGTGCGCATTTCGGCCACCGACTGGGCCGAGGGGGGCAACACCGTCGACGACGCTGTCGAGATCGCTCGAGCATTCGCCGAACACGGAGCCGATGTGCTGCATGTGTCCTCCGGCCAGGTGGTCAAGCATGAGAAGCCTGCGTTCGGGCGCAGTTATCAGACGCCGTTCGCGGACCGGATCCGGCAGGAGGTCGGTGTGCCCCACGGCATCTCGGTGGTGGCGGTCGGTGCCATCTCCTCCTACGACGATGTCAATTCGGTCCTGCTCGCCGGGCGTGCCGACCTGGTGGCTATCGGCCGCGCTCATCTGTGGGATCCGCAGTGGACACTGCACGCCGCGGTGGACCAGCAGTATGCCGGCGAGGCGGCGGAATGGCCCGCGCCCTTCCGCGCTGGTAACCGCAAACCGCCCAACGGCCGCACCGACGGTCCGCCCCCGCGTCTTCAGTTGATCCGCGCTGCCGAAGGGGCATCGACCCTCCGGCGACGCTGGCAGCCGCTGGATGTCGGTGTGAGTCGCTGAGTACTTTCACGCAGGATCTGTTCACGTCCCCCGCCCGGCTACGGGCGGGGGATTTGCATTGTGGTGCGGGCTATTTCCGGACGGTGCGGTCACGTTCCAGTCGAAGCGTCTGCGACGGCGATTCGCCATAGCGATCGCGGTAAAGGATCGAGAAACGGCCCGGATGCAGGAATCCCCACCGGATCGCGATATCGGTCACCGTGGTGGTTATCGGATCGGCCTGCAACAGGTCGGTCCGCACGCGCCGCAGTCGTACATCGCGCAGGTATGCCATCGGTGTCGTGTCGTAGTAGCGGCGGAAACCGTCCTGGAGCGTGCGTGTGCTCACGCCGATTGCCTCGGCAATGTCGTCGATGGTGAGGGGTTCATGGGCGTGGGCTTCGATCAGATCCGCGGCCTGCGCGATGGGCCGGGCCACGGTCGGCTGTGGTCGCCGGTCGAGCTCGTCGCGGTAGTTGTTCGGCTGGCCGAGCAGCAGCTGGCTGACGAGGAGCCCTTCGAATTCCCGGACAGGTATGGATTCCGGGATCTCGGCCGCGCCGACGGCGTCGGTCAACAGCTTGAACAGCCCGCTCCAGGTGCGGCCGGCCGGGGTCGTGAGATCCATCCGCGGGGTGAATTCGAGGGGCGTGGTCGGTTCCCGTCCGAGCTTCTTGCGCAGCACGTCGTGAACCGATGCGCGATCCAAGCGCAGCAGCAGTTGTCGATTCGCCCCTTCCCACGACATCGATACTCGCGGTCCGGGTTCGAGTACCGAGGCCACTTCCGGTGTGGAGGTGAAACTTTCGGCTCCAACGGTGATCGTGGCGCGACCGACGAGCGGGACCTGGACGAGGTAGAAGTCGTCGAGGTCGCGCGGGTCGATGCGGACATCGGTGCCGTACTCCAGGTAGTACACGCCCACGCTGTTCCAGCGCACGCCGTTGAAGTGTGCGTCGAGTCCGATCCCGCGGCTCAGTGGTGACAGCCGGTGGTCGCAAAAGGCCTGGCCGACGCTGTCGCGTACGACGTCAGGGTCGCTGGAGGCCGCTAGGCGGTATTGGCTGAGCGGGCGCTCATCATCGTTCATGCTTCCTCCAGGCGACACACGCGCGCATATCGCCTTTTTGACTATCGTCATGATTGCGCGTTACCAGTTTGTTCCATTCCGGCGTCATGCGTGTCAAGAACCGCCGGATCGACGCTGTGCGGACAAGCTCCGCGTTTGCGGGATAGCCGACGATCCAGCCGCTCCTTACCGTGACTCGGGTCACATTAGCGTGTGTAGTTCGGAGGGCAGCATGTCAACCCCAATCTCACTGTCCACGAAAACGGCGATCGTCACCGGTGGCGCCACCCTGTTCGGGACCGGTGTCGTCGCCGAGCTCGTCGCCGCGGGCGCGCAGGTGGTGGTAGCCGATATCGACGAGGTGGGCGGCGCGGCGGTTGCCGAGAAGTTCGACCGGGCCGCGTTCGTCCGGACCGACATCACCAGCGATGAGTCCATCCGACGTTGCGTCAGCGCGACGGTCGAAAGGTTTGGATCGCTCGATGTCCTGGTCAATCTGGCCTGCTCGTACGGAGACGATGGCGCCGACACCGACCGGGCAACCTGGTTGCGGACCCTGGACGTCAACTTGGTCAGCGCGGTGCTGTTCGCTGCCACCGCCCGTCCCCATCTGGCGCGGAGCCGCGGAGCCATCGTCAACCTGAGCTCGATTTCGGCCAAGGTCGCGCAGGCCGGTCGGTGGGTATACCCGGCAAGCAAGGCCGCTATCGCCCAGGTCACCCGCAGCATGGCGTTGGATTACGCCGCTGACGGCATCCGAGTGAATTCGGTGAGCCCGGGCTGGACCTGGTCGAAAATCATGGATGAGCTGTCCGCCGGCGACCGCGCGCACACCGATTCCGTCGCGGCGCCCTTCCACTTGCTCGCCCGCACCGGCGACCCGTCCGAGGTGGGGCGTGTGATCGCCTTCCTTGCCTCCGGAGCGGCGTCGTTCGTCACCGGCGCCGACTGGGCCGTCGACGGCGGCTACTCCGCTCTCGGCCCGGAGCAGACCGTGAGTGCTATCCCGCAACTCGCCGCCGAGAGCGCTCCGGCGCACTGACCCGAACCCGAAAATCAAAGGAACACAATGCGTACCATCACCATCATCGGTGCCGGTCAGTCCGGCCTGCAGCTCGGCATGGGTCTGCTGGATGCCGGATACGACGTCCGGATCGTGTCGAACCGCACCCCCGAAGAGATCTTCACCGGCCCGGTGACCTCCAGCCAGTGCATGTTCGGCAGCTCGCTGGCCCGAGAACATGCACTCCGCCTGGATTTCTGGGCCGAGGGATGTCCGGATGTGGAAGGCATCGCGTTCACTGTTCCCGACGACAAAGGGGGTAAGGCGATGTCCTGGGCTTCCCGGCTGGACCTTCCGGCTCAATCTGTCGACCAGCGGGTGAAGATGCCACGCTGGATGGGCGAATTCGAAGACCGCGGTGGTCAGCTCGACATCCATGATGCCACCCTCGACGACCTCGAGAGATATGCGCACGAGTCCGACCTGGTGCTGGTGGCGGCGGGCAAGGGTGACATTGCCAAGATGTTCGAACGTGACTCGGCCCGTTCGACATTCGACCGACCGCAACGGGCGTTGTCGCTCACATACGTGACCGGCATGGCGCCCCGCGAACCGTATTCGGCAGTATCGTTCAACATGGTTCCCGGGATCGGCGAGTACTTCGTATTCCCGGCGCTGACCACGACCGGCCCGTGCGAGATCATGGTCATCGAGGGTGTGCCCGGCGGTCCGATGGACTGCTTCGGTGGTGTCACCGACCCGCACCAGCACCTCGAGACCGCGAAGAAGATCGTCGAAACCTACCTGCCGTGGGAGGCCGAACGCTGCCGCGCTCTCGAACTCACCGACGACCTGGGCGTGCTCGCCGGTCGTTTCCCGCCCACCGTTCGCCGCCCGATCGGGGTGCTTCCTTCGGGTGCTCCCGTGCTCGGCATGGCCGACGTCGTCGTGCTCAACGACCCCATCACCGGGCAGGGATCCAACAACGCCTCCAAATGCGCCGCCTCCTATCTGGCGAGCATCCTCGAGCACGACGAGCGCCCGTTCGACCGGCAGTTCATGCACGACACGTTCGAAAGGTATTGGGACTACGCGAAGTACGTGGCGACATGGACCAACGGGCTACTGGTTCCTCCCCCCGAACACGCACTGGCGATGTTGGGTGCCGCCGGAACGAGCCCGCGTATCGCTCGTCGCTTCGCCAACGGTTTCGACGATCCGCGGGACTTCTTCCACTGGTTCATGGACCCCGACAGCGCGCGGTCGTACCTCGACGACCTCGCTCCGGCGGCATGAACGCCCAAGAACCGCACCGAATCGCCATCATCGGGGCAGGACAGGCCGGAGCCTTGCTGGCATTGGGGCTGCGGCGCCACGGCTGCACGGTGACCTTGATCGGCGACCGCCACCCCGACGAGGTCCGGACCGGTTCGGTGCTGTCGAGTCAATGCCTGTTCGGGCCAGCCCTACGGGTCCTGAGCCGCATCGTCGACGTCGAGGAAGATGCCCCCGCCATCGACCGTCTTGTACTGAGCATCGACGGTGTGGGGGAAGTGGTTTCGGCGTTCGAGACTCCTGCCTACTCGATCGACCAGCGTGTGGCCTGCGCCGCCTTGATCGAGGCGTTCATCGCCGAGGGCGGTAGCTTCCACGTCGAGGACGTCACCGTAGAACGTCTGGATTCCCTTGCGGCACAACATAGTCTGACCATCGTAGCCACCGGTACCGGAGACCTGGGCCGGATGTTCGTCCGCGATCGGGTGCGGTCGCCGTACGACCGTCCGAAGCGGGCGCTGGCCGTCGCGTATGTGCGCGGACTGCTGCCCGACGACTCCGGTGCCGACCTCACCATCTCGGTGATGCCGGGGGCGGGGGAAGTGATCACGCTGCCTGCGCTCACCACCTCCGGCCCGTGCTCGATCCTGGTCGTCGAAGCGATCCCGGGCGGACCGATGGATCGCTTCGACAACGTGAAGACACCGGAGGAGCAGCTGCGACGGTGCGTGGAGGTCCTCGACGACGCGTTTCCGAAGATCGCGGCCCGAGCCCGCGACATCGAGCTGACCGATGACGGCGGTGTGCTGCGTGGTCGGTTGACGCCCACGGTGCGACGGCCGGTGGCCTTCACCGCGTCCGGACATCCGGTGCTGGGTCTGGCCGACGCGGTGGTGCTCAATGATCCGCTGACCGCGCAGGGCGCGAACAACGCTGTCCATGCGGCAGGTATCTACCTCGATGCGGTATTACGGCACGGCATGAAGGTGTTCGACACCGAGTGGATGCACGAGGTATTCGAATCCTTCTGGCGCAACTGGGGGCGGTGGTCCGTGGCGTGGACCAACCGCATGCTCACCGAGATCCCCGAGCATGTACTGGATTTCGTGCGGATCGCCGCGGACGAGCCAGCGGTGGCCGGGTTGTTCGCAGCCGGATTCGACGACCCCAGCGCCCTGCACGACTGGTGGTTCGACCGGTCCGATGCCGAGCGCATGCTCGATGCGGTCCGGTCCGAATCGAATGCGGTCGACCCGCGGGCCTTGCGAAATGCCCTCGGACTGTACGCGACCGGTGTCACGGTCGTGACCTCACGCGCACCCGATGGCCGCAAGGTTGGGGTGACCGCCAACTCGTTCACCTCGGTCTCGCTGGATCCGCCGCTGGTCGCCTGGTGCCCGGCCAAGAAGGCACCGAGTCTGCCCGACCTTGTCGCGGCGTCGCATTTCGCCGTGAACGTGCTCGCCGCCGACCAGCACGAGCTCTCGCGGCAGTTCGCCACGCCCGCGCCGGACAAGTTCGCCGGTGTGGCCCACCACGACGGCATCGCGGGAGTTCCATTGCTGGACAACAGCATTGCCCGCTTCCAGTGCCGGACCGTACAGCGGGTAGAAGCCGGTGATCATGTCATTTTCATCGGCGAGGTCGAGCAGTTCGATACCTGTAATGGTCAGCCGCTGGTCTTCCACTCCGGGGGTTACCGAATCGCTGCCGATCATCCCGACTTCTCTTGAACGACAAGAGTGCTCGTCCGCCGGTCGTCCGCATGAGGGAATTTTCGACATGGGCGGGTGGTGGCCGTCGTGTGGCCACCACCTCTCCGCATGATGTAGATTCTCTGTGACGATCGAAATCATGACTCTATATAATCGCCGCAGTTCGTATCTGCGGGCTACGCTCTGAACGGACGGATCGATGCAGACCGGAACCCCGACCACATCCGCGATCTTCACCGCGGCGGTAACGCTGACGCCGACCGAGCCGCAGCACTTCGATGTGGCCTTCGACGCCACCACTCAGCCGTGTCCATGGCCCAAGGCTTACGGAGGCGACCTGGTGGCTCAGGCCGCGGCGTCGGCGATGCGGTCCGTGACCGATGGCAAGACGCTGCATTCGATGCACAGTTACTTCCTCCGCCCTGCCGATATCGGGGCGGTAGTGCGCTACGAGGTGGAGTTGCTGCGAGATGGGCGCGGCTACAGCACCCGACAGGTTCGGGGTTATCAGAACGGCAGGCCGGTCTACGTATGCCTGGCAAACTTCGCTGCTGGTGAATCCGGCGGCACCTTCGCCGGGCACATTGCGACTCCCGTCCCCGATCCGGACGAGTTGCCCAGCTCCGCGCGATATCTCGCCGACCGTCACGGCGGGACCATGACCGACGAGTCGAAAACCTACTGGTCCGAGGGCCGAAGCTTCGACATTCGGCACATACCGGGCCCTGTATACCTAACGGTCGAAGGAAAGCGGACACCGCACCAAGCGGTGTGGGTGAAACCGTTCGACCCGCTTCGCCCGGTTGACGGTCTCACCGATGCCCAACGCGACCTGGCCGCCCTCGCCTACGTCTGTGACTACACCATCCTCGAACCCATCCTGCGAGTGCTCGACCTGCCATGGGGCCGGCCTGGCCTGGTCACCGCCAGCCTCGACCACGCGATGTGGTTTCACCGCCCCGGCCGGGTCGGCGACTGGCTGCTCTACGTTCAGGAAGCGGTCGCCGCTGACGCCGGGCGCGGCGTAGGAATCGGTCGCTTCTATGACCGCGACCAGCGTCACCTGGCAACTGTCTTGCAGGAGGGAATGATTCGCGCCTCGTGACCCAGGGGACGTATGGTGCAAATATGACGACAGAGCTGGAAGTGGTGCCGAATGTGCGCGGACGAGAAGCTCGCCTCGCTCAGTTGATCATCACCATCTTCGGCCTGTGCGCGCGTGCCGAAGGCAACTGGCTGTCCACGGCGTCGGTTATCGCGCTGATGGCAGATCTGGGGGTAGATGCCCAGGCGGTCCGATCCTCCATATCACGGCTCAAGCGGCGCGGCGTACTACTGAGCGAGCAGAATGCCGGTGCGGTCGGATACTCCCTTTCGGAATCGACGCTGGAAGTGTTGGCCGAAGGCGATGTGAGAATCTTCCATCGCGCCAGGGCATCCGAGGAAGACGGTTGGATTCTGGTCGTTTTCTCTGTGCCCGAGTCGGAGCGCGAGAAACGCCACGCGCTCCGATCGAGCCTGACCCGGCTCGGCTTCGGAACCGCGGCGCCGGGAGTCTGGGTCGGCCCCGGAACGCTGGCCCGAGAGACCCGCCAGATGTTGGACCGTCGCGAGTTGTCCGGCTATGTCGACATGTTCACCGGCCGCCACCTCGGATTCGGTGACATGCGCGCGAAGGTGCGTCAATGGTGGAATCTGCCAGAGCTCAGTCAGCTGTACACGGACTTCCTGCAGCGGTTTCGGCCCGTCCTCTATCAGGTGACTGCGACGAATATCGCCCCGCAGGAAGCGTTCCAGCTCTACGTCCCGATACTGACCGAATGGCGCCGGCTACCGTACCGTGATCCCGGTCTCCCATTGTCACTACTGCCCCCGGCGTGGAACGGGGAGGCCGCCGGCACCTTGTTCGACGAACTGAACGAGGCCCTCGCCATACTCGCCCAGAAGCACGCGCTGGCCGTGATTCATGGGCAGCGCGCGAAGAGGCGGGGCCCGGCGCGGAAGGAGCGCTGAGCCCCGACGCCGGTGCGACCTCGATCGACTCTCGGATGAAATTCGCACTGGCCGTCCGCGCCCTCGACACCACCGTGGCCCGCCGCGGTGATGTGGCCGGCCGCATTCTGCACACCGACCGCGGGTCGCAATTCCGAAGCCGAAAGTTCGTGCGCGCCTTGGCTCGTCACGGTATGGCCCGATCGATGGGCCGCGTCGGGACGTGACAACGCCGCGATGGAGAGTTTCTTCGTACACCCCAGATAACTATCCGACATCACGATCCCTCTGAGTGGAGGTCCTCCGCATGGCCAACTTCGTTCTTGTCCCCGGTGCATGTCACGGTGGTTGGTGGTTCGAGCCGCTGGCTCACCGGCTGCGCGAGCACGGGCATACCGCGTACGCGGTCACGCTCACGGGGGTGGGAGATCGCGCCCATCTGCTCGCCTCGTCGGTGAATCTGGATACCCACATTCAGGATGTGGTCGGGGTGCTGGTCAGCGAGCAGCTCGAGGACGTGGTCTTGTGCGGGCACAGTTATGCCGGCATGGTCGTCAGCGCAGTAGCCGACCGCTGCCCCGAACGCATTGACTCGTTGGTCTACGTCGACGCCTTCGTACCGGCCAACGGTGATTCGGCGTGGAATTTGACCACCGAGGATCAACGGCGGTGGTACATCGCAGGCGCGGGCGCGGACGGGATAGGAGTTCAGCCGATGAGCTTCTTCGATCCACGCGCGACACCGCACCCACTTGCATCGTTGATCCAGCAAGTCCGCATCAATGATTCGACCAGGCGATATCGTCGACGTGATTACATCTACGCTGCCGAGTTTCGGGACAGTCCTTTCACCCCTACCTACGACCGACTCCGTGATGACCCCACGTGGAACGTTCACGCGTTGGCCAGCGGCCACAATGTCATGAACGGCTCTATTGACGAGTTGACGAGGATCCTGCTCGACGTCATAGCCACGCAGTAAACAAGGCTGACAGACCAAATCCCGCCAATCGCGGTGGGACCGCGATCCGTGCGTAGGTTCCTTGTCGTGTGAGGGCTCATGACCTCGTTGACGCGCGACGCTCACGACCTGGTTGAAGGTCTCAGGATCCGGTGGAACTGCGAATCATATTCGTAGGGAATGGATTTTGTCTTTCCAGCGTCTGACGGGGTGCTCGGTGGTGCGAGGGTCCAGCGCCACTTCGGCGCGCACGGCGCCGCAGGTGTGGTGATCGCAGCGTTGGTGGTTGTCTCGTTGGACGGGTGAGTGGCAGCCCCGTCACAGTCACGACGCTCTGCCGTAGAGCGCACGGAAGTGCAGCAGCGTCAGATGGTCCGAGTCGGATTCCGTCAGCGTGTGGCTGTCCTCGAGGACACCGTTCTCATCCCACTGCTTCGCCCACAGCGCAATGCCGTACTCGTACTCGCCGTCCTCCGCGAGCTGCCCGTTCCTGTGCCACTCCCGAGCCCGTCCATGCAGCGCCCCCCGGACGAACGTCGAGTCCACCATGGGCTGCCCCGACGGGTACCACTCCTTCGTCGGCCCCCACCGCAGACCCTCCCGGTACGTCGCCTCGGACCCGAGGGCCCCGCCCTTCTCCGTGAACGCGACCCCGGTGAAAGGCACGCCGTCCAGGTAGTGGAGACCGTCGTCTTCATAGTCGACGCGATTCGCTGGGACTCGATCCATCGACATCTCCTAGCTGTCCGCCCCTCCTGGTTCGACGGGCGCATCCTGTCGGCTGCTGGTCCGCAAGTTCCGGCTGCCGCCGGTGATTTGTGATATCCGGTCCGATCCGATTCTGCCAAATCGCGAGGGGCGTCCGAGGAGCGCTGCCGGGCACGGCGGCATCTGTTCGGGGAGCCGGATCACGGGTGCAGCGTCAACCGGGGGACGACCGGACCACAGCAAGACCCAGCCGACCCCCACCCGAGCCTATTCACGCGAGTTCTTTCTTTGGGTGTTTCGGCAGGTCACAGGATATGTGGGGCCTTCGCCTCTCAGCTATTTGTGAGAGATGCTGTGCGGCAACGTATTCGGACGATCAGCAGGTAGCGCATCGTGATTCCCCGTCTCGCAGCAAGTAACTGACTTCAGTCAGAGAACGAGGCCACCGTCAGCTGTGCTGCGCTGATGGATTCGCCGATGCGGTCGCCGACCATGTCGATGCCGACCACCGGGCGTGATTCGCCCGCGGGTGAACGCGGCGTAGACGGCTGACGGTGCGGCGACAGCAGTCTGTCTATGGATGCCAGGTATTCAGCACTCGCTCCAGCCCATGGCGCAGGGGAGTCAGATCGTCGGGTGCACGCGTGAATCGATCGAAGATCAGGCCGTCGAGCAGTGCGACGATAATGCGGGCGTCATGATCGGGGTCGTCGGAACCGGCTGCGACGGCGATTGGCCTGACTGCACGCCACATTGCGGCTGCGCCGCTGCTGACGGCGGTTCGAACCGCAGGATTTCGGGTGCCTTCCAGTAGTACCTCGTACCTTGCGATTTGGTGGATCGGGTCACTTTCGATCCATTCGACGAGAGCTTGCTGAAGCGAGTCGTAGTCCGGCTGAGGTGAGCGGCGGGCCAGTACCAGCATCAGCTGGTGCATGAGGTCGATCAGGCGCTTCTCGTCGAGTTCGGCGAGGCGCTCGACTGCGGCCACCACCAGATCGTTACGGGTGCCGAAGTAGTAAGTCACAGCGCCGTGCGGTACGCCGGCGGTCTCCTGCACCGACCGGTGCGTGACCGCTGCGAGGCCCTTCGTGCCGATTACCTGTATTGCGGCATCAAGCAGGCGGGCACGGCGGTCGATGACGTCTGAACTCTGTCGCATGAGGTCAGTATCCCATCCACTCTTGACAGCCCTAGTAAGTAGGTCTACAACTGTAGCAATAACTGCTAAGAGTGTAGCAAAGCAGGCTGAGCGCTGAAGGAGCATCGGTGGCGGTACCACAGAGGATCTTGATAGTCGGTGGCGGGATTGCTGGATTGACATTTGCTGCCGCTTTGAAGCGGCACGGCGCTTCCGCTGATGTCGTCGACCTCGCGCCTGAATGGCGCCCAGTCGGTTCTGGAATTGCGATCGGATTCAACGGAATTCTGGCATTGAACTCCATTGGATTGGGGAGTGCGGTCCAGCAGCGTGGGGTTCCGCTCAACAGCGTGACTCTCCTGGACTCGGACGGCAACCGCATGAACGGATTCCGTTTCAGCTCCGTGGCGGATGTCTACGGAACGTCGACAACCGGGATACACCGCGGGGCTCTGCATGACGTCCTCGCCGGCTCGCTCGAGAATAGTCCGCGGCTCGGGATTACTGTGACCGCATTGAGGGAGCTGGCCAAGGGTGTGGTCGCAGAATTTAGCGACGGGACCAGCGCGGAGTACGACCTCGTCGTCGGGGCGGACGGGCGAAATTCAAAGGTCAGGAAACTGGTCTTCGGAGAGGTTGATCGCCAATATGTGGGATACTGCGCGATTCGAGTGGTTATCCCGCGACCGCAGGGGTTCGAAGGTATGTGCGAACTCTGGGGTAGTGGTCGGAGAATGGGGATACTTCCGATTGGTGAAGATCTGCTGTACTCGTACTCTACTTTTCTTTCCGCTCGAGGCGCTGTGCGGGATCCGTCCGAGAATATGAAGCTCCTGCGTGAGCTGTTCGGCGATTTCAAAGGACCGGCCCGGTATATCGTGGATTCGAATCCGGATGAGGATTCGATACATTACGGCGATATCGAACAGGTAATCCTACCCCGGTGGATCTCGAAGCGAGTAGTTCTGATCGGGGACGCGGCGCACGCCATGTCCCCGGACCTCGGGCAGGGCGGTTCCATGGCAATCGAGGATGCGACCACACTGGCTCGAATTCTGGTCGACTCGACTGAAATTACGGACGCGCTGCATCGCTTCCAGACCAGCAGGTACAAACGAGTCCGAGACATACAGCGTAAATCTCGCCAGTATGGATGGATGGTGCACAGGCGCACTGCACCTGCTCTTGCTGTGCGTCGATGTGTTGTCGAGAGGTTCGAATCGGATCACCTCGCGCGCACCACGGTTGCCAGCTTGATAAATCCAGTAGCCTGAACACCACTAGGAACGGCGATGATCATAGAACTTGCCGAGGATGTATATCAGATTTGCGGATATCCAAGGTACTCGATCAATTCCTACGTGATAGACGGAATTCTGGTTGATGCCGGAACCAGGTACAGCGGTCGACGCATACTACGTGATATAGCGCGATTTGATATTCGGGCGCACGCGGTAACGCATGCACATCCCGATCACTTCGGTGCGAGTAGGCAAATTTGTGAGAAATTGGGCATCCCTTTATGGGTTGGTCATGCTGATGCTGCAGCGGTCGAGACGCTCGGGCTGATGTTCGACAGATTTCCAGATCATCCTGCTCCCCGGATATTGAGCCGCTTTCAGGGCGGTCCGCCGGCGGCGGTGGACAGGCGGCTTCGTGAGGGCGATCGGGTCGGGAGTTTCGAGGTCCTCGAAGTTCCTGGACACACAGTTGGCCACTTGGCGTTCTGGCGCGAGTCGGACCGGACTCTTCTGCTCGGCGATGTTGCGAGTGGCCACCATCCGTTCACGGGAGCCCGCGGATTGCGGGAACCGTTCGCGTTCTTGACAGCGGATCCTCGAGGCAATCGCGAGTCCATCGCCAGACTCGCCGGGCTCGGTCCGGATTTGGTCTGCTTCGGGCATGGACCGGCATTGCGTGACGCCGACAGCTTTGCTGATTTCGCGGCTGCCCTCCGATAGCCGGAAAGATTCATTTGCAGGGAAGGAAGTTGTGAAGGTGGATATCCAAGATCTGAACAAAGATGTAGTGGTGCGCCTCATGGAGGCATTTTCTGTGGCAAACCACGGATTGCTCGACTCCCTCATGTCCGATGACTATCTGCAGCATAATCCGACTCCCAACGGCCGAGAGCCGGTCAAGCGTATGGCGGACATCCTCCAGACTGCATTTCCCGATGGGCGGATGGTGATCAAAGATATTGTTGCCGAGGGCGACAAGGTTGTTGCCAGAATTTCGATGACGGGTACACACACCGGACCACTCATCGGTATCGCCCCGACCGGTAAGCACGTCGAAATGACGTCGATTGATATTTGGCGGGTGGAGAACGGGATCTGTGTAGAACATTGGGACGAGATCGACCGAGTGGGTTTGCTTCGTCAGATTGGTCCGAAAGCGATTATTCGTGCACTCCTGAAGGGCAGTAGCCGTCGCCAGATACTCTCTTTCGCGCGTGAGCAAGGGATCATGCGCCGCTGAAAGTGGAATGGGTCGCCGGGATGATAGTCGCGGCTTGACATTCCGAAACGCGGCAGGCTGCTGCGCTGATTCGAGATTCGCAATCGTATTCATTGTCGAGAAATATGAGAGAGGTTGAACATGAATTTTCCTGGTCCCGTCCGGACGTCGAGCGGAGCGCTTCTTCCCTTTGTCGCTCTGCCGCAGAGCGAGATTCTGACGGTAAACGTCAACGGAACACCTCTGATCAGGGATGCTCTAGGCCCGGGGGTGCATTTTCAGCCGCTGCGACTGGACGTTGAAGCCGGTGTATGGCTGGTATTGGCTACCTTCTCGCCCGGGTCGGTGATTCCACTCCATTATCACACCGGTATAGCTGAGGTCTATACCTTGTCGGGCAAGTGGTATTACCTCGAATATCCGGAACAGCCACAAACAGCTGGCTCCTACCTTTTTGAGCCGGCAGCATCCACGCATACATTTGTCTGCCCTGGGTCGAACACCGAGGACACAGTTATTCTCGTGCGCGTCGAGGGTGCCAATGTAAATTTCTCCGAGGATGGAAGCTACCACTCGATCCTTGATGCTGCGGCGATCCGGTATCTGACCGAGGAACTGGCCAATGCTCAGGGCTTGGGACCTGTGGACTTTATCTCCGGGGGTACCGCCGAGAACGCTCTGAAATAGGGAGTTGGTAGTAACCTCGATTTCACGCCGGGTCTTCGGTCCGGCGTGAAATCGTTTGGATTGGGGTTTTCCGATTTATCCGGGTTGGTGAGTGTGGTCGAGCGGCCTGTTTCAGCTGGCTGGGTGCTGGGTTCCACGGGCCCGGTGACCACCGACCGCTGCACCCGGATCAACGAGGCCAGCTCTTTGTCGATGGCGAAGGATCGGCTCTGCGCATGGCATCCGCCGCCGTGGTCCGATGGGTCGGAAACCCGTGTCGGCGAGCGGAAATGGTGACGGTGAGGCTGGTGACGGTCAGCGCCAGCACGATCCAGGCCAGGTATTCGCTGCCGAGCCGGGCCAGCACCAGCCCGCCGATCGAGCCGCCGCCCGCGATTCCCGTGTTCCAGCCGATGACGAGCAGCGACTGCGCGGTGTCGGCGTGCGGACCGGCGGCACGGGCGAGGGCGGTCTGCAGCAGGGTCGCCGCGCCGTCGAAAGCCAACCCCCACAACGCGACTCCGGTGAACACCAGCACCGGCACTGTGCGAAAGACCGCCAGAACGGCGACCGCCGCCGAGAAGAGTGCGCAGGCCGTGATCGACGGTGCCGGCCACAACCCTCAAATCGAAACCGCCGAGACTGTCAGGCAATCGGTGCAGCACTGGCTCCGCGCCCTCGAGTCCTGACCGATCCATGGCCGATGCCGAAGTAGCCCGCCGATCAACCCAACCGCGACGCCCTCACTCGCATGCCCACGCCGACCGAAATGACGCGGAAGCCGTTCCAACGCAGCGGAATAGGCGCGGTGCAACTCCACTCCGGGTGCGGCCGGTGCGGCGATTGACAGATCGATTGTCGGCGACAGCGGCGGGGGCGGCCGGTACGGCTTCCCATCGTCGGGAAGGCGAACGATGGCCCGGGTTCGCGGCTGCGTGTCGATGTAGCGTGCGTCGATCAGCGTTCTGTAGGCCGTGCCCACGGTGGTGCGACTGACCCCCAAGGCGACAGCGAGATCTCGCTCGCTCGGCAAGGCTGCACCCAGCACGAGCCGCCCGTCCAATATCAGCAGCCGCAGTCTGTCCGAGAGACGTTGGTGCGCCGGCCCCGGGCCCGCGTCCCATGGCCCCAGCATCTGCGCGACCACCGGCGAGCTGATCTTCACACAACCAGCGTAATGAATCTGGCTATGGAATCGCATGCCAGAACTCGTCGATGGTGGGCTGATGACATCAGCAGCCGACCGCTTCGCCATCCGCCGCCTGAACGCGGTCGAACAACTGCGCGCGGGTCGGAAATTACGCAGGCTCCCACAGCTGCTGGTCGGCCTGATCGGTTACGGCGCATCGGTAATGGTGCTTGTCACCTCAGGGTTGGGCGCGGCCAGCTGGAGCATTCTCACTGAGGGAATATCCAGGTCGGTGGGTATTTCCTTCGGTGCCGCAACGAATCTCACCGCGGTGATCGTGCTCGTCGCATGGATACCGATGCGTGAGTTGCCCGGCGTAGGGACGCTGCTCAACGTTGTCCTTGTCGGGATGGCCGCCGATGCGACAGCGTGGATAATTCCGCGGCCGCTCGGTGTCGGCGCTCAGGTGATCTATCTGGTTGCTGGGATTGTCGGGCTCGCATTCTTCGATGCGGTCTATCTCGGTGCGCAATTCGGCGCCGGACCCCGTGACGGACTCATGGTCGGCCTGGTCCGACTTACTCGGCAACCAGTCGCGTTGGTACGCACTGGAATCGAGGTCACCGTCGCTACGATCGGCTGTGTCCTCGGCGGCACCGTCGGCATCGGCACTGTGCTCATCGCGATCACGATGGGCCCACTCGTGGGCTACTTCCTTCCGAGGGTCGCCGTCGAAATCTCGGATCGGAAGAGCGAACCGCAGTAGGAATCCGCGCTGCCTCTCAGCAAGTACCATCGTGACCCTATCTCCGTCGAATCGGGCGCGACCACGTGCCGCGGCGCGGAACCCGGTCACATGAGGTGCCCGCCGGTCAGCGCCGTGGCGTGCTCGATGAACGCCTCGGCCGTGGGATCGGCCGCGCCGTCGTCACACCAGGCGATGCCGATCCGCCCCGGCGGCAACTCCGGAACCCGCACTCCGGCTATTCGATCATCGTGTGCCAGTGTGGATTTCGGGACGAGAACGATTCCCGGTTCCCATCGCATCGCGGGGCTGGTTGTCCACCGAGCGTGAACAACCAGCCCCGCCTCGTGCTTCGCAAGCGATGTTGGGTCTGGTTCGAGACGGAGAAACTTGGTTTAATCCTAATGTCCAACATTTGGAGGTTTCATGGAAGGGTTGCGGCAGCCGCGTAGGTCGGCGACGTTGGCGGCTCAGGTCGCGGATCAGTTGCGGGATCAGCTCATGTCCGGGCGATGGCCGGTGGGCAGCCGGATTCCTGGCGAGCAGGAGCTCGCGGAGCTGCTCGACGTGAGCCGGAACACCGTGCGCGAGGCCCTGCGGTCATTGATTCATCTAGGTCTTCTGGAGGCGCGTGTCGGGGATGGCACGTACGTGCGGGTCAGTAGTGAGTTCGAGGCCATACTGCTGCGACGGGTGGCCACGGCACGGGCGGCCGAGGTGGTGGAACTGCGGGCGGTGCTCGAAGAGCACGCCGCCGGCGTGGCCGCTGAGCGGCGGACGGAATCGGACGTCGCTCGGCTGCGTGAGCTGCTGGACGCGGTCCGCGAAAGCAACCGTACTGGCGCGATGACCGAGGTCGCGGCGGTCGACGGGGCCTTCCACCTCGCGGTCGTCCGGGCCGGCGGGAACGCGCTGCTCACCGAGCTGTACGAGTACATGGGTACCGCGCTGTCGGCTCTGGTGGCCGAATTGCCTTGGGACGCTGATGTTGCCGGCGAACACGATCGATGGCACGGCGCTCTGGTCGACGCGATCGCCGCACGCGATGCGGTCGCGGCGCGCTATGCGGCGACGACACTGGTGCGGTTGACGGGCCGACTCGCGGCCGACGACCTCGTGGAACGGCATGACAACCCGACACCGGAGCGATCGGTGTGAGGGTGCGAGATCCTCACGCCGCCGTGACCACGGGCATACGGGATGTCACTGCCGGTCGCCGTCCGGCGCTGTGGCTGCTGATCGGCATCGTGCTCATCGCGGCGAACCTGAGAGTCGCGCTGACCGGCGTCGGCCCACTGCTCCCGGACATCGAGAGGTCCACCGGTCTATCCGGAATCTGGAGCGGGCTGTTGGGAGCCCTGCCTCTGTTGACCTTCGCGGCGACCTCACCGTTGGTCGGCCGGACCGCGCACCGGTTCGGATCGCCACGCGTGCTGGGAAATTCGCTGCTGGTGCTGGTGGCGGGGCTGTTCGTGCGGTCGCTGCCGGGCGCGTTCTTCTTGTTCGCCGGCACGGTGGCGGTTGCGGCCGCGATCGCATACGGCAACGTGCTGCTGCCGGCGGTGATCAAGAGCTGCGTGCCGGAGGACCGGATCGGCCAGATGACGGCCGTCTATGTCACTGTGATGGGCCTGTTCGCCGCGGTGTCGTCGGGCGTGTCGGTACCGCTGGCCGAGAATCTGCCCGGCGGGTGGCGTACCGCGCTGGGTTGTTGGAGCCTCCTTGCCGCGGTGGCCTTTCTGGCGTTCCTACCGCAGTACCGCCACGAACCTCGGATCGGGTCCACTCCCGAACTGCGGGAACGGATTCCCTGGCGCTCCGGACTCGCCTGGCAGGTCAGCCTGTTCATGGGCCTGCAGTCGCTGGGCTTCTACACCACCATCGCGTGGCTGCCCAGCATCGTCCACGATCAGGGAGTGGGAGCGTCCGCCGCGGGATGGCAGCTGTTCCTCTTCCAGATCGCCGGGCTCGTCTCCAGCAGTGCGCTCCCGTTGCTCACCCGCCGGTGGCGGGACCAGCGGATCATGGCCGCGGCGGCTTCGGTGATCTCCGCCTTGGGATTCGCGCTGCTGGTAGTGGCGCCTGAACTTGCTGTGGCGTCCAGCGTGCTGATCGGACTGGGCGGCGGGGCCTGCCTGGTCTTGGCCCTGAGCTTCCAAGGCCAGCGTGCGGCGAATCCCGCACAGGCGGCAGCGCTTGCCGCGATGGCACAGTCGGTCGGTTATCTGGTAGCCGCAGTCGGGCCGTTACTGCTCGGTGCGCTACACGACCTCACCGGCGGATGGACACCCCCGCTGCTGCTACTGGTCACACTTGCGCTCGTTCAGGCTGCGGTCGGAACACGTGCCGGTCGCGGCCTTCACCTGAAAACGCCTCTCGATTCCTGACATTCGATCGGAGATTCATCCCATGACCATGACCGCGCCCTGCAGCTACCTCGATACTTCGACAGCAGCGCCGCTGTCGATTACCGAACTGATGCCCGGGACTTACAACCTGATGGAGTACGCCGCCATCGCGGCGGGCGAACAGGTTTTGATTCTGGCCGAGCACGGCACCGACCCGGTGGTGATCCAGGCCATCGCCGCGGCAGCCGCGTACCGCAACGCCGACGTGCACATCCTCTCCACGCTACCCTTCAGCGCGGGTGGGTGGGATCGGTCGACGCCCGCAGCGTTGTTGCCCGCCGCCCACTCGGCCGTCGATGTCGTGATCTCATTGACATGGTGGGGTGAGGTGCACACCGCTGGCTTGTTCTTCGACGAAATTGCCCGGCGCCGTGCACGATTCGTCTCACTGCACCAGGCGGCCACGGCTGCGGCGCTGGCCACCGGCGCCCGGTTTCCGCTCGATTTGTACTTCGCCATCGAGGCCAGGGCAACCGCACAACTCGCCGCGGCCGACGAGATCAGAGTGACCACTCACCTCGGCACCGATATCACCTTCCGAGACTTCGCGACAGCCGGACACCACGCCCCGCTCACCGCCGGAATGTGGCGGCCGTTCCCCTATGGGGGTGTGAACTTCTATCCCGATCGGACCGACGGTGTCGTCGTGATCGAGGAGTCCACGGTCACCGGCGTCCCCGGCGAGCGGACGACGGTGGAGTTGACCGAGAACCGGGTCACCGCGATCCAGGGCGGCGCGGCGGCCGCCGAACTGCGGCGCTACGCACCGACCGGCTACTACATGCGCCACGCCCTGATCGGGTTGAACCCGAAGGTGCGGTCCACGGGCGGCACCCAGTTCGAACGCGAGAAGCACGCAGGCGCCTTCTATTTCGGTCTCGATGCCCTCACCCACGATGGCGCGGTGGACCGTGGAGGCCCCGGGCACGCCCACTGCGACTGCCAGTTCGACAGGCCGACGATCACCGTCGACGGTGCGCCGTTCGTCGCCGACGGTCGGCTCCTGTTGCTCGACGATCCCGAAATCCGAGTCCTGGCAGAGAAATTCGGCCCTGCCGACATTCTGCTCGACCCCAATCCCCGGCTGGTCCTGCCACCCCGTTTCGCACGGTGACCGTGGCGGGCGGTGACTCCTGTGGGAGGGCGCCAGCGCAGATGGCGATCGGCAATCCTCTCGGCTCGGTTGTACTCGGCCTCTTGCTGACCCGTCCGATGCATCCCTACGAGATACTGCAGATGCTGCGGCGTGGATGCACGGTCGGCGTCAGCGCCGGCTCGCTGTACAACGTCGTAGCCGCGTTGGAGCGGAGGAAATTCGTCGAAGCGACCGGCTCGGAACGCTCCGGTCGGCGCCCTCCTCGAACGGTCTACCGGATCACCGCCGCCGGGACCACCGAATTCCATGCGCACCTGGAGCATATGCTTTGTACGCCCGAGAAGATCGGTGATCAGTGGCGACTGTCGTTGGCATCGATACGATGGCTGCCGCCGGACCGGGCAACGGAGTTGCTTCGAACTCGTCAGCGACGTCTGCGGCAGCGCATCGCCGATCTCGGCACAATGATCCAAAACCTCTCGGACGGAGACCTTCCCGCCTCGCTGACGGTCGAAATCGAGTACGAACGTCACATGGCCGACGCCGAGCTGCGATTCGTCGCCGATCTCGCCGACCGCCTGGTTTCGGCGGACACCGAGCGCGGCCGCGATGTGGAGGGCGAACAGGTGGGCCCAGATCGGTTGGCCGAGGCGATCCCGGACCCGCTCACCGGCTCCCAGCGGAAACGCCCGACGTGATCGTGTGCCGTGATCACGCCCCGGACTTCTCCTCCCGACTGTGCATGGTGGCCAGGCGGGCAGAGGCGGCCAGCCGGACTTGCTGCACCATATGGTTTTCGGCACCTTCGGCGTCACCGACCTCGAGCAGGGCCAGCAATCTGGCATTGGAGTCCACGGCCTGTGCGGCCACTTTCGGGTTCGACCACACCGATTGCTCGATGGGGATGGGGTGACTCTCCCAGATCCACTGCAGGTGCCGGGCGATGATGGAGCGTCCGCCGGCGCGGGCGATCTGGGCGTGGAACTGCCGGCTGGCGGCGGCCATTCGCGAGGGGTCGCCCGCATCGACCGCGGTGCGCAGTTCCCCATGGATTTCGTGTAGCCGCTGCACTTCGGCGGGGGAGATCGAGGTGGCGGCGAGCCGCGCGGCCAGGCCCTCGACGGCGGCACGTAGCAGATACAGCTCTTCCATTTCGCCGGCGGCGAGTTCGGCGACCTTGGCGCCGAAATTCGGCTCGTAGACAACCAATCCGACCGATTCCAGATTCCGCAGGGCCTCCCGCACCGGCGTAATGGACACGCCGAGGCGTTCGGCGACCTTGTCCTGCAGGATCGGCGTGCCGGGAGGCATTGCGCCGCTGAGGATTTCCGACCGGAGCACGTCCTGAACGTAACTCGCGCGGCTGCCGGGCGGTTTGGCCTTGGCGTAGGTCGGGGCGGATCCGGTGGTGCCGGTTTCGGGCTGTCCCGTTCCGGTTGCGGCCGATGCGCTGCGCCGTGCCATCGAGTCGGGCCTCCTGTTTCTCGTGTCGCCGTCTGCCTTGATCGTAGTGCCTCCACAGACCCCTTGACGTCTCATTTTATAACTTACAAGTTAATGCCATGATGTGCCCTGCTGGAACGATGACCGATCAGGAGGACGGCATCGCCAGACGATTCGACGCCTCTGCGATGTCGGTCATTGCTGGAGCCTGGACGACCCAGCGTGGGCCGCGGATCTGCCCCGATACCCCATCTGGAAATCGGATAGGACGCAGCAGAAATCGATATTGGACGCGACCGTGCCCGGGCGGCAGGGTTGAGTCGAAGGTCAGCTCCGTGATATCCGGCAGCCTTCAAATCCGTAGTCCTACTGAATGAAAGGGGATCGGGTGCGGCCGCGGCGGCCTGTCACCCGGATACAGTCATGGCTGTGTTTCGAGATCTGCGAGACTACATCGGCACCCTGACAGAAAAACTCGGCCCGGAAGAAGTTCGCGTTGTCGACGGGGCGAACTGGGACCTGGAAATCGGTGGGATCACCGAGCTTTCGGCAGAGAAAGAAGGGCCCGCGCTTCTGTTCGACAATATCCCTGGATATCCAGGGTAAACGTCCCCGCCTCGGCCACCGCCAGAAAGTACTGCAGCTGACGCAACTCCATGATCGTGTTGTAGCAATCCCTCCGCGATCACCCGGGCCCGGGGTCTGCAGCCGGCATCGAGCGGGCCGCGGAGCCCGGGCTGATCGTCTCGTCGGTTTTAGAATTCTCGAATGGGGTTGCCCTACTGGCTAATTGGCCGTAAGGGAGCGGATCAGGTCGTGGGTGAAGGAGTCGGTGACGGCTTGCAGGTCGATCGAGTCGGGGTCGAGGAGCCATTGGGTATTGACGCCCTCGATGAAGGCGACAATTTCGATCGCTTTGAGTGTGGGGTCGATGGTGGGAGCGAAGTCGCCGGTGTGTTGGCCCTGTTCGACGAGTGCGGCGACGACGGCGCGCAGGTTGCGGTAGCGCTGGACGAAGTGGTCGTGGGCCAGGTCGCCGGGGTTGAGGTTCTCGGCAAGTAGGACCGCGAACAGGCGGGCGAGGTTGGGGTCGGCGATATTGCGGCGGGCGAAGTCGGGCAGTTTGTCCAGGGCGCGGACGCCGCCCAGGGCGGCGAGTTCCTCGACGAATCGGAGGCTTTCGTCGTCGCGGGCGTCGATCACCGCGTGCAGCAGGCCGACCTTGCTGCCGAAGTAATAGAGCAGGGCCTGCTGGGTGACGCCGACGCGCATCGCCACGTCGGCGATGCTGGTGTCGCGGTAGCCCCGCTCGGCGAAAAGGGTGGCCGCGGCTCGGAGCAGCTCTTCGCGGCGGGAACGCCCGTCGGCGCGCTCCTTGCGGCCTCGCCGGCGTGGCGCTGTCGGCTGCGGTTTCATGGATTCTTCTTACAACACCATCTTGAGTTTTACCGAGTGGTAAGTAAAACTCTGGGTGTGGCGACCACGCGAGATACTTGGATCGGACAGTGGATCTGGTCCGATCGCCCGGCACTGGGCGGACCCAGTCAGGCGCAGCCGTACGGATCCCTGGACCCGAGTCGCTTCGACCAACGGGTGCTGTTCCGGCGTGGCTTCGAGCTGGCGAGCGTGCCCGCCCGGGCCACGGTGCGAATCACCGCCGATTCCCGGTATCGGTTGTACGTCAACGGAATCGACATCGGTGTGGGGCCGGTGCGGCACGGGCCGCGCCAGCTGTGCTTCGACGAATACGACATTCGCCACACACTGCGCGAGGGCGGCAACACGGTCGCGGTACTCGCCCGCTTCTACGGATATCCGGTGCCGTGGTGGGAGCCGTCGCCACCGAGCTTCACGATGGGTGGCGGCGCCATGGTGGCGGAGATCCGGCTCGACGAGGAGATCATCGCGACCGACCCCTCGTGGCGGTTCGCACCCGGCGACGCCTGGCGCCCCGGTCATCCGCCTGGCATGCTGTTGACCCAGCTGCCCGAGAACCTCGATGCCCGGCTACTCGAACCACGTTGGATGGCACCGGATTTCGACGATTCGTCCTGGTCGTACGCGCGGGTGCTGGCCGAGTACTCGGTGGTGGGCCCGCGCGGTGGGACGCGGCCGCCCACCGAGCCGTGGGGCATCCTGCGGCCCAGACCTATTCCGGCTCTGACCGGTGAAATCCGCACCGCGACAGTCCTGAACAGCCGGGCGGCCCCGCCTTCCGGCGATGATCCACGCGCCGCCCTGGTCTCGGCCCTCGGCGGGGCGGGCGGCGACCGCGCGCTGCTGGTCGCCGATTTCGAGATGATCGTCAGCGGCAGGCTGGAACTGCATTTCGAGGCAGCCCGCGGTCAGGTCATCGACGGCGCGCTGGTCGAGGTACCCACAGCGGCCGCGCTCGACAGCGCGCCGGTATTCCGGTACGTGGCCCGCGGCTCGGCCGACACCTATCTTTCGGCTGACTCGGTCGGCGGACGCTACCTTGTTCTCGCGTTGGAGGACGCGACGGCGCCGGTCGCCCTCCGGATCCGTGAACTGCTGCGCCCGCGAGACCCGGTCGCCCCGTTCGACTCCAGTGACCCACGCCTCGACGCCGTCTATCGCACGGGTCTGCGCACCGTGGACCTGACCTCCCACGATGCCTACATCGACTGCCCGACAAGGGAACAGCGGTCCTGGACCGGGGACGCCGTGGTGCATCAGTCCGTCGATCTGATCGCCAACCAGGACTGGCGGCTGGCTCGATGGAACCCGCAGCTGGCGGCGCAGCCGCGCGCAGACGGCCTGCTGCCCATGGTGGTAGCCGGTGATTTCGCGACCACGCAGGTGCCGACGATTCCGGACTGGTCGCTGCACTGGATTCGCTCCGTGCACAACCTGTTTCGCTACACCGGTGATCGAGAACTGGTCGGCGGTCTGTTGTCCACCGCCGAAGGAATCCTGCGCTATTTCGAACCCTATCGCGGTCCCGCCGGTCTCGTGGAGGAGGTGCCCGGGTGGGTCCTCATCGACTGGTCGCCGGTGCAGGTGTCGGGCGCGAGCGCGGCACTGAATGCGCTGCTGGCACGCGGATTACGGGATTTCGCCGAGATGGCGCGCTGGGTCGGTGATCATGGCCGGGCCACCTGGGCGGCCGCCTTCCACGGTCGCCTGCTCTGCGGGTTCGAGTCCTTCTGGGACCCGGGGCGGCGCGCCTATCGCGACAATCTGGCCGACGGCCGCCGTGGCACATCGGTGAGCGAGCACGTCGCGGCCGCGGCGGTCTGCGCGGATCTCGTCCCACCCGAACGCAAGCCGGAGATCTTGCGGCTGCTGCTGGACCGATCGGCCATGTTCACCACCAGCCCACTGGCCGATCACGGTGGCGACGCACTGGGACCCAGCGCCGGTCAGCCGGTGTCCGTGCGACCCGAACCCGATTGGGACACAGAGCGTTCGGTGGTCGGGGCGCAGCCGTTCTTCCGCTATGTCGTGCACGACGCCATCGCCCGATTGGGTGCGGCCGACCGGATCGCGGAACTGTGCCTGGACTGGGATCGCCTGCGCGCCGATGCCCCGACCGCGTTCCGGGAGTGCTGGGAAGGCGGATCCTACTGTCACGGCTGGTCGGCCACGCCCACCCGTGATCTGGTCTGCTACACCCTCGGCATCACCCCGGCCGAACCCGGATTCACGCGGGCCCGCATCGCGCCGCGCCCCGGTGTGCTGACCGCGGCAGCGGGCGCCGCGCCGACGCCGTACGGCGTTGTGTCGGTGGAGATCGACGGCAACCGTGTCGTGGTCGACTCGCCGGTTCCGGTGGAGATCGTCGACAGGTCGGGTACGGCGACCCCGCACGCTGCCGGAAAGTTCAGCGCGCGCTTCTGAAATCTTCTGGAGTATCCGATGAAACACGTGATCCGCCTGATCACGGCGGCCGCGCTCGCGGCCGGCTCGGTATCGGGGATGGCCGCGGCCGCCCCACCCGACACCACGACCGGGACGGTTTGGTTGTGCAAACCCGGCATGGCACTCGATCCCTGCGGCCAGGATGCCGACGGCAGGCCCGGGGCCCAGCCCGGGCTGGCACGCTATCCGGATGGCAGCCGAGCCGCACTGTCCGTCACCACTGTCGGTCACAGCGATCTCGATGACGAAACCGGTACCGCCTCAGCACTTCCGGGCGTGGACTGCTTCTACGTCTATCCCACGGTGGACCTGGTGCCCAACCCTGTGCGCGGAGATCGGCCGCAGCCTCGGGCCGAGGAACTCGCAGTGTTGCTCGCGCAGGTGGGGCCGCTGCTCGGTCGCTGCCGCATGTTCGCCCCGCTCTACCGGCAGGACACCCTGCCGCAGCTGGCTCAGCATGTGGACACCGGCTCCGACGGCTATGCCGGACCCGGATTCGCCGACGTGCTCGCGGCGTGGGACGACTACTGGGCCCACGACAATGTCGGGCCGGGCGGCGACCGGCGCGGGGTGATCCTGCTCGGCCATTCGCAAGGCAGCGTGGCGTTGGAACAGCTGATCCGCGACCGGATCGACGGGCGGCCCGACACCACTGCACAACTGGTCAGCGCCGTGCTACTGGGCGGGAAGGTGCAGGTGCCCGACGATCGTCCAACGGGCGACGGCGCGGACCCGGACTCCACCTTCCAGCACCTGCCGCTGTGCGGCGCGAGCGCACCCGTTCCAGCCGGATGCGTCATCGCCTATTCCGCCTATGCTGCGGGGCATGAGCCGGGGTCGAAGAGCCTGGCCTGGAGCGCGGTCTCCGGCCACCGCATCGCCTGCGTCGATCCGGCCGCGCTGCGCCGCGCCGCCGATCCGGCCGCGCGCACCCCACTCGACACGGTCATGCCGACGCGGAATCTGCTGCAGGGCACCGATATCGCGCCCGCCGGGCACCTGACGGTGGTGCTGCACGACTACCGGGTGCCGAGCACCCCGACGGGTTTCACCCGCTATCCCGGCGTGCTGACGGCCACCTGCCGCTACGGTCCGGGTAGTGACGGCTCAGCCGCGTGGCTGGAGATCGGCGGCGATCTCGAGGCCGTCCTCGGCACTGCCGGCGACATGCAACTCGGCCTGCACGTGGCCGATTACAGTGTCGCGCTGGGTGATCTGGCAGCCGTCCTGGATCGGCAGTCCGCTACCTGGCTCGCTCGCCGATGACCGCGACGACCGCTCACGTCGCCGTGGCGCGGCCCTGGTCGCTGGCGGCCTTGGCGGGCATGGCGTCCTATCTGGACGCCGGCACCATCATCGCCGTGTCCGCGGCGCTTTCGCATTGGCAGTCGAGTTTTCGAATGTCGGAGTGGCAGTTGGGTTTTCTTTCCGCCGCGCTGACCGTCTGTATCGGTCTCGGATCCATCGCCGGTGGGCGGATCGGCGACCGCTACGGCCGCAAACGGGTCTACGCCGTGGACCTGTTGGTGTATATCGTCGGGCTGTTGTGGCTGGTGCTGGCAGTCCACCCGGTCATGTTGTTCGTCGGCGTGGTGACCGTGGGCCTGGCAATCGGCGCGGATGTGCCCGCGGCGCTGGCGCTGGTCGGCGAGAATGCTCCGGCGTCGGAGCGGGGGCGGCTGGTGACCTTCACCCAATTGCTGTGGGCACTGGGACCTTTGGCCGTGATCGGCCTGGAATTGTCCGGTTCCCGGCTCGGTGATCAGCTGCCGCGCGCGATCTTCGCGCACCTGCTGGCGATCGCGCTGATCACTTGGCTGCTGCGGCGGCGCATGGTCGAATCCCTGCGTTGGCAACCGTCGGACAGCAGCCCCCGGGAGCTGCTCGCGCCGAATCTGCGGCGCGGCAGTATCTTTTTGCTCGTCTTCTATGTCACCGTCACCCTCGGTACCAATTTCTACGGATCCTTCGGCCTCTACGCGCTCGAGACCGTGGGCCATCTCGACTCGTCCCGAGCGCTGACGGCCTCGCTGCTGGTGGTCCCGCTCATCGTGGTCACGGTGCTGGCGATGATGCCGCTGATGGACACCCGGGCCCGGACACCGGTTTTCGTCGCGGGCGCGGTCACGCAGACCTTGTCGTGGGCTGCGCTGCTCGTGGTGGACACCGGCGCGCCCACGCTCGTCGCCGCCTTCATCGCCTACGGCATCGGCAATACCCTGGCCGGTGAGGCGCACTACAAGCTGTGGTGCCAGGAGAGTTTCCCGACGCGACTGCGCAGCACGGCGATCGGCCTCAGCTTCGGTCTCGCCCGCATCGCCTCCGCCATGATGCTGGTCTTCGTGCCGACACTGCTGCACCGCGGCTTCGCTGTCCTGGTGGGCATGATGGTCGTCGTCACCGCGATGTCCGGCCTCGTGGGTGTGACCTTTCGCCCGCGCGGCCGGGGCGAGAGCATCGAATCCATCGACGCGCGTATGGAATCCGACGCTCGGTAACCGAATCTCCCTCCGGGCCTGACGGGATCATCATTGTCGGCTGTCCGGCCAGGGGCTGGCCAGCGTGGCTCGCAGCTGCCGGGTTGCCTCGCCGCCGAGAGCGCTGCCGAGTTCGGCCTCGAGAGTCGCGAGGATGCGCGTGGCGCAGGTGCGGCGGTCCGCGCCGGCCGCGGTGATGCGGACCTGTGCCGTGCGCGGGTATCCCGCGGCCTGGTCGACGGTGACCAGCCCCTCGCGGTCGAGTTGGCCAACCGCCCGGTGCATGGTCTGGCGGGTCACTCCGGCCAGCCGCGCCAATTCCGCGATGCTGATCGGATCCCGACCGCGCAGGTGGCCGAGCACCAGCATGTGGGCGGGCGTTATCGGTTCCACGCCCGCGTTGGTCATGCCCTCGATCAGTCCGTCCTGAAACCACCGGACGGCCCGTTGCAGCAGGGCCAGCAGCGAGAGTTCCGCAGCGGAGGAATCGGTTCGAGCCATTGCTTGACTGTAGGCGACCGCCTGGGAAAGACTCAGTGTCAGCCTAGCTGACACTGAAGGAGCGGTAATGCCCGAGCACGATGTGGACGTCCTGATTTCCGGCGCCGGGCCGGTCGGCCTGACAGCGGCGCTACAGCTGGCGCGGTGGGGGATCACGGTGCGGATCGTGGATATCGCGGCCGGTCCGGCGACCACGAGCCGGGCGTTGAACACCCATTCGCGCACGCTGGAGATGTACGACCAGCTGGGGATTCTCGGCGATATCGCGCCGTTCGGGACACGCGTCAACGCCTTCGTCCGGCACCTCGAGCACGGCCCGGTGCGCCTCGAGTACGAATACGACGGCCTGGCAACGCGATTCCCGTACATGTTCATGGTCGACCAGGTCATCACCGAGCGGGTGCTGCGTGCGCACGCGGCCGTGGCCGGGGCACGGGTGGAGTGGAATACCGGGCTGCGCTCGTTCACCCAGGACGGCGCAGGTGTCGACGCGGTCCTCGAGCACGCCGACGGACGGGCCGAATCGGTTCGGGCGCGGTATCTCTGGGGCTGCGACGGCGGTCATTCCCTGGTGCGCAAGACGATCGGGTTGCCACTGCAGGGCGAATCCGCCTACACCTGGCTGATCGCGGACGCCATCGTGGACACCCCGCTCGCGCGCGACGCCCTGCACTGGATGTTCCCGCCCGGCGGGCTGGTGATGCTGTTCCCCTTCCCCGATCCGCACAAATGGCGGCTCCTCGACACCACAGGGGAGGGTGATCCGCGCGATCTGGCGGGGATCGGGGCCCGGTTCGCGGAAAGGATCACCGCGGCCACCGGCCGCGCCACGGCCGTGCACACACCGACATGGGCGTCGGCGTTCACCATTCAGCAGCGGGCCGTGCCCGCCATGCACGTCGGCCGGGTCTTCGTCTCCGGAGATGCGGCCCATGTCCATTCGCCCGCCTCCGGCCAGGGCATGAACATCAGCATGCAGGACGCGGTCAACCTCGCCTGGAAGCTGGCCATGGTGCTGAACGGTGACGCGGCTGCGGAGCTGCTGGAAACCTATGACATCGAACGGGTTCCGGTCGGGCAGGCCCTGCTCGCATCGACCGGTGAGGTCATGGAGATCGCGATGTTCCCCGAAACCGCCGAGGATTCTCGCGATTCCGACTTCGACTTCCTGCGCGGGCTGGTGCGCGGCATGTCCGGTCTCGCCCTGGAATACCGCGACAGCCCGCTCACCCTGCCGAATCCCGGCACGGCGAGTCCACGGCCCGGACAGCGGCTGACACAGATCGACGCGGCGCAGGCCGACAGCCCCGGCTGGACGAGACTGCGTGCGGCACTGCGTGATCCGGCCTGGCATCTGCTCGTTTTCGGCCCTGCCGCACCCGACGCCGCTCCTGGCTGGATGCGCGTGCACGCGATCATGCCGGACCGGCAGGCCGATCCGGCCGCCATCCACGATCCCGACCGACAGGTCGGTCGAACGCTCGCAGCCGGGCCGGGCGACTGGATACTCGTTCGACCGGACGGGTACCTCGCGGCCCGGGGGAGCGGCTTCGAGGCCGGCACCGTCGAGCAAGTGCTCAGGCAGCTCCCGCATATGGTTCGCCGGCCCCGAAGGGCCTTGAATTTTACCTAGTGGTAAGTAAAACTCATGGAGCGAGCGCGGGGGTTTCGCGACGGATTCCGCTCGCGCTCATCCGAACCCACAATCAGTGAGCAAGAAGGCTTTTCATGACCAGTTCGTCCGATCATCGCGCGCCGCAGGGCTATGGGCCTGCGACGCAGCAGCCCGTCACCGGCTATCCGCCCCCGTGGCCGCCGCAGCCACCGAGGCGACCCCGGAGGTGGCTGGGCGGGGTCGGCGGTGTGGTCGGCCTGGCGCTGTCGATCACCGTCGTGTATGGCTGGCAGCACGTCACTGATCATGGCCATGTTCGAGACGGTGGCCGTGATCCGCTGCGGAAGGTGTCCGCCGGTGACTGTGTGAAGGTCAGCGGCGGGCCCGCCATGGTCGACGTGACGACGGTGTCCTGTGACGACCCGACGACGATATACCGCGTCGGCGTGGTGCTGAAGGATCCTGGTGGCGGCTCGTGTCCGGGCACCGATTACGACACCGTGCGCTCCATCGGCGGCATGCGCAACACCACCCTGTGCCTGGAATTGCAAGTGCGCGAGGGTGAATGCGTGGCCCAGAACAGCCTCGACAACTCGGCGCAGCCGGTCGACTGCGGTACTGCCGCGGCGCAGAGTGGGCACCAGGCGCAACTGACCTATTTCAAGATCGGCCGAATCATCAAGGGTTCCACCGACCCGACCGCGTGCGGCGACGCGACCGACGCCCACAACGCGGTCGTCTACCCGAAACCCGACCCGACGATTCTGTGCCTGGTCGATCCTGGCGAGTGAATCGCGGCGGCGGACGGGCGCGTGGTACCGGAGTGACCAGGCGCCCGGTGCGTCGGTTGGAAGTCGGTGGGCCACCAGCTGGTGTCGACGACATCGATGCCGACCCTGGCGCACTGCCGGTGTCGGCGTGCCGCACAGCGCTATCGGATCGCCGGAGAATCCCTCGACCCTCATGTCCCACCAACGCAGCCACTGCAGCTGCGCTGCCGCGCTTCCTCCCTTGTCGTACCGCAAAATACGTTCCGGCGGCACCGGCAAGAGCCTCGACATGGGCGTGATCGGTGTTTCGGCGCTACTGGTCCGGTGTGCCGTAGCCGTGTAGGAACGCGTGGGTCGCCTCGGTGGCGCGGCGGTCGAGTTCGGTGTCGGTGAACGGCGCGTGTGTCCCGGTGAACATGGCCTTGTTCACCGGGATCCACAGCAACAGGCCGACGAAGTGCTCCGCGGCGGCGGCCGGATCGTCCGCTCGCAGGTGCCCTCGCGCAGCGAGTCGGGCAAAGGATGCGGTCAGGGTTTCCAGCACCCGCCCGAAGCCACGGTCGTACCAGTCCCGGCCCAGGTCCGGGAAGCGATTGGCACTGGCGATGACCATACGGCGGGTGGCCAGCACATCCGGAGCCATGAGCGCGGCCAGGAACCGCCGCGCCAGCTCGCTCAGATCCCGCTCGACGTCCTCGGTATCGGTGAGCGACCCGGCGACCAGGTCGATCATGGCGTCGATGCGGTCGGTGGTGGCCAGCACCGTCTCGCGGAACAACCGGTCCTTGTCGGTGAAGTGCTTGTAGACAGTCTGTTTGGATACCGCCGCCCGCGTGGCCACCTCGTCCATGCTGGCGCCGTCGTACCCCTTGTCCAGGAACACTGCGCCGGCGGCAGTCAGGATCGCCTGTTGCTTGCGTGCCGACCGGCCCAGGGTCTCGGTTTCCATCGCTCCTCCTCAGGATCACTTGAATAGTACTAGACGGCTCAGTTCTGTCGTAGTACTGTACTGTCTAGTTCCATAGTACGGAACGGTCCAGTACTTGCGAAAGGGGCAACACTCATGACCGCCATCGCCGCCACCCCCACTGCCGACCACCCCATCACCGCACATGCCGCCGCCACGCATGCCTGGATGGCCCGCTGCGGCATTGCTGCCGTCACCGTATTCGCGGCCGTCGCGCTAGCCCAGGCCGCATCCCGGCCCGGGTTCGACATCATGCGCCACCCGGTCAGCCTGCTGTCGGCCGGCGCGCTGGGCTGGATTCAGCAGTTGAACTTCGCCGTTTCGGGCGCGCTGATGCTGGTCTGCGCGGTCGGCGCCCGCCGCGCGCTGGCCGGCGCACGCGGCCGGACGTGGGTGCCGATCCTGTTGGGAATCCAGGGAATCGGCTTCGTGGCCGCGAGCATGTTCTCCCTGGATCCCTCCGATGGGTTCCCTGCCGGCACCCCCCTGGGCCGCCCGACCGCCATGAGCACCCACGACATGCTGCACATGGCCGCCGCCAGCCCAGCGTTCGTTGCCATGATCGCCGCCTGCTTCGTGCTAGCCCGCCGCTGCTCGTTCGACGGGCTGCGCCGCTGGGCGATCGCCGGGCACACCAGCGGCGCGATCTTTCTCGCCGGCCTGGTCTGGTGCAACAGCGGCGCCAACGGCGGCCCGCTGGGACTGTTCGCCGGCGCGATTGTGGCCTGGGCCTACCTGGCCGCCACCGTCAATCGGTACGCCAGCCACCGAATCGCCTGACCGCCAAGCCATTCCACTCAACGACACAACCCGAAAGAGAGTCCGTCATGTCCCGCTACCTGCTGATGCTGCGCAGCGACGAAACCACTACCCCGGGCGCCCCGCCGCAGGAACTGTTCGAGGCCATCGGCAAGGCCGCCGCCGAATGGACCGCCGCCGGCGTCCTGCGCGACACCGCCGGCCTGGCCCCCGCCGCCACCGGCACCCGAATCGACCTGACCGACGACACCATCAACACCGGCCCGATTCCCGCCGGGGAGAATGTCACCGCCTACGCCATCATCGAGGTCACGACCACCGAGGACGCGATCGGCCGCGCCACCGAGTTCCTCGAACTGCACAAGCAACACTGGCCCGGCTGGAACGGCGCCAGCGAGATCCGCCAGATCTATGGCGCCTGACCCGATCCCTTCTTCAACGTTCGGCCCGCCCCACGACAATCGGGGCGGGCCGACGGTATTCCCAAGGCCCGCACTCGAGTGGGTGCGGACCGGTGTGAACGTCTACACGCTGTTGGTCGGCGGACATGAGACCGCCGCCTCAGCGATCAAGACGATCACCAAGGCGGCGGTGCACCTGCTGCTGCACGAGAACTGACTTCCTAGGGACGGATCTCGACGCCGCCTCGTGCGGCGAGGAATTCGTGGTCGTCCGCCACGCCGCAGGCAGATCCCCGGCCGAACCCTCACGCGTGACTGTGCAGTGGGCGGCCCGCGAGCGCGAGCATGGCCTCGCCGAGCGCTTCGTTCTGTGTGGGGTGGGCGTGAACAAAGGCGGCGATCTCGGCGGGCAGCGCCTCCCATGCCACCGCCAGCTGCGCTTCGCCGATGGATTCGCCGATGCGGTCGCCCACCATGTGGATGCCGACGACCGGCCCAGCTTCGCCCGCGCGCACGATCTTCACGCCCCCGGCGGTTCGGAGGATCTGGCTCTTGCCGTTGCCGGCGAGGTCGTAAACCGTTGTCGCGCAGGCACCGTATTGCTCGCGAGCGGCGCTCTCGGTGAGGCCGACGGACGCCACCTCGGGGTGGGAGTACACGACGCGCGGGATGAGGTGGTCGACGACCGGGACGGGCGAGAGACCGGCGATCTCTTCGGCGACGAACATGCCGTGCTGGAATCCGCGGTGTGCCAGTTGGGGCCCGGCGACTAGGTCACCGACGGCGTACACTCCGGAAACATTCGTGCACAGCCGGTCATCGGTGACCACGCAGCCATTGTCGACAGCGATACCGGCCGCCGCGAGGTCGGCGCTGCGCGGGATGCGGCCGACGGCGACGAGGAGGACGTCGGCCGCCAGCGTTTCGCCCCCGGCCAGTTCCACCGATACCCCGTTGTCGTCCTCCTTCGCCGCTGCCACACGGGTTTTCGTGCGCAATGTAATTCCGCGTCTACGAAGTGCCCGCGTCAATTGCGTCGAGCTCCAGGGGTCTTCGGCCATGAGCAGGTGGGGGAGAGCTTCGACGATCGTCACCTCCGCGCCGAAAGAATGCCAGAGACTGGCGAATTCGACGCCGATGACGCCGCCGCCGAGCACGATCGCTGAGCGTGGGATGAAATCCAGCTGCAGAGCTTGATCACTGGTGAGGATGCGGGCACCGGCCTCGATACCGTCGAGCAGGCGCGGTTGTGATCCGGTCGCCAGGACAACCGAATCGCCGGTGTAGCACACGCCGTCGACGGTGATCGAGCGGTCGGGCGAGTACACCCCGGCCCCCTCCACAATCCTGATCTTGTCGTTGGTGAGCAGCCCGCGCAGTCCTTTGTACAGCCGTTGCACGATGCCGTTCTTGTACGCGTGGAGCTCGTTGACGTCGATGCCGTGGACCTCGGTCAGGACACCGAAAGAGGCTGCGGTGCTGGCTGTTTCGGCGACTTCGGCGGCGCGCAGTAGCGCTTTGGTCGGGATGCAGCCGCGGTGCAGGCAGGTGCCGCCGACCTTGTCGGCCTCGACGAGGGTGACGGTCAGGCCCAGCTGGGCGGCGCGCAGGGCGCAGGCGTAGCCGCCCGAGCCGCCGCCCAGAATCAGGACATCACTGTGGGTTTCGGTCATCACAGCCTCCCCAGCGCGGCGACGGGGTTTTCGAGGTAGTCGGCGAACAGTCGCAGGAATCCGCCCGCCGCTCCGCCGTCGCACACGCGGTGGTCGAAGCTGAGTGAGACCTGGGTGAGCTTGCGGACGGTGACTGTACCGTCGGTGACCCATGGCCGGTCGAGGATGCGGCCGATTCCCAGGATCGCGGCTTCTGGGTGATTGATGATCGGGGTCGAGCCGTCGACACCGAAGACGCCGTAGTTGTTGAGGGTGAAGGTGCCGCCGGTCAGCCGGGCGGGCGGCAGCTTTCCCTCGCGTGCGGTCTCGACGGTATCGCGCAGCGCACGGGCCAGTTCCACGGTGGTCATGGTGTCGGCGTGGTCGATGACCGGGACAACCAGACCGCGCGGGGTCTGCGCGGCTACGCCGAGATTCACCTGCCCGTGGCGGATGATCTCGCCGCGGGCAGTGTCGACCGACGCGTTGAGCTCTGGATACCGGGACAATGCCGCGATGGTCAGGCGTGCCAGCAGCGCCAGCAGACTCACCTGGTCCTCGGGCGGCAGACCGTGATTGATGGCCGTGCGGGCCCGCAGTAGCTCGGTGGCATCGACGTCGACCCAGGTGGTCGCGTCGGGGATCTCGCGGCGACTGGTGGACAGCTTGTCGGCGACCGTCTTGCGCAGGCCCTTCAGCGGAATACGCTCGAGGTGGAAGCGGCCGGGGCCGGGCGCGGGAGCCGCGGGTACGGGCGCAGGTGGGCTCTCGACATCGGCGCGTATTTCGACATCGGCGCGGACGATGATGCCGCCGGGCCCTGTTCCGGTCAGCGTGGAGAGGTCGATTCCCTCGCGCAGGGCGAGGTTTCGTACCAGCGGCGAGATGACTCGAGGCGCGGACGGCGGAACCGGGATGCTGGTCGATTTCACCGCTTCCGGTTGTTCGCTCACTTCGGGGGTGGCGGGTGATCGGTGGGTGATGGGAACCCGTCGCCGCCGGCGCGGGGCATCGAAACCGGTGCCGTAGCCGATGAGCACATTGCCCGATCCGGCGCGCTCCTCCTCCCGATACTGCTCGTGACCCGCCGGTTCGCGCGGCGCGCCCGAGGACGGTCCGGCTGTGTCGGCGTCCACGCCGCGGATGGTGACCAGCGGGGTGCCGACCCGCAGTGTGTCGCCCGCGGCCCCGTGCAGTTCGATCACGGTGCCCTCGAACGGAACCGGCACCTCGACCGCGGCCTTGGCCGTCTCCACCTCGGCAATGATCTGGTCGATGCGGACGGTGTCGCCGACCGCGACCCGCCATTCGAGAATGTCGGCCTCGGTCAGGCCCTCACCGAGGTCGGGCAAGAGGAAGACCTGGTCGTTCATGCGCTCACCGCCCATCGGGTATCGGGAATGTCGTTCCACTGCAGGCGGTCCACAGCGTCGAGGACGCGATCCACGCTCGGCCGGTGGATCCGCTCGAGTTTCGGTGCGGGATAGGGAATGTCGAATCCGCTCACCCGCAGTACGGGCGCCTGCAGATGGTGGAAGCACCGTTCCTGCACGCGGGCGGCAATTTCGGCGCCGACGCCGGCGAAGCCCTGTGCCTCGTGAATCACCAGGCAGCGACCGGTCTTTCGCACCGACGCCGTGACGGTGTCGTCATCGAAGGGGACGATCGAGCGCAGATCCACCACTTCGAGGTCGTGACCGTCCGAGGCTGCGGCTTCGGCCGCCTCCAGCGCCACTTCGACTGAGGGACCGTAGGCCACCAGGGTCGCATCGCGACCGGGCCTGCGCACCAGCGCCCGTCCCAGCCGGTCGTCAGCGCGGGGCTCCACCTCGGCACGAGAGTAGTAGAGCCGCTTGGGTTCCAGGAAAATGACGGGGTCCGGGTCGTCGATGGCCGCGCGCAACAGGGAGTAGGAGTCGGCCACGGTCGCGGGCGTCACCACCTTCAAGCCCGGGGTGTGGGCGTAGTACGCCTCACTGGAATCGCAGTGATGTTCCACGCCGCCGATACCGCCCGCGAAGGGGATGCGGATGACCATCGGCACCGACAGCTTCCCGCGGGTTCGGTTGCGGATCTTGGCCACGTGCGAGGTGATCTGCTCGAAGGCCGGGTAGGCGAAGGCGTCGAACTGCATCTCCACCACCGGCCGGAAGCCCGACATCGCCATGCCGACCGCGAAGCCGATGATGCCGGACTCGGCCAAAGGCGTATCGAAGCACCGGGTTTCGCCGAAGTCCTTGGTCAAGCCGTCAGTGACCCGGAAGACGCCGCCCAAAGCGCCGACATCCTCGCCGAAGACGAGGACGTTCTCATCCGCGGTCATCGCGTCGCGCAGGGCCAGGTTCAGTGCCTGCGCCATCGTGAGTTTCGGCATGATCAGTCCTCTTCGGCTTCGGCAGCGAGTTCGGTTTCGACCTGGGCCAGTTGCTCGCGCAATTGCGGAGTGGGTTCGGCGAACACGTGCCGGAACAGCTCCGCCGGGTCGGCGGGTCGGTCGGCGTTCATAGCGGCCCGCAGTGCGGCGGCCTCCGCCTCGACCTCGGTGGTCAGCTGCTCGTCGAAGGCATCGTCGACCGCTCCCTGGGCGCCCAGGTAGGTGCGCAGGCGGCTGATCGGGTCGCGGGTGAGCCACTGCTCGACTTCGGCGGATTCGCGATAGCGGGTGGCGTCGTCGGCATTGGTGTGCGCGTCGAGCCGATAGGTGTGGGCCTCGACGATGACTGGACCATTGCCCTTGCGGGCGAATCGCACGGCCTCGTCCATGACGCCCATCATGGCGACCGGATCATTGCCGTCGACCTGCTCGGAGCCGATGCCGTAGCCGACGCCCTTGTGGGCCAGCGAGGGCGCGACGCTCTGCCGTGCCAGTGGCACGCTGATCGCGAAACCATTGTTCTGGACCAGGAATACGACCGGCGCGTGGAACACCGCTGCGAAGTTGAGCGCCTCGTGGAAGTCGCCCTCGCTGGTCGCGCCGTCACCGCACAGCGCCAGCACGACCGTGTCCCGCCCGCGGCGCTGCTCGGCGTGCGCCAGCCCCGTGGCGTGTAGCAGCTGGGTTGCCAGCGGCGTGCACTGTGGCGCGGTGCGGTGCACGGCCGGGTCGTACCCGCAGTGCCAGTCGCCGGCGAGCATGCTGAGGATCTCGGCGGCGGGGATGCCTCGCACGGTCATGGCCATCGAGTCCCGATAGGTGGGGAAAAGCCAGTCGGTGGGGCGCAGGCACATCGCCGCGCTGACCTGGCAGGCTTCCTGCCCGCGCGCGGACGGATACACCGCTAGCCTGCCCTGCTTGGTCAGTGCCGTGGCCTGTTGGTCGAATCGTCTGCCGCGCACCATCTGCCGATACACCTCGACCAGGCGGTCATCGGCGGGGCGGGGGTAGCGGGCGTCGCTGGGGGCGGGGTTGCCGTCGGCGTCGAGATACTGCACGGCGCTCGCGGCGGGCAGGAATTGCTCGAATTGCCGCGCGGACGGCGGTTCAACGAGGGTCATATCTGTCTCCGAATATGTTGATACATGGTCGAATACGGGAATCCATGTGTGCAGATCGTCTACTCAGAGTTCACGGATCGATGCTATTGATCAATGAAGAAAGGGATTCTGTAGACGATCTGTTTTCGAATGTGCCTTTCGACGACAATTGATCGTCACGCGGGCCGAATCGGCCCCTGCGGCTGGATGAATGGCCCGCCCGGCGGGCCCGGGTGACAGGTCAGTCCGCGGTGCGGTCAGCCGAGCCGGGCCCCGGATCGGTGTCGGTCAGCGCGCGCAGCGCGGGGCCGAGCAATTCGAGGATCGCTGGGACGTCGGTGCCGGTCAGCGCCGGCAGCGATCCGTTCGCGTACACGGCGCTGATGCCTGCCATACAGGCGACCGCCAGCGCCGAACGCACTGCGGCGTCGTCGGTTCCGGCGTCGGTCAGCCGTTCGACGAGCGGCGCGGTCAGTTTGTCCACCACCTCGCGGGCCCGATCGCGGGCGTCGGCGCTGGCCATCGGGTCGAGTAGCGCGAGCGCGACCGGTCCCACGCCCTGTCGCGTCACGACCCGATGCAACAACGTCTCCGCGATGGTCTCCACATCCGACAGATCCTCGACGTCGGGCTGGCGGATGGTGTCGTCGGACGCAATGGCGGCGAGGTAGAGCCCGTCCTTGTTGCCGAAGTACCGCGAGATGAGCGCCGGGTCCACGCCCGCGCGCTCGCCGATCGCGCGGATGGTGGTCTTGGCGTAGCCGCGTTCGCCGAACAGCTCCCGGCCCGCGGAGAGCAATGCCTGTTTGCGAGCCTCGGAGTCGTAGGGCCGTCGCGACCGGCCCGCCGGTGCGTCGGCCGCCGAGACGCCGGGTTGCGGCGGGCGGAACGTCCGAAGGGCATGAGCCACCGCGTCGTACACTTCGTACGCCTCGGGGAAGACGGCCCCGAGATTGGTGAATGCGTGTGGCGCTCGGGCGTATTCGTGGTAGCGCACGTCGACGCCCGCCTCGGTCAGCAGCCGGGCGTAGCGCCGGTTCTGCTCGACGAATGGGTCCCAGCCGCTGCTGATCAGCACCGTCGGGGGCAGGGCCGCGAAATCGGTGTTGCGGAGTGGACTGAGGTGGGGATCCGCGACATCCTCAGGTGCGGGTGCGTAGCAGCCGACGATCCAGTCCAGCCTGCGTTGTTCGGCGGCGATGTCGACGACCCGCGCCGCCGCGCCCGCGACGGGGAGTTTCTCGGTCAGGTCGTAGAGGCCCGACAGCAGCACCTGTAGGCCTATCGTGTCGGGATGCTGGCGGGCCACCACGGTGGCGAGATTGGCTCCGGCGCTGTCGCCGCCCACCGCGAGGCGGGCCGGATCGACACCGTGTGCTGCGGCCTGGGCGATAACCCAGTCGAGCGCGGCGCGGGCGTCGTCCAGTGCGGCCGGATACGGATGTTCGGGGGAGAGGCGGTAGTCGACGGAGAACACCACCGCCGGTGTGCGCGCGGCCAATTCGCGGCAGACCACCTCGGCCGCGTCCAGCGTCCCGCGCACCCATGCGCCGCCGTGCAGATAAACCAGTCCCGGTGCGGCCAGTCGCGGGGGCAGCGCGGCGGGGCGGTACACCCGCATCCGCGGGACGCCCGCGGGATGGAGTTCGTCGACGACCACATCCTCGCGCCGGTCACCCGCGAACCGGAGGTAATTCGCCAGTGCGGCACGGAATTTCGCGACATCACCAATGGGCTGCGGGCGTTCTCGCGCCGCCCGGAGGAACTCCTGTGCGTCGATCGTCACCTCGGGCTCCTCGGCGGTCGGCAGGGCGTGTGTCCGTGAATTATTGTCATCGGTTGATGTCATACTAACGTGTGGCGGGCAGGTCGACGCCGCGGTCCAGGAAATCGCCGAGCGCCTCGGCGAGCGCGGCCGGGGAGGAGACATGGGCGAAGTGGCCGTGTCCGGGCAATTCGATCAGGTGCGCGGCGGGCAGCGTGCGGCTCAGCGATCGCCCCATGTCCTGAACCGATTCGCCCAGGTGGCGGCCGTCCTGACCGCCGCTGACGATGAGTGTGCGGGCGGTGATGCCCGCGTATGCCTCGGGATCGCCGTCGACATCGCGCATCGCTTCGATCTCGGGCAGCCAGGACCCGGTGAGCGCCTGCATCTCCGGGTCCGCCGCGAGCAGATCGACGGCGCGTCGCGGCAGGTCGGGATTGAAGACGGCCAGCAGCGTTCGGACTGCATCGGGTAGCCGCCGCTGCTCGACCGCGGTGACATAGTCGAGCAGCGCCGCGGGCAGAGCGAGGTAGACGCCGATCGGTGTCGGCGGTTCGTACACGGCGAGCGCGGCGATCGGCGTGGTCCGCCGGCGCGCCAGTTCGAGTGCAAGCACCGCGCCGAAGCTGTGCCCGAATACGGCTGCGGGCGTGCCGATTTCGGTGAGGACCGCGTGGATGTCGTCCACCTCCCGATCGAGGCTGTGTGGCGACCGGCCGGGTTCACTGCGGCCATGGTTGCGCCGATCGAGCAGCAGAACCCGATATCGCGAGCTCAGCCGATCGGCGACGGGCTGCCAGTCGATGCTCGACGCCCGGCTCCCGTGGACGATCAATACCGCGGGGCCCCGGCCGATTTCGGTCACGGACAGGCGTGTGCCGTCGGCGGAAGTGACCCACATTCGAACTCCTCTGCTGCGCATTGAAGGGTTGTCATCACGTGATGACTATAGCTATTGTCATCACGTGATGACAATCGTGAGGAATGATGATGACTGTCGGTGAGAACATGGAGACCGTGCTGTGCGCCGTCGGCGACGTGATGGTCGATCGCGACGATCCGCCCGGCATCTGGACGCATGTCGACGACCTGTTGCGCGCCGCGGACCTGCGAGTGGGAAACCTCGAAGGGTGCTTCACCGACCGGACCACCCAGGCGGTCAGCACCCACGGCAAGGTGACACCCGCCTTGCGCAACCTGAGCGCGCTACCCGGAATGTTCGATCTGGTGACCGGCGCGAACAACCACATCCTGGACGGCGGCCACGAGGGCATGCTCGATACGCTCGACGAACTGCACCGCCTGTCCATCGCCACCTGTGGCTTCGGGCGCACCCTGGACGAGGCGCGCAAGCCAGCGATCCTGGAGCGCAACGGAATTCGCTTTGCGTTCCTCGGCTACTCGTCGGTCTTCCCCATCGGCTACCAGGCTCGCGCAACCGTGCCGGGTCTCGTACCGATCCGCGCGCACACGATCTACCACGTGGACAACGACTTTCACGCGCCTGGCTGGCCGCCGGACATCACCACTGTTCCCTACGAAGAGGATCTGGCCGCCCTGCGCGCGGACATCGCCGCGGCGCGCGCGGAGGCGGATGTGGTGATCGGCCAATTCCATTGGGGCGAGGCGAATCGCCCAGCGGTCCTGCTGGAGTACGAGCACGCGATTGCCCGCGCGGCGATCGACGCGGGCATGGATGTTGTGCTCGGGCACCACCATCACGAGATCCGCGGTGTCGAGTTCTATCGGGACAAGCCGATCTTCCATGGCCTGGGCTTGTTCGCCTTCGACCTGCACGGCCTGCTGGACCGGGCGACCCCGGGCATGATCGAGGCATGGCGGAAGAAGTACGGGGAGTACGGAATGTGGCCGCGTGAAGGCTGGCCGATGCTGCCCATGCACCCCGACGCCCGCCTGACCATGCTCGCCTATCTCCGATTCGACGGCGACCGCCTGACCGACGTCGGTTTCGTGCCCTGCACGATGACTCCAGACGGCCGGGTCATGCCGCGGCGGCTCGACAGCCCGGAGGGCACGCAGGTGGTCGACTATCTACGGCAGGTCACCGCGGACGAGGGACTACCGACCAGCTATCGGCCGTTGACCGGCCGGCAGCTGGGCGGTTTCGACGTCATGGGTGTGCTCCCCGCGACCGCGGCTACCCCCGGCTGACGCCCGCGTTCACGGCCGGGCTCGGCAGCAGTCGAGCGATCGCCTCCTCGAGGACCTCGCGAGGAGGCGTGCCCGCGTCGACCGCACGCAGGCAGACATGCCCGTCGGGGCGGACGAGTACCGCGCCGGACTCCTCGATTCCGTACCGAGCCGGCCAATCCTGGCCGTCCTCGGTCACGTAGTCGCCGCTGGCACCGATCGTGTAGGCGACCATGGGCAGTCCGCGGTCGGCCGACAAATCCGCCAGCGCCGCATGCCATTCCATACCCTGCGGGGTGGTCAGGAGAACGAAGTCGGTGTGCAACAGGTCGACGGTGGACAGGCGCTCGCCCGCCGGGTCCCGCAGCCAGAGGTGCGGCGCGTGCGCGCCAGGCGCCGCGGACGGAAGGTAATCGCTGACCACCGAGACCGGCGCCGCAGTGCCATCGCCGATGACGGCCGCGGACTCGTAGACGAATCCGAATTGCTGGCCGTAGGACCAATATTGGTCCTCCTGCAAGGGAATCGCGTCGGCGATCTGCTGAAGCACCGGGCCGGCGTCGGGTCCTTCGATGCGGGCAAGCATGTCGGGATCGGTCATGACCCAGCCGACCTTCGCCGACGCCTCGACATTGCGGTGAATCTGCTCGGAGTTGAACCACGCGACGGCGCGCCGCTCCTCGTCATAGGTGTCGAGCACGCACTCTTCGGCGTGGCCGCGCAGCACCAGTGCGAGTTTCCAGGCGAGGTTCTGCGCATCCTGGATGCCGCTGTTCATACCGAATCCGCCACTGGGCGGAAGCCGGTGTGCCGCATCGCCGATCAGGAAGGTGCGGCCCGACTGGAACCGGTCGGCGATGGCGGCGTCGATCGTCCAGGGGAAGACGCGTTCGAACTCCACGTCCGCATCCGCGTCGCCGATGGCGGATCGGATCACCTCGGCGCAGCGTTCCGGCGGATAGTCTGCGACCGATTCGCGGTTGGGATCGTATCCCCAGCTGTACACCCAGCGGCGATCCCCGTCGTAGGTGAGGAACGCGCCCGTGGTGTCCTGGTTGATGACCCACCAGAGAATGTGGTTCCGATCGCCCAGGTAGGGGCGCAGGTCGCCGACGAAACACGCGTTGAGCTGGTGGCCCTTGGTCGGTGAGAGCGGGGCGTCGATATTCAGCAGCCCGCGCACGGTGCTGTGCGCGCCGTCGGCTCCGACCACGTATTCGGCCGAGATCTGCTGGACCGATCCCGCTTCGTCCTCGACGGTAAGCGCGACATGGTCCTCATGCTGTTCGAGGTGGGTCACGCGCAGACCCGTGGTTACACGGACCGACGGGAACTCGCCGACCTTCTCGACCAGGAACGGCTCGAAGACGTCCTGCGCACACCAGGCAATCATCTCCGGGGATTCCGAGTAGGCGCGCTCGACGCGGGCGGGATCGGCCATGAGATCGATGGATCCGATGTCCGGCGCATTCAGCCGGGTCATGTAGCCGAAGCTGGACCAGCGTTCCAGCGGCAGGTTGCCGACCCTGCGGACGTCCTCGGCCCAGCCGAGTTGGCGCATGATCTCCATGGTTCGCGCGTGCAGCCCGATTGCCCGCGGATGGCGCAGCCGCGTGGTCCGGCGCTCGATCACCGCGACATCCACGCCGCGGCGGCCGAGTTCGATCGCCATCATCAGTCCGACCGGTCCGCCACCGATGATGACGACCTCGTGATCGGTTCGGGTTCTAGACATGGGTAGTGCTCCTACTGGTTTTCGACCGGCTTGTTGGCGGCCAGATTTCGAAGGTTGCCGAGAGTGGCGTTCAACATCGCGTAGCCGGGCATATTGGCCTGGACGGCGCGGTATTCGGTGAGGGTCTCGGTATTCGCGTACGACTTCTGGAATTCGGACGCGAGCGACATCCACGTGCGCGGCACGACACCCAGCTGGGTGAAGCGGGCCATCGCGGTGTGATGCGCGGTGACACTCGTGCTGGCGGTCGCGTCGGCGACGATCGAAACCCCGTAGTCGCGGCGCAGGGCGCTCATGGTCGTGTGCATGACACAGCCGTCGGACATCAGGCCGGCGATGACCAAGTGCCGACGTCCGGTCGCCGCGACGGCCGCGGCGAACTCCTGGTCCTCGAAAGCGTCGAAGGACAGGCCGCGATGCTGTACCCGATGGTCTGCGAGCACCTCCGCGATCTCCGGATACAGCACGCCCCGAGGGTCGTGCTCGGGGCCGACGGACACGATCAGCGGGATACCGTAGGCGAGCGCGGTCTGGGCGAGAGCGCGCCCGCCGGAGACGTTTTCGGCCACGGTCTGCGACGCGATCAGCGGGGCGAAACCGCTGACGTAATCGATGAGAACAATGCAGGTGTTCTCGGGAGTTCGGACCTCGATGTCCACTGTGATTCTCCTGAATAGGGATTCGGTGATCGTTCGGGAATCGCCCTGAACGCCATTACTTCTCGTCTTCGATCGGCGTCTCCATGACGCCGAGCCCGGTGATCTCCATCCGCACGATGTCGCCGCTGCGCAGGAACTTCGGGGGATTCTGGAATGCGCCGCAGCCGGTGGTCGTGCCGGTCATGATGACGTCGCCGGGGGACAGCTCGACGACTTTGCTGAAATCCTCGATCAGGTGCGGGATGTCGACGATCATCTCGGAACTGTTACCGTCCTGGCGCAATTCACCATTGACCCAGCAACGCAACTGGAGCTGATGGGGATCGGGGATTTCGTCCTTGGTGACCAGCCACGGCCCCAGCGGTGCACCGGTCGGGATCCCCTTGGCCCGCGTCATCTGCGAGAAGAGCGGGCTGATGTGGACGTCCTTGAATGCCAGATCCCGAGCGGTGACATCGTTGGCGATGCAATATCCGGCGACGTGGTCGTAGGCATTCTTCGCGGCGATGTGCCGCCCGCCACGACCGATGACGACGGCGATTTCGGTTTCGTAGTCGAGTTGTTCGGTCTGCGCCGGGCGAATGAGTGCGTCGCGCGCGCCGATTACGGTGTTCGACGGCTTGAGGATGATGATCGGTTCCGAGGGGGAGGGAGCGTTCTTCATCCCGGCGGCCTCGTCGACATGCGACTGATAGTTGCCACCGGCCACCAGCACCTTCTCGGGGAAGGGAATCGGTGATCCGAGGCGGGTGGTACCGGGGTCGAGCCACGAGATCGACTGCACGGAGGTGTCAGTCGCGATCACCTTCTCGATCTCGGGCTGCAGCCAGTCGAGCATGGCTACCAAGGTGTTGGAGTCGACCGCGGTCAAACCGAGCGATCGCAAGAGCGGATCCAGCGGCGCGATGCCTCGTTTCGGGACGAAGATTCCCGGACGTTCGGCCCGCTCAGGTCCATAGCTGACTATTTTCATCCTTGATTCCTAACCTTGTGGGGAAGGGTCGTACTCGAGCCCGATGAATCCCGAATAGCCGATGGCTTCCAAAGCCTGTGTGACACAATAGAAATCGATGTGGCCGGTACCGGGCCGCCCGCGCCCGGGTGAGTCCGCGAACTGCACATGGCGGATCAGCGGGCCGTATTCGCCGATGGCGATGACCGGATCGACACCCATCGTTTGCAGGTGGTAGGTGTCGAGTAGCAATCCGATATTGCCGTGGCCGCTCTGTGCGATCGCCTCGGTGACCAGCGCCGCGGTATCGCCGATGTCCGTCAAGGGAAACCGTGGACTGTCGATGGCGTTGAGTGTCTCGACGACAACCGTCACCCCCAGCTCCGCGACTCGGTCGGCGATTCCGACCAGTCTGCGCAAGGCGAGCCGGTCCTGGTATCCCGGATCCTGACCATCGATCCGATTCCCGTAGAGGGCATTGAGGATTGAGCACTTCGTATCCGCGAGAATCTCGACGGCCGATTCCAGATTGGTCCGCACGCGTATCTCGTGGTTGGGATCGGTCAGCAGTCCGCGCTCCCCGGAACTGGGATCGCCCGCGTCGAGATTGAGGGCCGCCAGCCGGACTCCCGCATGCCGCAGCGTCGAGCAGAAGTGATCGATCTCCTCCGTTGCCGGCGCCGATTGTGCGAAGGGCCACCAGGTTTCGACATAGGAGTAGCCGTCGCGGGCAGCCGCGGCGGCCCGCTGCTCGACCGGCAGCCGGGAGTACAGCATCGACAGATTGGCTGCCCATCTCATCGTGGACCCGCCTGCGCCGCCGTACTTCTGTGATCGAGCCGGGCGAGAGCAGCCGGATCGAGCTCGCCCGCGCCGCACGCCACGGCTGCCCGGAACGACGCGGTGGTGGCGTCGAGCACCGGTCCGCTGAGTCGGGCATCATCACGTAGGCGATTCACCAGGTCCAAGACCTCATTCATGCCGGAGATCGTGGCGCCGGTGCGTTCTATCGCGTGGAGCTCGAGCTGGGTGAAGGCGCGCCGGAGCATGGTGCTCTCCGCCCATCCACTCAGTAGGACCTCTGCGGCGAGGCCGAGATCGATGCCCACCCGGTCGAGCACCCGGATCGCCTCGGCGGCGGCGGTCATGTGCGCGCCGACCAGCAGCTGGTTCACGAGTTTGAGTTCGACGCCCGCGCCGGAGCCGCCGACGCGAACGATGCGAGATCCGAAGGATTCCAACAGCGCAGTCACCTGGCCGATGGCGTCGGCGTCACCGCCAACCATGATCGTGAGTGTGCCCTGCGCGGCCCCCGCCGGCCCGCCGGTGACGGGCGCGTCGAGGAAAGTCGCACCCCGCTCATGGGCGAGGGCGGCGAGGTCGCGGGCGGCGGCCGGTGCAAAAGTGCCGTGCTCCACAAAGATCTGGCCGGGCCGGGCTCCGGCGAGCAGGCCGTCGCTGCCACCGTAGATCGCCTTGACCGCGAATGTGTTTCGCAGGCAGGAGATTACGACTCGGCTGACTGCGGCGAGCTCCCCGGCGCTGCCGTACCACTGCCCGCCGGCATCCTCCACGGCGAGCGCATTGGCGCGGGTTCGATTGTGCACGGCGAGCCGATGGCCCGCGGCAATGACCCGGGTAGCGATCTGTGTCCCCATCGCCCCTGTTCCGATCAGGCCGACATCGAACATGCTCACCGCACCGCCTGCAGGAAATCGAAGTCGCAGCCCCGATCGGCCTGCGTCACGTGCTCGGCGAACAATCGCGCATACCCGCGCGCCGGGGGGACCGCCGAGCGTTCGGTGTCGTCCTTCCGCTGCGGCCCTTGATGACGCGGGCCTCCCTCCAGGCGGCGTCGCTCCAACTCGGTGGCGTCCACCAGCAGATCGAGGGTGTTGCCGGCGGTATCGAGCTCGATGAGGTCACCGTCGCGGACGAACGCGAGCGGTCCGCCCGCCGCCGCCTCGGGGGCCACGTGCAACACGACGGTTCCGGTCGCAGTGCCGCTCATCCGGGCATCGGAGATGCGCACCATGTCGGTGACGCCCTGCTCCAGCAGTTTTCGCGGAATGGGTAGGTGGCCGACCTCTGGCATGCCCGGTCCACCGAGCGGGCCGGTGCCGCGCAGCACGAGTACCGATGTCGCATCGACCTCCAGATCGGGGTGATCAATCCGCGCCCGCAGGTCGTCGACACCGTCGAAAACCACTGCTCTGCCAACATGTCTGCACAGTCCTGGATCGGCGGCGGACTGCTTGAGGAGCGCGCCGTCGGGGGCGAGGCTGCCGCGCAGCATGACCAGCGACCTCGCCTCGCCGACGGGATGAGTCAGAGTCGACAGGCAGCCCGCGATCGAGGCCGGGTCCGTCGCGGTCTCGTCCCAGCTGCGGTCGTCGCCGGACATTGCAGTCATGTCGGCGATGTCGCGCAGCCGGCCCATGAGCGCGGGCACCCCACCATCGGCCTCGAAGTCGTGCAGGAAACGCCGCCCGGACGGTTTCACATCGGCGAGCATGGGGGTGGTGTCGCTGAGCTTCTGCAGATGCTCCAGGTCCAAACGCAATCCGAGCCGACCCGCGAGGGCCTGGAGGTGGATCACCGCATTGGTCGAACCGCCCACCGCGCACACTGCGCGGAAGGCGTTGTCGAAAGCGCCCGGTGTCATGACCGCGTCCGGGGTGATGCGGGCTGCGGTACGCGCGACGATGGCCCGTCCCGTGTGCTCGGCGGCCGCCGCTCGCTGCGCCGAACTCGCCGGCAAGAGCGCAGTGCCGGGCAGCGCCATCCCGAGCACCTCCGCGACAACGGCCATGGTGACGGCGGTTCCCATCACATTGCAGGTGCCGACTCCGCGGCTGAGGCAGCCTTCCAGACGCGACCAGTCGCTGTCGGACAGGTTGCCGGTCCGGCGTTGATCGATGAGCGGCCAGAGGTTTTCGACCGCCATCGGCCGACCCTCCCAGGTTGATAGCGGCCGCGGGCCGGCCGCGAGTGTCAGCGCGGGTTTGCCCGCGCTGGCCGCACCCATCAGCTGGGCGGGCAGGGTCTTGTCACAGCCGCCCAGCAGGACGACCCCGTCGATCGGGCTCGTGGTGATCATTTCCTCGGTGTCCATCGCCAGCAGGTTCCGCAGATACATGCTCGACGGACGTGTGAACGCCTCGGCCAGGGAGATGGTCGGGAACTCGAGTGCCAGCCCGCCCGCCGCGGTGATCCCGCGTTTCACATGCTGAGCGAGCTCCCGCAGGCCTGCGTTGCAGGGGTTGAGCTCACTCCACGTATTGGCGATGCCGATGACCGGCCGCTGGCGAACCGTCACGGCCGACAACCCGGTTCCGCGCAGGAAGGCTCGGGTGATCAAGCCGTCCGGGCCTTCCTCGGACATCAGCTCCCCACCGATTCGGTGGGTGCTCTCCTGAGACATCTCTTCCTCACCCTGCCGCGATTGCGGCAGCTTTGCTGCAATCAGGGTTCTGTTGAATGGCGCTGCGAGTTCGACGGTCGAGCCGCGTGGCCGCTGGGATCTCGGCATGAAGCCGAGTGATGGCTACCACAATGACATATGCGTCAGAGATTTTGGAAGAACTTTGTAGATATATCACTGGGATCCCAGTGGGCTACACTTATGTCCTCAGGTTTTCAGCTGGTGAAAGAGGGGCGATGTCGCTCACCGACGAGGTGTACGAACGGATCAAGGATCAGATTCTGCGGGTACAGCGCGCACCCGGCACCGCCATCTACGAGGCGGAGCTGGCCACCGAGTACGGGGTGTCCAAGACGCCGGTGCGGGAGGCGTTGCGGCTGCTGTCGCAGACCGGGTGGGTCGTGGTGCTGCCACGAAAGGGCTACCTGGTCCGGCCGGTCGAGTTGCGGGATATTCGCGATATCTTCGCGGTTCGGCGCATGATCGAGCCGGAAGTGGCCGCGGCGGCGGCGGCCCGCGCGACGGCGGATGATCTGGGGCTGCTCGCGGGCATGCTCGGGGAACAACACAGTGCCTCGGGCACGGACGCCGCTCTGGGCGCGGCGGGCGCGTTTCACTTGGCGCTGGCCGATATTGGCGGCAATCCGAGAGTTCGGGCCATCCTGCAGGACCTCACCGATGAGGTGCGCCGATTGCACTATCTACTGCCGCAGATCGAAGGGCACATCACCTCGGAGGAGGAGCTGCGCGCGCACGATCTGATCTTGACGGCGTTGCGGGACCGTGATCCGGAGCGGGCTCGTGAGCTGACCATCGAGCACCTCAATGAGGTTGCGCAGACGCTGGTGCGCGGCTTCTCCGGGGTCTAGGCCGGATTCGGGGGGCGAACCTGCTCGGTATCCGGTGCCGGCCAGAACTCTCCTGCGGTGCAGTCGATCAGACCCACTCGGGCCCCGGTCCTACGGCTTCCTCGAAGATCAGCCAGGTTCTTGTTGACCGCACGCCCGTCAGACCCTGCAGCTTTTCCAACACAATGGCGCGCAGTGCCTGATTGTCTTTGGCGCGCACCAGGACGATCACGTCCAAATCGCCGCCCAGCAGGAAGTAATGGTCGACGAACGGAAGGGTGCTGAGCGAGTCCGCAATAGCATGCCAGTACTCCTGCCGAATCGACATGGCCACCAAGGCCGATGCGCGCAGTCCGGTCTTTTCGTACCCGATACGCGCCGAGAAGCCTTCTATGACACCGGATTTCCGGAGGTGATCGAGCCGGACATAGGCGTGGGCTCGGGAGATATGGGTTCGCTCGGCCAATTCGCGCATCGACAGTCGCGCGTCGCGGGACAACTCCCGGATGATGCGCCGGTCGATCTCATCGATGCCCGTGCGGGCCGCTTCGTTGGTGGTCATCTGATTACTCCCTGTCACTGTTCCAGGGTGCTGGAAGACTAATTGACGGAGGTTTGCACTCCTGGAGTCCATTTGTCAAGCAATATGGCGATTCTGTTGTCAATGCGGTTGCAGATGGCAAGTCTGAGCGGACATCATCTCGGGTCGAGGGACCACGAAAGGAGTTCGCGCACTGTGGAAGCGACAATGCCGAGCGGTCAGGGCGGTGTGCCGGACGGTGCGCGCGTCGGAGTGGTTCGTGAGACGAACCCGGACGAACGACGCGTCGCATTGGTGCCGAAGATCATCCCGGCCCTGTTGAAGCAGGGTGTCGAGGTGATCGTCGAGGCCGGTGCCGGTCTGGGCGCGTTGATTCCCGATGAGGCGTATATCGAAGCTGGTGCGACGCTGGGTGATCCGTACAGCGCCGATGTGGTCGTGAAGGTCGCCGCGCCGAACGATGCCGAGATCGCCAAGCTGTCGTCGGGGCAGACGTTGATCGGGTTCCTCGCACCTCGCAACGCCGACAACAAGATCGATGCGTTGAAGAGCGTGGGCGTGCAAGCCTTTGCGGTGGAAGCGATTCCGCGTATCTCCCGCGCCCAGGTGATGGATGCGCTCTCGTCGCAGGCCAATGTCGCCGGCTACAAGGCCGTGCTGCTCGCCGCGTCGGAGTCCACCCGTTTCTTCCCGATGTTGACCACCGCGGCGGGCACCGTGAAGCCGGCCACCGTGCTGGTGCTCGGTGTGGGTGTCGCCGGTCTGCAGGCTTTGGCCACTGCTAAGCGTCTCGGCGGTCGGACCACCGGTTACGACGTCCGTCCCGAGGTCGCCGACCAGGTGCGCTCGGTCGGCGCGCAGTGGCTGGACCTGGGCATCGACGCCGCCGGTGAGGGCGGTTACGCCCGTGAGCTGACCGACGAGGAGAAGGCTGCGCAGCAGCAGGCCCTCGAGAACGCCATCAAGGGATTCGACGTGGTCGTCACCACCGCGCTGGTGCCCGG
>NZ_JBEYYI010000035.1:39686-77717 GCF_040645495.1 Nocardia sp. NPDC046763 | reverse complement strand
GGCGATCGACGCCGACACCCACAAGGTCACCCCTATCCCCGGGTCCGGCCGGAATACAGCGGCGGCCGCGGTGGACCCCGGCAACGGCGCCGCCTGCCTCGCAGACTTCGTCGACAATGCGGTCTACGTGGTCAGACCCTGACCGATTACCTTGCAGCCACGGAACCCGCGATGAACAATGAGCCAGAACGACCATCCCCACCAAGATCGAACTAGTCTGAGCGTGTGGCGCAAATCACTGTCCAGCGGCGACCTGGCGGATATGCGGACCTTCTGCGCAAGTACCGCGTGTTCATCGACGGCAGCAAAGTGGGTCGCATCGGCCGTGGCGAGATCCTCACGGTCAGCGTGGACCCTGGCAGCCACGAGGTCCAACTCAAGCTCGACTGGGGGACGTCGCCGACCGTCACCGTCGACCTCGCAACCGATGAGACACGCCAGCTGTACTGCGAACCAGGCGCCAACGCCCTCACTGCGCTGTACTACGCAATGTTCAGGCGCCGGCACTACATCAAGCTCCGCCCCACATAACTCCGTCGCTCATCGGCAGTAGCGGACGTTGTGCACCGCAACGGGTTCCGGCCGCCGGCGCCCCGCATTGGCCGGTTCGGTCAGCGCGGTATGCGGCATTTCCGGATGGTTGTCCACCGGTCGTCCGATGGCATCGTCACCGTGTTTGCAGGCCGGTGTCGGCCACGAGTGGAACTGGCCTGCTCGAGGCCGAACTGATCAAACCCCGGCCCCATAGTGCACCGTCGATCAGGTCGAATTGGCCACTGCCGATTTGGTCGACTGGTTCAATCATCGACGGATCTACCAGCACTGCGCGATATGCCGCCCACTGAACCGGCTCCGGCGAAACGACTGATCCTCGGTCCACTCGACGCCGGTGTCGCCGCACCCTGGGTGACCGGCGACGAAGTCAACGGCGACGACCCGAAACTGCGCGCTGGGCTCGAATCCCACCGCACCGGTTATGTTTTCGCCGTTAGCTGCGACCAGCAGGAGCGCCGAACCGCGGCAAGGCGCGACGGTCCACATCCACGTGTCCGGTCATGCCGCTGACCGCGCTGACCGAACCGGCCAATGCGGGGCGTCGGCGGCCGGAACCTGTTGCGGTGCAAAACGTCCGCTACTGCCGACTACGCGATGTTGTCGTGCTCGTAACCGTGGCCGACCATCACAAGGAGACCGTGGATATCCGCGACGACCTCAAGCGGACCGGGGTCATCGTAACGATCGAAAGCCACGGTGACCGCGCGCAGCGCTGGTCCCTCGTTGAGCCAGATGACTAGTTCACGGTAGGTCGGTAACGCCCGGTTCCAGAAGGCGTTGCACGGGATCAGAAGTCCGCCTTTCTGTCGGCAGCCCCACGTGACGAACTCGTACAACCGGCGGACTGCGACATCGCAGTCGAGGTTGGCCCAGCGCGACAGCCGAGGTGTAATCGTGTCCTCGGCCAAACCCAGTGCGCACAACAGAGTGTCGACGCACTCGTGCGAGGGATCGCGGGTCAGCAGATCGTGCCAGAGTGCGTCGAAGACGGCAGCGATGGACTCGGCCTGCGGCCAGGATTGCCAACCCGCCCTGCGAAGTTTGTCGTAGAAGACTTCGATGTCGGGCATTCGACTGTCATCGCTGTGCAGCAGTTGCAGAATCCGTCCGGCCAAGTAGTGGAGATCAGCTTCGGACCCAACGGTGTTCAGCACACTGAAGGCGTAGTCGCCAAGTTCGATTCCGGTCAGCCGATGACGCGGGTGCGTCAGGACAGGGGCGAAGTCGTGCGCCTTCTTGCAGTAGGGGCAGCAGTCGATCGCCGCGGGTGGCCGAACTGAGCTGAAGGCTTCGCCGAGTGCCTCCAGCGCCAGCGCGAGCCCACGATCCGGTTGATCGGATTCGATCTCGAACGGCCCGCCGCGCGATCTACACGACAGTCGCCTCTCCGCCTCCATGCTGCACAGTATGCCGAGATCACCCACAGCAAGACCATTCAATTGTTCAGCGCTCCAAGACCTTCTCAGGAACGCACTCAATTGCCGCATGCCGCGCTGACCGAACCGGCCAGCGCGGGGCATCGGAAGATCAACTGGCCGTGCCGATCCGAGGCCGGCGGAGGGTCCGCACCTGCCGATTACATGGCATGTGACTGTGGGGCGGTGAGCAGTGATGCTTTGTCTGGTGCACACCGATGGCGCTCTATCGCGTCGATGCGGTTGGCATGGGCCCCATCGGCTTCCGACCGCTACGAGTCCGTGACATCTTGTTCTGATCGACTACTGGCGCGCGCCGATCAGAACAAGAATCTGGAGGACTACTTCTCCCCGGTTATCCCTGAACTGACGGCGGGCCGGTCGTCAATGGCATCGGTCCCGGGCGTCGTCGAGGTGGATGCTCGTGAAGACCTTCGCGGCAACATCAGTGCGGGCACGACCGCCACAGCGCCGATCGCGACTGCCCACCAATAGGTTTGGGTGAATGCGTGCGTCAGCGTGCGGGTGATTTCATCGGTTCGGACTCTTGTCGTGAACGCGTCCGCTCCGGGGGCTCGGTGTTCGATGTTGCGCTGGACCAGAACCAGCAATACTGCGACGCCGAACGAACTCGCCGCGCGGAGGCCGACGTTGGTAGCGGTTGTGGCCGAGGGGATTTCGGAGCGCTGCAACGTCTGATAGCTGGCACTCATCGCGGCCGGCATGATCATGCCGTGTCCTAGGCCGATCGCGAACAGCGCGGCCACGACCCAGGCGTTACTGGTGTCGGGGCCGATCTGGGTGAGGCCGAGGATGCCGAGCAACACCACGGGCAGTCCGGTGAGAATCAGCAGTCGTGGGGAGTGCTTGTCGATCAGTTTGCCGTTGATCAGTGTCGTCATCATCGCGCCCAGTCCCAGGGGCGCGACCATTGTTCCGGAGCGCAGCGGGCTGTCGGCGTTGACGGTCTGGAAATACAGCGGCAGCAGCGCCGTCAGCCCGGAGATAGTGCCGATGTAGGCGAATACCAGCACGTTGACGGCAGCGAAATTCCTGTCCCGTAGCAGCTGGACGTCGACCAGGGCCGCATCGCCCTTACGTCGGGCGTGCAGGACGTAGCAGGTGATCAACGCAACTCCGGTCAGCACGCTGGCGACGACACGGATATCGGTCGGGCTCGTCCCGCTGCCTGCCTGCGCGGTGCCGTACACCAGCGCACCCAAACCCGGTGACAGCAGCAGCAAACCGAGGAGGTCGAGCCTGCTGTCGCGGTCGCGGACTTCGTCACCGGGCAGCAGCCGGATCGCGGCGGCGACGGCCATCGCGCACAGGGGAACGTTGATGTAGAACATCCACCGCCACGACAGATGACCGAGGATCAGACCGCCGACGGTCGGGCCGAGCACCGGGGCGAGCATCGCGGGCACCGCGACCGCGCTCATCACGCGCCCCATCCGGGCGGGTCCGGCGGCGCGGGCGAGCATCGTCTGCCCGATCGGCAGGATCATGCCGGCACCGAAGCCTTGCAGCGCTCGGAATGCGATGAGGCTGCTGATGTTCCAGGCCATTCCGCACAGCACCGATCCGGTGATGAACAGCAGTAGCGAGCCGATCCACATCGTCTTCGGGCCGAACCGGACGATCGCCCATCCCGACAGCGGGATGCTCGCCGACAACGCCAGGGTGTATCCGGTCAGTACCCATTGGATCGCCGACAGTGACGTGTGGAATTGGGTGCCGAGGGTGTTCACGGCGACGCTGGTGATCGTGGTGTCCAGGATCGTCATGATCGCGCCGAGGACCACCACGATCACGAGTTTGCGCAGGGCCGGGTCGAAGTCGGTTGATGTCGTTCGAGGTTGTGTCATTGCAGGATTTCCTCTCAGCGTTATCGATACACTGTATCGATAACGATACGGTGTTCTGTCAAACGATACGGTGTCTCGGGTAGACTGCGGACCGTGGAGCTGCACGATTCCGGCGAAAACACCGTCTCCTCCGGCACCCCGATCTGGGCGCGTGAGACACCGCGGCGACGACCCGCGGTGACCAGAGACGACATCGTCGCCGCGGCAATGGAACTCGCGAATACGGAGGGTCTCGACGCGGTGTCCATGCGTCGGGTCGCCTCGCGACTGGGAGTCGGCCCGATGGCGCTCTATACGCACATCGACAGCAAGGACGACCTGTTCGACCTGCTCGCCGATGCGCTGGCCGGTGAGATCATCCTCGACGAGGACGAGCTGACCGCAGACTGGCGCGCGTCGATCACACGTGTGGCCCGAAGCGAGCGCGCCATGATCAAACGGCACCCCTGGGCCACAGACCTTGTCGGCAAGCGCACCACGATCGGACCCAACGCGCTGCTGCATATCGAACAATCACTCAAAGCGCTGGACGGACTGGGTATTTCACCGGCGCAGGCGACACAGATCGTGCAAGCGGTCGACCAGTACACCACCGGATTCGTCCTGCGCGAGACCCTCGCATCGTCGCCCGAGTCGTTCGGCCTCGACTCGCCCACTGGCGCCTACCTTCGCGACGCGGCGACCACGGCCGGCCACCAGCGGCTGGTGCAACTCCTCCAGCAAAACCCGTCCGAGCTTCCCGACCCCGACCAGAGCTTCGAACAAGGACTGAGCTGGCTGCTGGAAGGCATCGCGCGCGACATCACCGGTCCGTGACCCCCGAGGCGTCTCTGAAACGTTCGACCGCATAACGCCCTCTCGAAACATCCTCTTCTGCCGCATACCGCGCTGACCGAACCGGCCAGCGCGGGGGCGCGGAAGATCAACGGGCAGGGGCCATCTGAGCCCGCCGGCCGAACGTCGTCAGTGCACGGTAATGCCGATTCCGGTGTGTTCAGAGTTCGGTCATCGGTTGCGGAATCCGGCGCCGAGGGTCCGACGCTGACGCTGAGTAGGGGTGGGAAACGGGCAACGGGAGCTGACCGTGCTGATCGGAGCTTTCCCAGCAGCCGACCCGTGGAGAGACTAGCCTCGGCGACGTGAGTGGTGTCGGTGAGCAAAACTGGTATCCGACATCGAAGATCGGCTTCTTCACCGACATTGACCAGCGCGACGCCGATGCCAATTGCCGACCGTTCCAGAAGTCGAAGCACGACCTGACGCGGCTGGGACTATTGGTTGACGTCATGGTCCAGTTCTCGTTCGATCGGGGCCGGTCGATCGCCGCGTAGGCCGAAGCGGACGGCGACGAGTTCGCGAGGCTGGCCAACTGTCCAGGCATCGCACCACAGGTCGTGCGGGACGACTGCGCCGCAGGCGCGCACCGCAGCGATGGCGGATGCCGCCATCGCGGGTCCGACGGAGCCTTTGGGTGGGTAGTTCTGAATCCGTACCGTGCCGTCCTCGAGAGTGGACAGTCCGCAATTCGTCACGGAGAACCATCCGTGCGCGATGACGTCTGGGGCGTCTTCCAAGCCGATCGCCCAGCCGATTTCGATGATGTCCGGGAGCTGGCGGAGATCATCGGCGAGCGAGGTGAACAAAAGCTTCAGGTTGTAGTCGAGCTCTTCCCAGCTGTCGGCTTCCCACACGGGCTCCGCCAGGTTTCCGATGTAGGGCCGAAGTCTGCGCCCGACGTCAGGCTGCAGATGCCACCGTTCAGGAGCCACCGGCCAGAGCCCGTCATCGTAGAAGTCCGGCCAATCGGCAGCCCGATCTTCCAGGTAGTTCTGCGTAGGCTCTGTGGGCGACAGACTCACCCCGATCGCGTCTTGGTAGCCGTGGTTCCTTTCCCGGTGGTTGCGAGTCAGCCTTATCGTGGTGGCCTCGCCGATCCACGCGGCCGATAGTTCTACGCCTCCAGCGATCAGATCCGGAACGCCCAGCAACAACCGGCAAGCCGCGAACGCAGCCTGGTATGTGGCGTCGCCCGCAGGCCCCGACATCACCTGGCTCACCTCAAGTTCATAAAACTCGATATTGGTGTCGCCGCACAGGGTGAGGCACAGCCACAGGCCGTCCACAACCTCGAACGGGTTGTCGAGCTCGACAACCGTCTGTTCGAAGGGCAGCCCGAGCCTCGTCAGCACGGGCTCGATCGCGTCTTGTGACCATGCGCCGAACTCGGACTGCACGAGCCCGGAAACCAGCCGAACGAAGCGAGAACCCTCATCAGTCAACTGCTCTGCGGCATTGGCCCACCCATCAGAGTGTGTGCGTCGGCATTGCGCCCAGTGGTCCTGGGCGAGTGGGTTCGCCAGTATCAGATTGATGGTGGCGCCGCGTGAGACACCCACCACGAGATCCTCGAAGATCCAGCTCGGGCCATTGCGAGCGGAGATCCACTCTCCTGTCGGGTCACCCCACACATCGCGGAACGCGGTGACCACCTCGACGAACGTTGCCGCGCCGAGCGCCCCGCAACCACAACCGTCGGCAGTGACTGGGAGGACGACGGTGTCGAGCCGATCTTCCCGCAACTGGAACATCGCCACCGCATCCTCGACAGCGAGACCGGACTGCGCCCACCACAGGGTGTCATCGTGCCCGGAGGGCATCGGCTCGTCCCACCCCAGATGAGCGCATAAGTGTTCGACATCGCCCGCCGTCCACGTCCAGTCGAAGTCGACTGCCGCCCGCACGACCGCGACCGCACCATCAACATCCACTCCAGAACCATCTGACACGCAGCGACTCTAGCCACCACAGGTGACCAGCTACCGTCCACCGGTGGGGGCATCACCTCACGCTGCTTGTTACGCCCCGGCGACACCCTGATCATCTGGAAGATCGACCGGCTCGGCCGCAATCTGCGCGACTTGGTCGACATCGTCGCCGCCCTCGAAGCCCGCAGCGTGGAGGTGAAGTCACTGACCAATGGCATCGTCGACACCACCACCGCGCACGGCAAACTCGTGTTCGGCATGTTCGCCCTCACGGCCGAGTACGAAGCCGCGCTCATCAAGGAACGCACCCTCGCCGGCCTGGCCGCCGCCCGCTCGCGTGGCCGCGCCGGCGGCCGCAAACCCAAAGATGACCCCTGCCCTGATCGACAAGGCCCAGCGGATGTACGACTCACGCCAATTCACCATGGCCGAGATTGCCCAATCCTGTGGCGTCACCCATGACCATCTGCCGCAACATCCGCACCAACACCCACGCCGACCGCTAATCACCGCGAACAACCTCGCGTCGAATCTGCGACACCACAGCTGGACGCAGCGCAGTGTGCCCGGCGGCCCCTTTCTGGCGTATTCGGTAACCGCCTACCCCGAGTAGGGCCGAATGTTCGGGGGTCGCTTGGCGGGCTGAGGTCACTGTGTTTCTCGGCGTGAGCGGCGCCGTCGTTGCAGGCCGGGGTGTACTCCGGGAGGGAGGCCCGCGTGCGCGGCGATGCGATGAAGTAGCGGAAGGATCAAGGTTCGCTCGGTCTGCTCGAGTGGCGCGAGGATTTCCGATTCCAGTGCATCGGCCTCGGATTCGACCGCCTCGAGCACCTCACGCGCGTGATCGGTGAGGTGGACCGCATGCGCGCGACGGTCGACCGGGTGCGGGCGCCGGGTCACCAGTCCGCGCGCCTCCAGCTCGTCGACCAGTCCGACCATCGCGTTGCGATGGACCCGCAGCAGATCCGCGAGTTCCTGCTGACTGCGGCCATCCGCGACCGCCAGGTGGCCCAGGACCGCGAAGTGGGCCGGATCCAGATCCAACCGCGCCAGCTGCTCGGTCAACCGGTACGACACGTGATAACCGATCTGAGACAACAAGAATGCTGCGCGCGAGTCCAGCGGCCGTTTCACCATGCCCTCACACTAGCAACCCAACATGACTGCCACATAACAGTATTGACATCTAAGAAGATTGTCTTTTAACGTGACAATATGACCTTTTCAACCACACCCGCCGCCCCTTCCACTCCGGCCGTCCCTGCCACAGACGCCCCGGTCACAGTGATCAACACGATGTCGGTACCCGCGGCACAGCGGGACCTGTTCCTGCAGCGCTGGCGCGATAGCGCCCAGTACATGGCGGCCGCGCCCGGCTTCCGCCGAACCCGGATGTTCCAGGCAGCCGGCGAGGCGGCCGAGGCAGTGTTTGTCAACGTCGGGGACTGGGACAGCGGCACCGCCCTGCGCAACGCCCTCGGCACTCCCAAATGGCGTGAGCTGACTCTGCGGATCCAGAACGATCTCGACCTCACCGCACGACCGATGATCTACCACCTCACCCTCGAACTGGCGCCCGGCGACGTGCTGCCCCAGTGACCGCCGATCGGTAAATCGAAGATTCAACGCCCGGCCGACTCGCACGAGAGCGCGGCCGGGCCGGCATTACCCCTCGGCAGGCCAGATGCCTTGCCGGACAACAGCTCACCGTCTCGACATCACCGGAGAACAACCATGTCGCGCAAGAACCTCAACACCGTCCTGGCCACCGCCGTCGTCCTGTTCACCTTCTACCTCGCGATCTCCTTCCTCGCGACCCCCGCGACATCCGCCCCGGGCTTCGGCCTGCCACACTGGCCCGCCGGCGACGGCGGCGGCTTCCTCATCGTGAAGGGCAGCCGCGAACTCGCGATGGGCCTGGGCATGGGCGCCCTGCTGGTGGCCGGCCACCGCCGCGCCCTGGGCTGGGTCCTGCTGACCGTGGCCGTCGCCCCGTTCGGCGACATGATCAACGTCCTGGCCCACCACGGATCCACGGCCACCGCATTCGGCGTCCACGGCTTGACCTCCGCGCTGATCGCGGTCACGGGCCTGCTGATCCTGCGCGAAACCAGCAACGCGTCCAAGACCCACAGCGCCGCCGCCCCAACGCCCGTCGCACAGCCCGCCTGACCTCTGCACACCCCGAACGACCGCACCACATTGCACGAACGAGGACTCGATGAAACAGCTCTACTGGGCCGCCGTCGGCTACACCGCACTGGGACTGCCGTCGGGCCTGTTCTACCGCGAACTCACCAAAGCCCGCCAGTTCACCGGCAAGACCGAACTCGCCGTGGTCCACACTCACCTGCTGGCATTAGGGACGCTGTTCTTCCTGATCGTCCTGATGCTCGAACACCAACTCACACTGTCGAGCACCCGCGCCTATCGCTGGTTCTTCACCGTCTACAACACCGCAGTCCTCTGGACGGTGGCGTGCATGACCATCATCGGTGCCCGGACCGTACTCGGACACGGAGAATCCACGCCACTGTCGGAGCTGGCCGGCATCGGACACGTCCTGCTGACGATCGGATTCGTGCTGTTCTTCCTCACTGTGCACCAGGCCATCACCGCCCACCGCAAGGAACCGGTTCCCGTCTAACCACCGGTCACACAACCATTCTCGAACAGGAACAGGAACCAGATCATGAGGACCTATCAGCTCCGGATATACACACTATCGACGGCAGCTGCGCTGGAACAGTATCGGAACATCCACTATCCCCGACATCTCACGAACTTCCCGAAATTCGGCATCGGCCTACACGGTCTATGGACCGACAGCTCCGATGTGCCGAGACTGTATGCATTGCTGTCGTTCCCCGCGGACGCCGACCCGGCCGACATCACCGAGCAGTATCTGGCCAGCCCCGAACTTCACTCCGACATGGAGGGTTTCGACACAACCACCATCATCGAGGTGACCGCCACCCAACTCACGCCAGCTCCCGGATCACCACTGCTGTAGGCGCGCTGCTATCAGGAAGCCGCCACCGCCGTTCTCACGCTGCCCCGGGAGCAGAAGGCCGGCTGAGGGCTGCGTCAACCTAAAGATCAAGATAGTCAGGCGTCAGCCGTTCGGCCGCGCCGAGCCTGATCTTCTCCGGAAGCGAATCCTGCTGAGCGACTTGACAACCGCGAAATCCTGGTAGCGGGGTCGGAGATAGCTTTTCGGTCGGCCGCGGCACTGGTGCGAAAAGTCTGCCGGCCGCGGCGGTCGGGGCTCGGTAGCAAGCCCGTGGGCTGTGCGTCAGCACACTGGCGGCAGGTACACAACATCGGCATCGCCACAGTGACACGTGCAACCAGGCCGCCACCGGCTTGGGGACTGATTCTGGTGGATCGAAGTACGCGCTCATGCCGCACAGCGCGCGGTTCGAAACGGCCACAGCTGGATGTCGAGCGGGGCGCTGTGACCCCGTCGGGATATCAGAACAGTGTGTCGCGCATTCGTAGGGGCCGATAGCCGGTCGGCCCGAGCTGCGCCAATTCGGCGTCGATGTCGACCTCGATGGCGCCGAAGAAGTTGATGTTCTCCGAGTGGGCCGGGGACACGTGGGCGAGCACCTCGTTGTCCACCCGGCGCCCCTCGCGGCGCATCTGTTCCACCGCGAGACCGAAATACTCTGTCGTCCAAGCGATCACAGCGTTGGTCGCCAGGGTCAGGCACCACATTTGCTCGGACTGGTCCTCGAGATGGCGGGACCGGATCATGCCCTCGTGAGCGTAGAGCAGGCCGCGTTTGAGCGCGTGCACCGACTCGCCACGGTTCAGCTGACGAGCGATCTTGCGCCTGTAATCGGGATCAGACAAATATCGGGCGGCGTAGATTGTACGGCGAAGTGCCCCATACTCTTTCAATGCCGCGGCGAGGGAGTGCCGGTCTGCCGGGCCACGATGTCGATCGCCCCGCCCTTGCGAACCACGGCCTGGTACCCCGGGCCGCCGGCCCCGCGCAACGCCTCCAGTAACTCCTCGCCCGGCGGGGCGCGCCCTCGGCACGACTCGGGACGATCACGGCGTCAGCGCCGGCCAGCGCCTCCAACGGCGAGGTGATCGCGCTGCTGGTGATCGCTACGGTCGCCGGGAACACGGCGCTGTGACTCCTGCTCGGCACCGGCGGGTGGGCTCCATGAGTGACACCGGACCGGATCGCGGGCGAAGCACCCCACCGGAGCCGGCTGTCACACCGCCGGTGGTCCGGCCAATCAACCTGCACGACCTGCGCCGGGTCGGGGTCGGGTCACCCACGGAACTCACCGCACGAGCCTGGCCCAACAGTGCCAGCACGGTAGCTCTGTGGCGTATGGACATTCCGGTCATCTTCAGCCGGTAGCTGCAACTTCTCCGGCGGACATGGAATACGTCCGCCGGAGGCCCGGTCATCGATTCTCAAGCGGTGGCGGCCGGTTCGGGCGGTGCCGGTGTGAAGCAGCGGCCGTCTCGCCGCCGTCGGCCGACAGGGTCGCGCCGTAGAAAATGCGTGATCCGTAGTTTCGTCACGCCGACACCGTTCCGCAGAAGCCAGTTTGCCACGCCATGTATTTCGTGCTCGGCCAAGTGAATCGGCCACGGGAGGACGACAATACGAAGTGCCCACCTGTCCGCCTCTCTCGGACAGGTGGGCACCCGTATCACATCGACCGGTCACGCCGCGGCCACGCCGCCCACACGATCACGGTCACCGGCAGGCCCACAACCACGGCCCAGCCGATCACGTCCCAGTTCACGCAGACCGGCTGAACTCCCCGGCGCGTACGCCGTCGCAGAACGCCTGCCACTCGCCGGGGGTGTAGAGGATCGCGCCGCCGCTCGGGGCGCTGGAGTGACGGACCGCGATACGGCCGTCGTCGAGTTCGCCGACCTCGACGCAGTTGCCGGACGGATTGGACGCGGTGGCCTTGCGGAACGGCACGCGCAGCGCCAGCGCTGCCGCGTTGGGGGCGAAGGTGTCGGTCATTTCGGGTTCTCCCTGTCTGTTCCGGCGGTGCGGACACCGCCATCGGTTCACCGGTCCCTATTGGGCCGGTGGTCTGGGACGGTCACTGCGCCCATGGCCGGGTTCCACCGCGCGAACGACAACCGCGGCAACACGGTCTCCACATCGGCCACAGACAGAAGCACGTTCAGCATCAGCGGGTCGAGATGGTCTGGGCTGGGCACGATCAGCGCATGAGCGTCGGCAGAGCGCACGACGTCAACGAGCGGGACCAGTGAGACCTCGGATGCCATCTCGACCACATATCCGAGATGGCGTGCGAGACGGCGCATTTGAGCCCTGTCCCATTCCGGTGCGGTGCTCACTTCGGTGTCGAGCCATCCCAGCGCGGTCGGTTTCGCTCGCATCGGTCGCCCCCTGCTCGGTTGGTGACGCACCCACCACCGGGGACCGAGGCACTAGGTCCACCCGGCGGCGGGGCGTAGGTCCAACCGTCGCGCACGGGGAATCCCAATTGAAGGTCTTCGCAGGTCACGCAGGGCTACCCTCAGGCCACGCAGGGCTATGGGGTCTGGACGCGGCTTGCTCGAGCAAGTAAGGATCTGGTATGGGCTGGACCGGTTCCGACACGGTGAGACTTCGTGACGCGCTGGAGCTGTCACGGCAGCAGTTCGCCGACCGACTCGGCGTCAGCCTCGGCGTGGTCAAGAAATGGGCGAGCCGCGGTGAAACCATCGTTCTGGACGAGTTTCATGCCGGACTGATGGACACCGCACTCACTCGTGCCACACCGGTGCAGCGCAGTCGCTATCTCGCTGTACGGCAGCAAGTTGTGGCCCTCGCGCCCGGCGCGGTAGAGGTGCTCGCGCCCCAATTCGATTGGGGTGCAGACCCGACCGTGCTGGCTGCGAACTTGACCAGGAGGGATTTACTCGTGGACCGGCGCACCGTTGGCCAGGCGATCGCGAGCATGATCGTCGGCGTCTCACTGCTGGAACCTCTCGAGCGGTGGCTGATGCGGGACCAGGCTTTACCGGCACCGCTGGTTGCCGGGGCGGGCACCGAGGAGATCGGGCAGCTCGAGAACGTCGCTCAAGCATTCCACGAATGGGACGACGCGCACGGCGGTGGTCTTCGGCGTATGGCCGTCGTCGGCCAACTCCGTGAGGTGAGTGACCTTCTGCAGGACCGCCAACCGGCCACTATCGAGCGTCGTTTGCTACGGGTGCAAGCGCTGCTCGCTGAGACCGCGGCAACGATGTCGTGGGATTCGCGGCGGCCCGGTGACCAGGAAACCGCCCAGGGCTACTACCTGCTTGCGGTCCGCGCCGCAAAGCAGGCCGGCGACCCCGCCCTCTGCGCTAACGCGATGGCGGGCATTGCGCGGCAACTGCTCAGCCTTGACCACTACGGCACCGTCACCGAACGCGCCCAGCTGCAACACGACCGGGCGACCGATGCACTTGAGATCGTGCGTTTGGCACAGGACCGGTTGTCCGACCGGGTGACACCGACCGTGCGTGCCTTGCTGGCGACACGTGAGGCGTGGGCCTATGCGAAACTCGGCCGCCCCGAGGCGTTCCGGCGCGCCTGCGAGAAGGCCGAGGATGCCTACGCCGATGCGGCCCCGGCCGACGATCCTTACTGGGTCCAGTACTTCGATGCTGCGGAACTGACCGGCACCATCGGCGGTCGACTGCTCGAGATCGCTCGCAACGACACCGACTTCGCTGGTGAGGCCGCCGAGACGATCACCTCGGCGATCGCACTTCGCCGTCCTGACCGTCGTCGAAGCTCGGCTCTAGATCACCTCGGTGTGCTGGAGGCTCGATTGATCGAAGGGGAGATCGAGGAAGCGTGCCGCCTCGGTCACGCGGCGGTCGACGCGGCCGGGCAAACTGCCTCGGATCGGGTGCGCCGCAAGCTCACTCGCATATACGACCGGACCGGGCAACTGGCATCCATCAGGGATGTGACTACGCTGCGGGACAGGATGCGCCCGTTGGTGGGTGCCGCGACATAGGGAGTGCCGATGCGAATCGGGGTCACCGGCCACATGAACATCACGCCGGAGACGGCCGATTTGGTGCGCGCCGAAATCCTCCGGCTGTTGGCTGGCCAGGACGCCGCCGATCTCGTCGGTGTGAGCTGCATAGCGCGCGGGGCAGACACCGTGTTCGCGCAAGCTGTCCTCGATGCCGGCGGACGCCTCGAGGTAGTGATCCCATCGCGTGACTACCGTGAGCGCAAGGTCAAGCCGGACCACGCCCAAGCCTTCGACGAACTCGTTTCGCGGGCAACAGTGGTCAAGGTGTTGGACTTCGACACCGCTGGCGCCGACGCCTACGAGGCGGCGAACAATGTCATCGTCGGCTGCGACCGCCTGATAGCCGTATGGGACGGCGAAGGCGGCGAACGTGCCGGTACCGGGAGCGTGGTTGCAATCGCGCGTGACCGCGGGGTTCCGCTCTCGGTGGTATGGCCCGCCGGAGCAGAGCGGCAATAACTGCCCTGCCTCGGGGGCACTCGGGCGCACTTGCACATTGGACAGCGCTCCACGTAGTTCGCCGACAGGCGCACCACTGGCGACGCTGTGACAGTTTTGAGCTTCTGCCTCCACCAATTACGATCCCTGCAGCCCGAACCGGCAGCGCCGGCCATCACCGCTGGTCAAGCCATTGTCGTTGTTTTTCGCACAATTACTACCGGAACCCCGAAAAGCGGTCACAACTCCCGAAAACGATCTTGTTTCGAAATTCATCGGAGTTGTCGACCTGCTCGGGCTACCGAGGGTCGGGATCGAGGTCCAGCTGCAGCTGGGGCGGGGGAGCGGTTCGCGGATTGCGCCAGTGGCGCCGCCGGACCTGTTCTGCCGGTTCGGGTGCCGGCGGTGGGGGAGTGGTCGGGTGTGGGCCCAGTAGGTCGGCCAGTGTCTCGGAGTCGAGCTCGGAGCCGGGTCCGCGTTGACGGGCAGTGTTGCGCAGGATGCGGGGTGAAATGACCAGGCCCTCCTGGGCGCCGATGTTTCGGACGACGAAATGCAGGCCGCGGCCGGTGAGAGCGGTGGGTTGGTCGTTGAGGTTCAGGAACAGCGCCGATACCTGTCGTCCTGCGAGCAGCTCGCGGCGCCGCTGTAGCCAGCGCCGCTGTACCGCGACCGTCCCCGGCCGCAGCGGCCGCCAATCGGGCTCGCCGTCGGAACGTCGGAAGCAGAGATGCCCGGTGTTGCGTCTCGGATCCAAGCGTAGGTCCGCCGGAACAAGCGCAACCAGCTGATCGACGGTCGGCCCGAGATCGAGAATTAGTGCCGCCAAAGCGATATCGCGTTCACCACGGCTGGCCGCGCTGCGCAGCACCGCGCTGTACTGCTGCCGGTCGAGGACCTCCAGCGGACGCTCCCCGGGGTCGGGCCGCGGCAGGCGCAGTCGGGTGGTGAAGCCCAGCCAGTAATAGAACAGATCCAGTGCCCGGAGCATCCCGCTCACCGTCGACTCGGCGAGCCCGTGCTCGACCAGCTCAGCATCACGGTACTGTCGAACGGCGCGTCGGCGACCGTCGTCATCGGCGAAGGCCTCGGGGTGGGTGACGCAGTCGGTCTGTATCTCGAATGCGTTGTCGCTGAGCCAGTACAGGAAACCCCGTACGTGACGGTAATAGGTATGGCGCGTGCCTTCCGACAGCGGGCGGTCGATGATGTAGCCGCGTAGCAGGTCCTGCGAAAACCGCTTCAGCGCTTCGTCATTGGCGTCCGGGCCGCGCTCGCACAGGACGACCCGGGTAATGGCACCACTGCTCGTCACGACGACCGGGCTCCTCTCCTTGCGAGTGGTGATTTCAGGATGACAGGGCACACCGACAAATCGGCACCACCCCAAAGATTCTTACAGCAGTAGTATTCATGCTGCTGTAAAAGTCATGCAGCTGCTGTCCTTTCGAGCGCCAGGACCGGCTGCGTTGCGATCCGGGTGCCTCCGATGCGCCAGGCCGGGTCACACATTCCTCGGTAGATCGTCATTGGTGCGTTCTCGAGCAGGTGCCCGTCGTAGGGGTCGGGGACGCCGGTAAGGACCCGGTCACAGGCGTTGGCGATGCGTTCGCGCTGTTCCAGCCACAGCAGCCAGGCACGGAGATCGGCAGGTCCGAGACCCCGCAGCAGCGTGCGGCGCGCAGCCCGCCGCACCTGCTGCTCGGCAGGGGTCATCTCGCGGAACCACTTGCGCTGAGCCCACATCGAGCGCAGCAGCTTCGCCGGGCGCGTCTGGCTGGTGGCCAGGCGCTCTCCCGGGCCGAGTTGGGCCAGCGCGTCGTGCAGCAGCGCCCACACCTTGCGTTCGTAGCGGTGGCGGCGGTCTTGTTTGGCGGCGTTGCAGCGGCCGTGCGGAGCCGTCGGGGAGGGGGTGCTACAGCTAGTGGGGGACTTTTCTGAACGGGCCCGCCCGATCTCGGTTTCGACGATCGGGGTCACCGCGAAGGTGTCGCAGCTCTTGGCTCCGCCGCCGTACCGCCGCGCGAAGACCAATAGGCCTGCCTCGATGGCGGCGTCACGGGCGCGGCGCACGGTCTTGTCGTCCATCCTGGTGGCCCGGGCCAGATCCCGGATGCTGATCGACCCGTCTCGGGTGACCAGGATCGGCGCCAGGTGGTAGAGAACGGTCTTGATGCCCTGCATACGATCTCGGCGCATCCTCGTGCCGGCCAGCACGAGGTCGGCGGCGGCGTCCAGGCCGCGCCGCATCTGCGCGATCCGGTCCTCGATCTCCGGGTCCGGTGGCACCGGTAGATCATCGATGCGCCGACGACGCGGGCGATCCTGCTCGGCCTCCTGCAGCGCCTTGCGCCACAGCGGCTTCCACCATCGGAATGTGATCCGCGCGAAGCGGGCGGGGCAGGCCTCGTGTGCGGCCTGCCAGGCTTCGGCCTCGGTCAGGCCGTTCTCGGCGGCAGCGATGGTGACCGCGGGCAGCCAGATGTAGCGCCGCCACCATCGTTCGCTGCGTTGGGATTTCGCGCCCGGGCCGTTGATCAGTTTCCACGCCTGCGCCCCGGTGTAGCCCGCGCGGGCCATCGCGCACGAGCGCCCGTACTCGGCCGCCGAGCGGCTCGAGTCCCCGCCCCGATTGCGCGTCTTCCGGACGCTCGCGCGGACAACGGACTTCGCACGGGGGCGCCGGGGCACCGCGGCCGCGGCCATGGCAGGTGTCAGGGTGCAGCTCACCACCGGACTCGGCAGGCCGCGCCGATGCGGCGCGGTCAGTGTCCGGATCACCTGGCCGGTGCGGTCGTCGACGGTGATGCGCAGTTTCTTGCTCAGCCTCACGCACATCCGCGCCCACGCCGCAGCCTGTAGCGGTGTCCGGGCGGCCGCATACACATGCCATCCGCCCGGTCGCCCGGAACGGCGCGCGACGTACTGCAGTTGATGTTCGACGCACCAGGCGACCAGCGCCTCGGCACACACATCACCCAGCACCGCCTGGTCCGGGTCGGGGTCGATATCCGCACCCAGCATCCCCGGATTCAGGTGGCCGGCCAGCGTGCATGCCCGGCCCGCCGCGACCTCGTCCTGGGCGTCGGCCAGTGCCTTGACCCATCGGATCTTCTGGTTCTCGGCATCGATCAGCAGCCACTTACCGGAGTACATCGCCTCGTCGAGTGAGGCCAGGAACTCCGTCGTGGCGGCGTCATAGGCACCGACCGTGTTTTGCGCGTGCTGCTCCGCGCTCTCGCGCGCACATGCGCTGAGCAGCGTTATCCCATGCGCCAGCGACACGGACGGCGTGTCGTTCGCGGCAGAGGTGGAATCGATATGAGGGCGTGCGCTACCCTCGGACCTGCATCCCAATGCAGCCTCCGCGGTAGACGGTGGCACCGGGGCGACAAGTTGCTGCTTGTCCCCGCTCTACAGGCCTCGGCTCGGAGTGTTGTTGCACTCCCGCCGATTGCCCTTCCCGACTAGCTCTCCCCGCCAGGGGAGAGGTTCGTTCTGGAGCAGGTCCTCGATGCCGCTATGGAGTTAGCCCGTAGTTGTTAGCGCTGGTGATCTCGTTGTTGTCCTCCCAGGCGGTGTCGTGGGCTCGTCGTTGCTGAGAAGATCGGTATGCCTCCTGTTGTCGTGGACATCGGATGGGCTCGAGGCGTGAGGGCATTCGGATCGGGGGCGAGCGCAACGCAGCGACCGCGCGCCGATCTGCAGCGCGCACGCGCAACCTGAAATCACCGGATCGCTGGAGTTCCATTGTCCAGCAATGAAACTCACCTGCAGTTAGTGCAGCGCCGGTGTGGCCAGGAGGCGATGTCGAGGCTGCGCTGATCGCAATGAGTGGCGATCAGCGCTGCGAATCCGCGCTCCTGCGCAGCACTTACCGAACAGTCTTCGGATGCGTGTTCGGCGCCAACGGATCCAGCTCGCACAGGTACTCACGTCCCACAGACTGACCGCATCTTGCGCAGCACTGCGGGAACGGATGGGTCGAGCCGGAGAATCTCGAGGATGCCGATGAGCGGTAGCGGCCGGAAAAGAGCCGTATGCCGGATCTCCGATGATTGGGCGAGTCGTTGGCGTGAGCGCTGGCCGCTGCCCTACACTCGTAGACACCATGCGGGTTCCCAAGTAATTGATGGGGTCATGCGACTCCTTCTCGAACGGGGTAGAGGGCTTGTATGGCGGGAGACCCCCTCGGCTGGCAGGCATGCAGGGGGTTTTCTTATGCCTTTCTACGTTCCGGTCAACGACAGCTGCTCGGACGCTGCCGGCTTCGGCAGGTCGTAGCCCAGGTCGATCAGTGCAAAGTGCAACAGGCGCCACAGGCGGCGCGTAATGCTTGTCTCGTGGTTGTGCACCGGAGCGAGAACGCTCGCCGCAAGTTGCGGTCCGGGGGTTCCCCAGATGTACTTCTTGCCCTTGCTCTTGTCGTAACCGTCGATGGGGCCATGGCCCGGCGGAACGACTCTGATTCCAATCTCGAGTAGCACTTCGACTGTCTCGCCAGGCTTGTACTCGTGTGTCCTGCCGAAGTGTTCGGCGGCACTCACCAGATCCGCTGGCAAGGAGGCGCCGACCTTGGTGCCGTTCTTTGCCGGTCGTCCGCGGGTCGACGGGGTTCTGCTCATGGCGTAGATAGTTCCTCGAGATTGGAAGTAGGGGCGCCTGACACGCCGAAAGTTTTGCAGAAAAACCCGCGACGCCCTCGATCGCGCAGGTAGCCGCGCTTCGGATGACCAAGCCGCCGGTCCTCGAAACGATACTGGTAAAAGTTGAAAGATGCTGCCCTGCACAGTATTTCGGGTTGACATCACGCGGCGCGTTACGCCCTTGGTTCACAGTCGACACTGGCAGCACGGGGAGGCTCATCGGTTCGAGTTCGGTCATGTCAATCGCCTTGGAGGGAGTGGAGACGGAATATGTACTGGTCACTGGAGATGCGTGAGCTGAGTTGTGGTCCATACGGGCTGTTTCTGTGTGGTGATGAGGCTGATAACGGTCATCGTGATGGGCGGTTTGCCCGGGGCGGTGATGGTCAAGGTGGTGGCGGTCTTGCGTTGCCATCGGGCGTCGGTGTCGACGGGGTGTTGCTCTGCGCCGATAGCGGTTTGGGCTGTGACGGTGGCTTTTTCGTCCATCCATGTTTGCCAGGTGGGGCGGGGGATCGGGTAGGGCTTGTAGTCCTCGCCGCCGCGCACGCTGAACAGCGGCGCGGCGCGGTGGGCGGCGGTTTCGGGGCCGGTCTCGCCGCGCTCGGGATGCCAGTCGAAGACGGCTTGCACGGCGGCGACGGCGACCGCGGCGGGGTCGTTGCGGTCCAGCGCATTCCACGGTGAGGGCAACGGCGGCAGGGTGGCGATGCTGGCGCCGGACGGGACGCCGGTGCCGGTGCCGTCGTGTTCGCCGTAGGTGTTCGTGTGAGAGCTCGAGCAGGCAGCGGCCGCGGCGGTGAGCGCCACGGCGGCCAGGCGGCGCGCGTGGCGGGGTGCGTGCGGGCGGGTGGTGCTCATCGGGCCCCCTGGGGCAGTGCGGCGGCGGGTGCCGGTGCGGTCGTGGTTGTGGTTGTCGCGGTGGGGCTTTGGGCGAATCGTCGGATGCCGATGAGCGTTTCGCCGGCGCTCACCGGTGCCTCGGTGACGTTTTGGCCCTCGGTCGGCGCGTGCACCATTTGGGCGACTCCGCCGGAGGTGCCGGTGTAGACGCCGACATGGGTTGCATCCGCACCTGATCCGAAGAACACCAGGTCGCCTGGTTGGGCTTGGCTGATGTCGGTGACGGCCTGGCCCTGCTGGAGCTGGCCGGACTGGGTGCTGTCGCCGGTGAAGTGGGGCAGGGTTTGGCCGGAGCCGACGTAGACGGCGTAGAGGGTGAGTCCGCTGCAGTCGAATCCGCCGTTGGTGGGGCCGTTGGTGTCTCCGCCGCCCCAGACGTAGGGGCGACCGATCTGGCTGCGGGCGGCCGCGACGATAGCGTTGCCGTTTCCGGTGCCGGAGTTGCCGTTTCCGGTGTTGCAGTTGCCTGCGCCGCCGATGGCGGCGTGCCCGGCCAGGCGCGCGAACAACGCGCGGGCCTCGGCTTCGCGATCACCGTATTTGCCGCGCAAGTCTTCTCGGGGTTTCTGGACGTCCGCGGCGGCTTCGGTGAGGGTCTTGTTTTGCCAGCTCGTCGCGAGCAGGCGTTTGTAGAACTCGGTGGCGGCGCGTTGGGGTCCATGATCTCGGCCACGCTGCCGTATCCCATGCCGGCCTGCTGCTGCATGATTCCGATGCTCAGTCCGTCGCCGGGGGCCACGGCGTCGTGGGCGTAGTTGAGGGATTCGGGGACGGCGTTGCTGGCGAGGTTGCGCAGTTCGGATTCGACCAGGCCCACGGCGAGGGCGATGACGATCGCGTCGTCGGCTGCGCCGAGAGACTGGCCGACGGCGATGACGGTGGAAGCGTTGCGGTCCTGGGCGGTGCCGGTGGCGGCGGCCTGCTGATTGGCGTTCTGGTTGGGTGTGGTGGTCGTGCCGGTTTGACCGTTTTTGATGCGATCGAGGATCGCGGTGGGGTCGATGCGGGTGCCGCCGGTGAGGCGGTTGCCTTCGGCGATCTCGAAATGCAGATGGGGGCCCGAGGATTCGCCCGCATTGCCCGAGCTGGCGATCACATCGCCGGATTTGACCTGCTCACCGACGGTCACATGCACCCCGCCCTTGTTGATGTGCCCGTAGACGCTGCTCATTTCCTTGCCGTCGATGGTGTGGGACAACACGACCCAGCCGCCGAACCCTTGGACTCCTTCGTCCTGGGCGGCGATGACGGTTCCGTCGGCGAGGGCGTGGATCGGGGTGCCCTCGGGCACACCGAAATCCACGCCGTAGTGAAATCCCCCGTCGCGGGGTCCGTATCCGCTGGTGATCGGGGTGGATACGTCGACCGGGTAGGACAGGCCGCCGACCGAGACACTGGGACTCTGGCCGCAGTTGTTCTTGTTCTTGTCGGTGGCCTTGCTGCATTGGGCAAGGACCAGCAGCAGAAGCAAGATCGTGATGAGGATGGCCCGCCGGTACCGGTAGAGCCGATGACCGCTGTCACGCCGGGTTACTCGCGCTCTGAGCGCAGGGTAGCGGACGTTCTGCACCGCACCAGGTTCCGACCGCCAGCGTCCCGCACTGGCCGGATCGGTCAGCGCGGTATGCGGCTTGAGCGTGCGTTGCCGAACATCATCGGGCCGAGCGAGATCGGAGATCGAACTGCCCGCAGGGGTTATGCCTGATGCTTGAGGATGTAGCCGGCCGCATCGCCCACGGTCTTGAGGTTCTTCACGTCCTCGTCGGGAATCTTTACGTCGAAGCGTTCCTCCGCCGCGACAACTACTTCAACCATCGAGAGCGCATCGACGTCGAGGTCATCGGTGAAGGACTTGTCGAGTTGAACATCCTCGACCGGGATTCCTGCTACCTCGTTGACGATCTCAGCCAGCCCTTCGAGAATTTGCTCCTGTGTGTGCGCCATGACCGTCCCCGTCCGTCAGGTTGAGTGCTTCAGTGCCTGCTCAATGGTGACGGACGTGACGCGCCGACACACCGAATTGCTCTCGAACATCCCGCAATCGGCAATGCCACGTCTGTCCGCGCCGGATAGCCTCAGTCAACTGATCTTCCAGCGGACCACGCTGGCCGGTTCGGTCAGCGCGGTATGCGGCAATTACAGGACGTCAGAGTCAGCGGGGAGACGGCTTCGGCCTTCACTTTGTGTGCCCGGAGGGGGCGTCGACCACTGCACTCCGTACCGTCCACCGACCCACTGTCCCAACTGGTCGGTCAGAGTTGCGTGTGCCCGGAGCCGGTGAGGATGATCAGCGGCATCATCAGAGCGCCGAGAATATCGTTTCCGGTGCACTGGGCCGAGGCGCTGGAGCTGCCGGTCGGCTGGCTGCCGCAGTTCTGCACCGTCATGGACTTGGTCGACGAGCCCTGCGTGGCGGTGAGACTGTAGACGCCTTCGGGAAGCTTCGAGCGATAGACGTACTGGATGATCCCGGTGCCGGCCGTGGATCCGGCTTGCGGGGTGAAGGTGCCGACATTCTGCCCGTCCAAGGTGACCGTGACCGGTGCCAGGGCGTCCGCGCCGCTGGTGGTCACCAAGATCGTGCAGGTATTGCCTGCCCCTTCGCATCCGCCGATGCCGGTGTCGACTTGTGTCAGATTCACATTGTCGACCGTGGCCGACGCCGATGCCGCCGCGACGACCGGTATCGCCAGCATGGCCACCGTGACGGCGGCCCAACTCATTTGCCTCATCTGTACTTTCCCGTTGGAGTAGTCGTTGCTGGCACCTGAGTGCCGCTCCGACAGTAACCGCGTAGCGGGGCCCCGCGCCTACAAATTGAAAAGCTGATACTTCAATATGCCCCTGCGCTTCGCATGCGCGTCATGGTGGCTTCTTCATGCGCCGGCGAGCAACTGGACGCCGGGAGCGGCTTCCACAGAGTCGGCTCTGGGCGTGGTGCCCTCGAAGAGGCTGGTGGTCCCGTCGGTGGCGTAGCGCTGGGCGGCGGTGACGTCCACCGGCTGCGGCGCGCTCGCGGCCGAATCGCTTGGTAGCCAGCGGTAAACTGTTACTGACGTCTTCGGCGGTACCAAACGACGTCTTGTCCGGTCCGGTCGATGCTGCAGCTGTCGGCCAGCCCGAATGCGCGTTCTTTTCGGAACGCATCATGAACTTCACCGAGGAGCGAATCGGGTGCCGCAAAGTTGATTCGGTACGCGACGCACCCGCAGACCCGGTCCGGTAACTCGGCAGCGCAGCCTAGTACCCGGACGTCGTAAAGCTCGTTGTAAGGAAGCAAAATGTCTAGCAAGACCATCAAAACCCTAGCCGCGACTGTTATTGCCGCGCCCCTGCTCGTTCTCGTCGCGCCCGCGGCCACTGCCGATTCGACTACCGCGGCGCCTCCGTCGCCCTCCGCCACTCCGGTCGACGGATCGTTCGGATCAGCTACGTGGTGCATCCCCCTCGGCAGTGTCGTCTGGTGCATCTGAGTGAACGTCTGAGAACTCCGGTGTTGGGTGCGTGACGCTCGAGATTTGAATGAACCCAGGTAGAGCAGTGATTGCAGAGATCAATTGGTGTACCGGGAGTTCATTATCGTGTGTTGCTGGGTGGTCGTCGTGCCCGACTTGTGGTATCACGTGGCCGGCCAGCAGATTCGAACGGTGGAGTCGCGCATCCTGCTGGAAGCAATCCTGACACCTGCCACATCACATAATCGGCAGTAGCGGACGTTCTGCACCGCACCAGGTTCCGGCCGCCGGCGCACCGCGTTGGCCGGTTCGGTCAGTGCGGTATGCGGCAATTGAGGACGTTTCTGCGGCGCATCGGTCAGCTCTGATTAGAGCTGGCGTTTGTGTGCGGGGTGGAGTCTCGGGATGGCGAACCGGCAGATCTCTTCGGTAGCGTCGATATTCTGCGCGGTGGGTCCGATGGGGATGAGGTGGAACTTGGGTGGAGTGCTGCCGGGCCAGGTGTGTCCCGCGCCGTCCACTGCCCAAGCGCTCACCGTGGTGTCCGCGACGCCGCCGGTGAATCGATGCTGTTGCGTGGTGAAGGATCCAGGGCGGTCAGGTTCGGCCGGGTGTGTGGTCGACGTGACGTCGTTGCATCCGTTTGCGGCGCACCAATAGTTCGCGGCGTCCTGTTGTGACAGGAGTTGAAATGTGCGGCGTTGTCCGCGAAGTGTGTGGCGTGAGCGGTGGATGCCCTCGATCGGGACGATCGGGTCAGCGGTGCCGTTGATCATCAGGACCGAAACCGCGTGAGTGGGTTTCAGCTCCCGGAGGCTGCCCGGCATGGCACTTGCTACTGCGGCGAGTGCTGTGATCTGGTCACCGGCCTGCACCGCTAGGCGGTGCCCCATGAATGCACCCGCCGACAAACCGGCCACGATTGTTCGATCGGCCGCCGTACCGTGCCGCTGTGCCGACCAATCGATAACGGCACGAAGGAAATCGACATCCTCCTCGCCGTCGGTGCCCACATCGTCGCCACGTCGGCCGTCGGCCCAATTACGGCGGTACCCGTCCGGGTAGGCGACGGCGAAACCCCATTCGTCGGCTTTGGCGTCGAATCCGGTCATCTGCCGCATCATCTGCCCGCTACCGCCGCGGCCATGCAGCGCTAGCAGCAACGGCACCTCCTCCGCGTCGGCGCTACGGTTCGGAAGGCGCACAGTGAAGACTCGCCTTCGCCCCCTGATCCGCAACTCGACTCGAATTCCGTCGCCACGTCCGGCCATGGTTCCCCTCCGCGATTCCGCACACCGAATGTCTTTGGTGCTGCTGGATTTTCGACCACGAGCCTAGCGCGGCGACCTGGATGACCAGGATCGAGAATCGCACCACTCTGCCCGTCAACTGACCACAGCAGCCGACGAAGAAGTGCTTGCTCATCGGCCAGTAGAGAACGTTCCGCGGGCTTCGGATCGGCACGGCCAGTTGATCTTCCGATGCCCACGCGGGCCGGTTCAGTCAGCGCGGTATGCGGCACGAGCGGATGTTCAGTCGACGGTTTCGCGTTCTGCAAGGAATCGATCGAGCAGCTCGAACAGCACTTCGAGGATCCGGATTTCCTGCTCGGGACTGAGATCTGTGACGAAGTCCCACTCGGGCAGCGCGATCTGCTTGATCAAGCCAGGCCAGGCGAAGCTGCTCTGGCGACGAAGGTGATTGGCGAGAAGCCAGTCGCGAAAGCCATCCAGTCCTGGACCGCCCGACCGACGCGCGGCGTAGTCGTAACCGTCGAGGAAGCACGTCACGCCACGAACACTTGTGAAGCCGATGAATATGCCTGGGCGTGCCGCGAACTGTCGGAGGTATTCACGTTCGGTAAGGCTGTTCGGGTCCATCGGCTTCGGCTCGATCTCTCGTGCTCGCCGGGCGAAGTGAGTATCGAGGTCCATGGGTTTCTCCATCCCGCGAGTTCACCATGTCGACGGCGACCGTGGATACGTGAGATCTCGACAGTGCCAGTCCCGCTCGGACGCAACGCACCGAACTCGGCAATTGCGGACGTTCCGCCGGCCTCGGATCGGCACGGCCAGTTGATCTTCCGATGCTCCGCGCCGGCGACCGGTCCGGACTGCGCGATCAGCGGCATGAGGGTGTGTTCGTTCCATGGCCAGCCGCTGTTGGTTCCAGCTTCTTCTGTCGGTGTGCTGTCGGTGGCCTGTCAGCGCTGCCCGCCAATGTCGATCCCAGCACGAAGATTCCGCCCCGGCGGACAGGGAGAAAGGTCGCCACGATGTCGAACATGGGCTTGAACGCACTGGTCAGCGAGTTCATCGAAACCAGCGGGGTACCCGGCGTGGTCGCCGGGGTGTATCACGCGGGACAGCAGCAAGTGGTGGCGCACGGGGTGACCAACGTGGTCACCGGCGAGCCGATGCGGGAACAGACAGGGTTCCTGCTCGGATCGATCACCAAGGTGCTCACCACGACTCTGGTCATGCAGCAGGTGGAGCAGGGCCGCATCGACCTGGACGAGCGGGTCGTCACCTATCTGCCGGAGTTCGGTCTCACCGTCCCGGGCGCGCAGGACATCCGTATTCGGCATCTGCTCAACCACACCAACGGTATCGACGCCGATCTGTACTTCCCCGACACCGACGGTCGGGAGGCACTGCGTATCGCGGTCGAGGGCATGGCCGAACAGGTCGGCACGCTGTTCGCGCCCGGCGAGCACATCAGCTACTCCAACGGCGGCATGATCGTCGCCGGCCGCGTGCTCGAGGTAGTGACCGCACTGCCGTATCACGAACTGCTGCAACGGAATCTGTTCGTCCCGGCCGGTATGACCGGCACCGCCACCAGTCCCGCGCAGGCGATCCTGCGCAGCACCGCCATCGGCCACTTCCCCACCCAGGATGGTGCGCGCCGCACAGAGCTGTTCAAACTGCCTGACACCTGGGGCCCGGCCGGGTCCTCGGCCATCGCCGGGATCGGTGATCTGCTGGCCTTCGGCCGCACTCACCTCGACGGCGGTATCGCGCCCTCGGGCGCGCGGGTGCTTTCCCAGGAGTCGGTGACGCGGATGCAGACCGTCACCCATTCCAATGGCAGCCGCCACATTCCACCGATCGGCCTGGGCTGGCTGCTCATGCCCTTCGGCGACATCGAGGTCCTGTCGCACTCGGGAGCCTCGCCGGGCGGAGTCGCTGTGCTGGTCGCGGTGCCCGGCCACGACCTGGTCTTCGCCGCCTACGGCAACGACGCCCGCGCCATGGCACTGTTCGACCGAATCCTGTTGTCGCTGTTGCGAGATCGCCTGGGCGCTACGGTCCCCGACCTGATCACCACCACGGTCGAGCCAGTGGACCTCAACCGCTACGAGGGCACCTACCGCTCCAACCAGCTGCGCATCGACGTCCGCGCGGTGGACGGCACGCTGGAGGAAACCACCACCTACGAACCGGCCGACAACGAACAGTCCCGCATCTTCACCGCATTCGTCGGCGGATCGATCCCCGCCGTGACCCGCCGGTTCCTCCCCGTCGGCAAAGACCTGTTCGCGCCCGCCGGTCTGCCACTGGAGATGTTCACCGGCTACTCCCGCCAACTACTGGTGTCCTACCACGACTTCCGCGACGGCCGCGCACAGTACCGCTCAGCCGGAGGCCGCATGACCCGCCGTGCCACCGAGTAACCCCGACAGGCGTTCGGCCCAGCCCACGATCGGGCTCTCACGATGATGGCGCAGTGGACCGGCCGCAGCTCGGCCGGTCCAAACGGCCATATACGCGGCATAGCGGATACTTCACCTGGGTATAGCTAGCCGGGTTTCGGTTACGTCTTGGAGGCCGCACTTATTGTCTTCTGTGGCGTGTCGACGGATCTCGAATCCGATGTCGAAATGCTGATAACTGACGGAGGCGATTTCGCGCGGAAGGGGCGTTGGGGGCAGCAGCGCGGGGCCGGAGGCCGTGGGTGCGCTCAGCCTGCGCCCATGTAGCGCAGCACCGCGAGTACCCGGCGGTGGTCGGAATCAGCCTGCGGCAGGTCGAGTTTGGTGAGGATGTTGTTGATGTGCTTGGCCACGGCACGCTCGCTCACAAACAACTGAGCTGCTATGCCGGCGTTGGAGCGGCCGCTGGCCATCAGTTCCAGCACTTCACGCTCGCGGGGGGTGAGCCGATCGAGCGGGTGACGATCGCGACGCACCAGCAGCTGCGCCACCACTTCGGGATCGAGGGCTGTGCCACCGGCGGCGACGCGGCGCAGCGCCTCGCCGAACTCTTCGACATCGGCGACGCGTTGTTTGAGCAGGTAGCCGACACCGCTGGTCTGTGTCGCGAGAAGCTCTGAGGCATAACGCTCTTCGACGTACTGCGACAGCAGCATCACGGCCGTGCCGGGCCGGTCGCGTCTGATGGTGAGCGCGGCCCGCACACCTTCGTCCCGGAAGCCCGGCGGCATCCGGACATCGACGACGGCCAGGTCGGGCCGATACTGGTCGACAGCAGCGAGTAGGGCTTGCGCGTCGGCTACCTCGGCCACGACGTCGAATCCGGCGAGCCGCAGCACCTGCACCACCCCGACCCGCAGCAGGACCGAGTCCTCGGCGATCACCGCCCGCATGGCAGCTCCGCGACGAGCCGGGTCGGCCCGCCGACCGGGCTGGTCATCTCGAAACGACCGTCGACCGAGGCGACACGACGCGCCAGCCCAGTCAGCCCGGTACCGGCGGTCGCGTCGGCGCCGCCGAGACCGTTGTCGGACACCGTGATCCGAAGTCGGTCGCCCGTGCTGTCGACAGTCACCTCGGCCTCGGTGGCGCGAGCGTGCTTGATCACGTTGGTGAGCGCCTCCGAGATGATGAAATAGGCGATGGCCTCGACGGGGGCGGGTGGACGTACCGGGAGCCGCACCGCCAGTCGGACCGGTATCGGAGCCTCGCTGGCGATTCCCGACAGTGCCGCGTCCAGGCCGCGATCCTCGAGCACCGCGGGATGTAGGCCGCGGACCAGGTGGCTGAGTTCGGCGATGGTCTGTTTGGTCTGATCGTGGGCATCCTCGATCACCTTGCGTGCCGAATCGGGGAGATCGGTGAGCGTGGCCCGAGCGATACCGAGATTGACCGCCAGCGACACCAACCGCTGCTGGACACCGTCGTGCAGATCGCGTTCGATCCGGCGGCGTTCAGCATTAGCCGCATCCACCACGCCCGCCCGGCTCTCGGCTAGATCCGCGACCCGGCGCGCGAGGAGTTCTTCGCGGCCTGGCCCCAGCAGTGTTCGGGCGGTCCACCCGTCGACGCGCAGCAGCACGGGAGTCGCCCAGGCCAGGACGAACACCGCGGCGCCCGCCGTCATCGTCCAGGCCACCGCGTAGTTGACCATGCCGAGCCGCCAGCCGACCGGCACCAGCCACATCCAGATCAACACCGTGCCCGCCACGATTGCGACCAGCCACGACAGTGCCAGCACGATGCCGGCGCAGACCTGCAGCGGTCCGACGATCAGGTGATACACCAGTTGCCGCGCCCGGGTCGCCGACCACAGGACCCGTTCGTCACGGGGCACGGGAATCGCGGTGCCCCTCAAGCGGAATCGGTTGCGCTGCGCAGTGGTCAGTAGCGGCGTGGCGAGTACCACTGCGGTGGTCGGCGCGATCATCAGGACGGCTGTCACCGGCGGCAAGGTGGTCGGAATCCACCGCCACGGCAGGATCACAACGATCATCATCCCGGCCTGGATCAATGCGCCCACCGTCGCGCATGCGGCCTGCCGGTGCGTGATCCCGAACAGCCGTCGTGCCCGCGCGCTCAGGCGCAACGACATCGGCATACGTCCACGGTAGAGGGTCGGCGAGGCGGCGGGCCAGCACACACGCATGCCTGTACGGGGTGTCACTAGCACCACCATGAAGACGCACAGTCGCGCTACCGACTGTGCGGGCTCCCGCTTCGAAACTGGTTACGCACCGATGAAACCGACGCGGAGAACCGACAACTATGCACAGACCCCGACGGAAACTGCTGCGGTCGAAGCGATTCCACCGTCAGCTCGTGTCCCGGCCTGGGATTGTCAGTGCGGCAACGCTGGTCGCCGCGGGCCTGGTGCTGTTGCCCTGGCTGTTCGTCCAAGCCGCGACGCTACCGTCGGTAGCCGCCGCACAGCATTGGTCTGCCGCCTGGGTGGGCCTGGACAGCCTCGAGGCGATCGGACTGGTGAGTACCGGGCTGCTGGTCCGGCAGGGCGCCCGGCGCCGTCGGCCGGCGGCCGCGGCGACAGCGGCGCTGCTGATCGTCGACGCCTGGTTCGACACCGTCACCGCCGTCCCGGGAAGCGATCTCGCTGTCGCCCTGGTAATGGCCGTGCTCGGAGAAGTGCCGCTGGCGCTGCTGTGCGCGGCAACTGCCCTGCGGGCCGACCACACGCCCACGGCTCCGGCATGTGCGCACTCCTGAAACCCACCCGAAATCCGGTGAAGAACTTCGCATTACACGACTGGAGACAACCATGACCATGAAACACCCGATCGCGTCCGCTGCAGCTTGGACACTGGGCGCCTGCGCGGTTGCGGCTGCGGCGACACTGTGGTTCGGCGACCGGGCGCCGTTCCCGTACGGTCAGCGCTGGATGCTCGACATCCCGCTGCCCCTACTGACTCCCAGGCGGCTGGACGCTCTGCTGCAGCCGCGCGCTGGCGAGCGCGTCCTCGAGATCGGGCCGGGCACCGGGTTGCAGTCGCTGCATGTCGCGCCCCAACTGGGGGCGGGCGGGCGATTGGACGTTCTCGACATCCAGCCGTCGATGCTCGACCACGTCAGGCGCCGAGCCGAAGCCCGATCGATCACGAATATCGTTGCCACCCAGGGGGATGCGCGGAACCTCCCGTTTCCGGATAACACCTTCGACGCCGTGTATCTGATAACGGCGCTCGGCGAGGTCCCCGAACCGGAGCGGGTCCTGCGGGAAACCGCGCGGGTACTGACCCCTGCCGGGCGCCTGGTAGTGGGCGAATTCTTCGATCCGCACTGGATCCCGTTCCAGCGGCTGCACGCCCTGGCCGACTCCAGCGGGCTGCACCTCACGGCACGGACCGGACCGACCGTCGCCTATCTCGCGCGGTTCCAGTCCTGCGCAGGCCATGCGCTGACCGTCAACACACGTGAGCAAATTGCTGCGGCGCTGTGAACAAGGTTCGGTCGGCCGTGCCAGGCAGAGCCTGCCCGGGCCAGCCGGATATTTGCCAGGGATGCTGCTCGCCGCGAGATAGTCGGCCCGTTTCCAGGTAGGCCAAGGGATTACCGCGCCCCGCCTGGCCGCCATCGCCCGCACATCGGCAATGGCGGATGTTCCGCCGGCCTCGGATCGGCACGGCCAGTTGATCTTTCGATGCTCCGCGCTGGCAGGTTCGGTCGGCGCGGTATGCGGCATAGAAAGACGTTTTGTGCTTCGGGTGTCTGGACGTGGGGAACGTCCTCCTGATGCGCTTGTCGGGCTTGGTGTCCCATCGCAGGAGGAGGACGTTCGCCAGAATAGTGCGTTCGGTGAGCGGCGCACACCAGGATTCGTGGTGTTCTCTTTGCGGGCCGAAATTGGGTTCGCGATGTACCCGACCAGACTGCGATGGTGACGGCATGTCAGAGGACGTGATGATGGAGCCGCCGTCGGCCGACAGGAAGTGGACCGCCGGGTCGATTCGACTGGCGAGCTGCACGGTCAGCGCGAGGGAGATCTCAGCTCGTCTGGGGATCGTGGCGGACAAGGAGTTCGAGCGAGGCAGCCTGATGAGTCCTCGAAATCCCGCCAGTGCTCGACGGAAGAACAGCGCCTGGATCCGGCGCAGTGGACTCGCCAACGACAGCGACCTCGCCGACCATGTCCGGGTGCTGGTCGGACTGTTGGACGGGTGTCGTGAGGAGTTGGCTCGCTTGTCCGTCGACTGCCGAACAGAGCTGTTTCTCGGCTTCGGCAGCGAGAACGGTCAGGGCGGCTGCGCACTGCCTGCCGACTTGCTTGCCGATGTCGCCGGGTTGGGGCTCGATATCGTGCTCGACCTCTATCCGCCTGGGGCGGTGGACGACTGGTGAGATCGGACTGCGATTGGGTGCAGGCTCGCGTCGGTATGCAGCCGGGCGGCTCTGTGACCGCGGCCGCTCCAGTGCACACGAATCGGCAGTAGCAGACGTTCCGCCGGCGTCGGATGGCCACGGCCAGTTGATCTTCCGATGCCCCGCGCTGGCCGGTTCGGTCAGCGCGGTATGCGGCATTTCAGGGCGCTCTTCCGGCTCGATGTAGCGGTTTTGTGGTTGTCGAGGAAACACCATCTGCGGGCCTGGTGGATCATGTGCGCGTGGACGTGGCTCAAATCAGTGCCCGCGCTGAGGAACTCTCGATGAGATTCGGCGTGCAGCCGCCACGAGTCGAAACAGGTAGGGTGCCCGCGTGGTTCGGGGGCGGCGTGTGGCCGCGTCTGATGCGAGGACCGCACGGGGAGTACCCGGTGATCGTGGTCGGATCCGCGTTCGATGGGCTTTCGTGGGCGGGGCGTGAGGGCGCTCTGGCTTCGGCACTGGCGGTTCTGGACCTCCTCAAGGCCGGACGGCGCACGTTCCAGACGGCGGTTGTAGTTATCCCCCTGCTGATGACTCTGCTGCTCATGTTCATCCAGATGCACTACGGCATATCGCCGTTGCAGTCGATCCCGCTGGCCACGATCAGCGCGTTGACCTACCTGCTCGGCGCATGTGGTGTGTGGAGCCGAGTCATCATTTACCGAATGGACCGCAGGGTCACGCAAGTGATGGGCCGACCAGTCATCGATGGAATCTTCGAAGGTGACCGCCGGGACCGAACGCAGAGCCGGGGTGTCCGTCGCGCTGTTCTCGTCATGTTCTCGCCCAGCGTGTCGAGGCGTGTGAAACGTCTGAATGCGAGCGCTCCATCGGATGCTGCGCCCCATCAGTGAACCGCTCGGCCTCGGTCGCCCACTCGTCCTGGAATCGCCACATAATCGGCATGTGCGGGTGGTTGAGATGTCATGTGGCTCAGGCCATATAGGCCGCAAGGATGTAGTTCGGATGCCGATCGAGATTCGTGCGAGCGCGGTCGTAGCGCATGGTGGTGCGTGGGTCGGCGTGGCGGGCGGCGATCTGGACATCGCGCAGGTCCACTCCGGCGTCGAGCATCGTTGTGACGAAGGTGTGCCGCAGCATGTGCGGATGCAGCTTCGGCAGCCGCACCACCGACACCTCCGCCAGGAGCCGCAGGCGACGCGTCGCACAGTGGCGGTCCATGCGCCGGCCACGCAAGTTCAGCAGGATCGGGCCGCGGACCCGGTCCGCGACGGCGCGGTCGATGGCGCGCCCGACCGCAGGCGGCAGCGGCACCAGCGCGATCTTCGAACCCTTGCCGACCGTGCGCAGGACACGGTGGCCGTGTTCCTCCCCGAGGTCGGTCGCATCGCAGCGACAAGCCTCACTGATCCGCAAGCCGAGGAGTCCGAGCATGGCGACCAGCGCGAAGTCCGGTGGGTTGTCGGAGTCTCGTGCCGCGCACAGCAGTTCCTCGAACGGTAGATGCGAAAGCCCGAGTGTCGGTGACTCGTTCGACACTCGGGGCCGGCGCACGTACTCCGCGGGTGAGCGGTCCAGGACACCGTCGATGACGCAGGTGCGGTAGAAGCCCGCGACGACGGATAGGCGGCGGGCGACCGTGGCGGGTTGAAACGGCGGACTTCCTGCATCCACCGCGTGTACCGTTCGACCTCGGTCCGTGCGACCGCGAGCGGGGTCAGCTGGTGGTCGGTACACCAGTAGAAGTACAGGCGCAGATCGGATTTGGTGTGGATGCGCGATACCGCGGAGAAGCGGGCGAGGTAGGCGAGGGCGGCCAGCCGATGTTTCCTCGACAACCACAAAACCGGTGTGCTGTCGGTGGCCTCACGCTGTTCGCGCCCGGCGGGCGAAGGTGACATCGAGATCGGGAGAGGGAGCCATCCTTCACGATGCCGCTGTCTCGGCGAACCGCCCGAGCAGACGCGCGGGTCGCGGCAATAGCGGATGTTCTGTGGGGCAGTCGATCTCGACTTGCCGATCGCTCGCCCGAGGGCCTGTGTGGGCGTGGGGACTGCTGGCTTCGTCATCATTCCAACGAACTGGCAGAGCTTGCCGAAAAATTGACCGAAGACATACGGGTGGGTGTTTGGGAGTATGTCGTGGGCGGTCTTGCGGGGGTCGACACAATCGCGGGGGCGTCGAAGCGGCAGTGCCCGCCGCGGAAAGAGATTCGTGCACCGCCACGGGGAAGCAGTCAGGTTGATATGAGCGAAGAGCCGACCACCATTGAACTCGACGACGCTGTCCTTACCGGACCGCCCAAGACCCTGGCCGGCGGCCTGGTCAAAGCCGTGCGGCCACGCCAGTGGGTGAAGAACGTCCTGGTGCTGGCCGCACCGCTGGCCGCAGGCACAATTCCGGGTACCGACACCTTCGTCCTGTCCGACCTCACCCGCGACCTGCATATCGGTATCGCTTTCGTGGTGTTCTGTTTGGCGGCCTCGGGCATCTATCTGGTCAACGACTCGCTCGACGTGGAGGCAGACCGAGCGCATCCGACCAAACGCTGCCGGCCGATCGCTGCCGGTGTCGTCCCGGTGAATCTGGCGTACGCACTGTCGGTGGTGCTACTGGGCGCCTCGATCCTGATCTCATTCGTGGCCGCGTGGCAGTTGGCAGCGGTGATGGCGGTTTACATCGGTGTCCAGCTCGCCTACTGCTTCGGGCTCAAGCATCAGGCGGTTCTCGACATCTGCATCGTGTCGTCGGGCTTCGTGCTGCGCACGGTCGCTGGTGGTGCGGCGGCGAACATTCATCTGTCGCAATGGTTCCTGTTGATCGCGGCCTCCGGCTCGCTTTTCATGGCTGCGGGCAAGCGCTACGCCGAGTTGAGGATCGCGCTCGACACCGGCGCGAAGATTCGCAAGTCGCTGCAGTACTACACGCCCACCTACCTGCGTTTCATCTGGACCTTGTCCGGTACTGCGGCCGTGGTCTTCTACGGGCTGTGGGCGTTCGAGGCCGATCACAAGAACAACCCGTGGTTCGCAATCTCGATGATTCCCTTCACGATCAGCGTCCTGCGTTACGCGGTCGACGTCGATGGAGGCGAGGCCGGTGAACCCGAAGAGATCGTGCTGGGCGACCGCACTCTGCAGCTACTAGCCGGGGCGTGTCTCGCAGCAGTCGGTGTGGCTGTCTATCTCACCTGAGCGGACACACGCGCTGCCAACCTCATCATGATCGGACCCCTCAGGTCTAGCTCCACACCGACGACCTGAAATCGGCAGTGCCGGACGTTCGGCTCGGCCCCGATCGCAACCGTCGGTTGATCTTCGGCTGCCCGCCCCTGGCCGGTTCGGTCAGCGCGGCTCGCGGCAGAAGCGGATTCGCTGAAGGCGATTGCCTAGCCGAAACTGCGGGCCGATCCGGCGACCACGATGAACCCGTGGTACCGATCGTGCTGCTGCGGTGATCCGAGGCCGACGATCATCAGCTCATACCGACGGTACGGTCGGTTGATCTTCGGCAGCGCCTGGGTGTGCGTTGCGTGGTGGCGGTAGGGTTCGGCGATCAATCCCGGGAGGATCAACGTATGACGCAGCTTCAGCATCGGATCGACGAAATGACCGACGACTCGGGATTTCTCGGTCTTGTCGACCCACACGCGTACACGTCGTTCGTGGGCGAGGACTGGACCTTGGAGAGGCTGTTCGAGCGCGTCGAATCACAGATGCAGCAGCGGACGATGCTGCTGTGGGGGACCGGCGGCGAGGAGCAGTGGCGGATCGACCTGTCGGATTCGCCGGTGGATCCGGGGCTGCCGATCATCAGGCAAATCGCCGGGCCCATCACCGTGACGCGTGGTGAGCTGGTCGTCGTCAATCTGGACACGGTCACCATGGCTGCCCAGTTCGCGGACTCCACCGTGGGCGACGACAAGGATATCTACGGATCCAGTCTCGAACTCCCCAACGGCGACTACATCTGCACTATCAGCCAACTCACCGATCCCGAAGAGGATCGGATCCATGAAGGCCCCGACTTCCACCTCCAGCTCCAGGCCGGACAGACCTCGCCATGGTTCGGGGTCCCATGGTCCGAACTATGACGCTCCGACAGAACACACGGCATTCGGCTAGCGGACGTTCTGCCGGCCGCGGATCGGCACGGCCAGTTGATCTTCCGGTGCCACGCGCTGGCCTGTTCGGTCAGCGCGGTATGCGGCATAGAGGAAATCGCCTAGGAAGATGATTGGCGGTGGCGACCATCGGGATCAGATCAGATGGATCTGATGACGGGGCCGAGGCGGCTAGGGATTGGCTCGTCGGAAGCCTCTGCGTTCGGATCTTGCGATGACCAGGCCAGGGTTTCGGCTGTGTAGTTCCGCGGCGATGTCGTCCAGCGATATTGGGCGCAGCCAGCGCTCCGAGATGGTAAGCGGGTAGCCGACCGCGATCTTGCCTGTCGGGCCGTATATCCATCTGGGCCAACGGCTTTCGGTGAGTTTCGGGCTGGGCTCGACTAGTTCGATGGCCAGATACCTTGCGCCATGGGCTGTGATCAGATGGATACGCGATATCGCAGCCCACGGGATTCGACCGAATGGGCCGAACGCCACCCCCTGATCGTCGACTGCCATATCGGGTGAGGGACGGATGATGTGGTGCAGTCCGAGGAAAAGAGCAAGGGTTCCCAGGACGATCGGCGCCACCACGGGAAACGTCAGCGGCGAGTCGGTGGTTGTGGTCGTCACGAGTAGCAACCAGCCGCCCGCGATCCCTATCACGCCCAGCGACAAGATCTCTACCCAACGGACCCAAGAAGATTGAAAGATCCTCGGTGGTGTTGGTACTTCCTGATGCTGGTCCACGATCCTGGATCGTAGCGGTCGTCGGTCGAGCAGGCCGAGGTCAGCGTGAACATCGTGCGGGAAACGGGGATCGCGCGAGATGCGCTCAATTCGGCAGTAGCGGACGTTCCACCAGCCTCGGATCGGCACGGCCAGTTGATCTTCCGATGCCCCGCGCTGGCCGGTTCGGTCAGCGCGGTATGGCCGGGTAGGCCGGGCGCATTAATGCGCCCGGCCCCCCTCAGAACCGGACGTGCACACAATAGAGTGCGATGCGTGAGCGGCTGGAGGCGTATCCAGACAGGATCTCCGTGGTAACCCACTGTCGGACAGCCGGTTTAGTATGCCGCCGTGGGTTCCATCATGAACGTGTATCTGGTTGACATCGCCACCGTCGAGGCCGCAATCGGGTCGAAGGACGATGCTCTGCTCGAAGCGATTACGAAGCACTGGCAGGACACCGAGGATGAAGACGACCGCGACTGCGGCTGCGGCGATATCAAACTCGATGCCAGGAGCGCGTTACGCGCTGTCATCAACGGCGGTCCCTACGACGAGGACTGCGGGTACGCCTATCTGGAAGCGTGCGAGAGCATCTGTGCGCACTTCGGTGAAGGCATCGATCAGGAAGTCTTCCACCACTCCTTCCAACGAACACTCGACGAAGCATTCGGGGAGTTGGGCATGTGGGACGAGGGCAGGATCGAGCTGCTCTACAGCTTCAGGGAAGAGCACGGACTTCCCGACCCGGAGGGGGCAGACGGCGGTTCGTGGAGCAAGGAATACTGCGCCGAGGAGCTGGAACTGTGGGACAACTCGGACCCCGCTGTGCGGGCCACATTGGGTGAGTATGTACTCCGGGACGTGGAGTCACGTGTCAGTTGGATGCGCGCGTCGAAGGCTGCCGGCAAAGACATCATGGTGTTCTGGGCGGGCTGACGATCGGCAGCCATCGAAGTATCAACTCGCTATCCCGACGGTTACGCGACACCCAGCGTGATCAGATCCGGGAACAGGCACTCGCTACCGCGCACATGCCCGCGACCAGCGTGACCAGCTTCGGCGCCGGGTTCACCGACCCGGGCCTGATCCGCAGCGAGCCGATGGCGATTTTCTCGGCCAACAGCCTGGTCAGCGGTCTGCTCGGCCAGCGTCAGCACCGGGACCAGCCCCGCGCACGACATGAGTTCATTGTCATCGAACCTCGTCCACTCCTCGGCGGAGTTGTGGAACAATCGCACTGAAAGTGTCTTCCAGATCCGGTCCTGATTGTTGTGTGATCACTCTAATCATCCGAGGTCAGAAGGCACTTTCTTTTTTCGGCACGCGCAATCCACCGATTTCGCAGTGGATCGAGACCAAGCGCATCTGAACGCCGCTGACCGGTACTGCTCGATGTCCGCGCCTAACAGAAACGGAGTTACGGCTATGGCATGGCAATGGAGTGATCAGGGCACCCCACCCGGGCACAAGGTCGATCCGGACACGATCGCGACCGCCACCTATCAGAACAACCCGTACGTGTTCGTGCGCGCCAGTGATGCACATCTGTGGACTAACTGGTGGGACGGCAAATCCTGGAACTGGAGCGACCAGGGCACCCCACCCGGTCGCACCGTCGATCCGGACACGATCGCGACCGCCACTTACCAGAACAACCCATACGTATTCGTGCGCGCCAATGATGCACATCTGTGGACTAACTGGTGGGACGGCAAATCCTGGAACTGGAGCGACCAGGGCACCCCACCCGGTCGCACCGTCGATCCGAACACGATCGCGACCGCCACCTACCAGAACAACCCATACGTATTCGTGCGCGCCAATGATGGGCATCTGTGGACTAACTGGTGGGACGGCAAATCCTGGAACTGGAGCGACCAGGGCACCCCACCCGGACACACGGTCGATCCGAACACGATCGCGACCGCCACCTATCAAGGCAATCCGTACGTGTTCGTGCGCGCCAGTGGTGGGCATCTGTGGACTAACTGGTGGGACGGCAAATCCTGGAACTGGAGCGACCAGGGCACCCCACCCGGACACACGGTCGATCCGAACACGATCG
>NZ_JBEYYI010000035.1:0-39587 GCF_040645495.1 Nocardia sp. NPDC046763 | reverse complement strand
GCGACCGCCACCTACCAGAACAACCCATACGTATTCGTGCGCGCCAATGATGGGCGTCTGTGGGTGAACTGGTGGGACGGCAAATCCTGGAACTGGAGCGACCAGGGCACCCCACCCGGACACACGGTCGATCCGGACACGATCGCGACCGCCACCTACCAGAACAACCCGTACGTATTCGTGCGCGCCAGTGATGGGCATCTGTGGGTGAACTGGTGGGATGGGAAGTCCTGGAACTGGAGCGACCAGGGCACCCCACCCGGGCACACGGTCGATCCGTATACGATCGCGACCGCCTCTTACCAGGGCAACCCGTATGTGTTCGTACGTGCCAGCGACGACGGGCATCTGTGGACGAATTGGTGGTCGCAATAGCGTTAGCAACTCGTACGCCCCGGCAGGGATGCTGTCCTTGAACACAACGGCGACGAGGCTCAGGTGACTATCGCACCAGTCACGCGAAGAAGGTCCGGCACTGCGAAGACCCAGCCGCAGTTCCGGCAAACTGTCCGACACGACGAAGCCCCTGGCCCGATCATCACGGGCCAGGGGCTTCGGTGGGCTGGATCGTGCTATGCGCCGGGTGCGATGTAGGCACCCAGGTCGTAGATGCGGCCGTAGCCGCCGCCCTCGACCGGGCCGACGTAGAGCAGGCCCTCGATCCGGCCGCCGATCGCCAATCCGCCGGCGCGGGCGCGGCGCACACCCGCACTGATCGCGCGCTGCACGTCACGGTCCAGGGTGATCGCGCGCAGGCCGTCGTCCTGCTCGTCGTCGCGGGCGCCGGTCTCGACGATCAGCTGCGAATCGATCACCGGGTCACCGCCCGCGGCGACGGTCGGTTTGCGGTTGACCCAGAACAGGGGCTGGCCCGCGCTGGTGTGGCGGTGGCGGCGCACGACCGAGACGATCTCGCCGGTCACCCCGTCGCCGGGCTGCACGTCCTTGCCGAACGGGTTACGGGCGCCGGCACCCATCAGCTCGGCGTTGATCTGGTCCAGGTCGCTCAGGGCGTTGGTCATGGTGTCCTCCAAAGGATGTGAGGTGGAAGGGAATTGAGGGGCAGGGCTTGCTGCCTGCCCCGTAGGGCTGTGCCTGTGTGGCGGTAGAGGCTCGCGGGTCAAGGGTGGCCGTCTAGGCCATCGCCGCCCGGCGACGCTGTGCGCCCTGGACGCGGGAGGGACCGCCGCACACCCTCCCGTACCACCGGGCGATCGATCAGCGAACGACTTGGAGCATCACCTCCGTCCCGTCATCGGCGGGCGGGGTGCCGTGCTCGACCTTCAACCGGGTCAGGATCTTGCCGACATAGCCTTTCGACAGATCCATGGTCTCGGCGATCTCGCGAAGGGGCTTGCCCTCCAGATGCATCGCCCAGATGGCCGCGTCGCGGTCCTCGGGCCGCTCGGTCGTCTCTTCCGAGACGGGCTCGGCGTCTCCTCGCCCGTCTCCAGGAGACGGGTAGGAGACGGGCGGCGTCTCCTCGGCGTCTCCTCCCGGGTTCTCAGGAGACGGGTAGGAGACGGCTGGAGACGCAACAGCGTCTCCTAGAGACACGGCAGGAGACGGCTCCTGGAAGGTGTCGAAATGCCCTGTGCTCGCGGTTGTCTCGGAGTTGACCGCTTGCGCGGTCGGCTCGGGTTTGCGCGGAACCTCAAGGAGGATGGTGAATCCGTGCATGACCGCCATCGCCGCGACCGGAGCCGCACCCGCGATCACCGCCGCGATGGTCGGCGTGACGGGGACCTTCGCGGCGTGTGCACCGTTGCCGATCAGGCTGACCAGCTCCGACGCGGCCAGCGTCCACCAGTAGAACCGCCGGAACCGCGGCTCTACGTGGATGCGGTTCTTGGCGCGGCGCTTGAGCACGACCAGCGCGATGGCCGACTGGAACAGGGGCCCGTCCACGATGATCGGGGCACCCCACGCCAGCCATGACGTGGTCCCGGCCTGCTGCGCCAGCCCGTGCAGGGCGATAGCGGACCATCCGCACGCGGCAGTCAACACCGCCGCAACGACGAGGCTCCCGCGCCCTCGGCCCCGGACTGAGACAACAGACGACAAGACGCGCTGTATTCGGCATGAGGGTGCGTTCCGGCGATGTCGGATCGCCTCTGCCGGTTGATCTTCCGTCGCGTCGCGCTGGCCGGTTCGGTCAGCGGGAAGCGGCGTTTCCGGATACTTCCCTCGACTACAGCCATAGGCGCATTGCCAGCGCGACGAGCGGGGTCGAGCGGGCCGGCTGACCTTCGCTCGTCCGCGCTGGCCGGTTCGGTCGGCGCGGGTCGCGGCTACCTGGACAGGATGCTCGGGCCGATAGGATGTCCCGATCGAGTGGATCACGATGAGAGGCAAGGTCTTCCGTGGCAGTGACTACTGAGACGCGACGGCCGTCGACTCCGTTTTCATACTTCGACGGGAAGATCGGTTTCGGGCGCGGGGCGCTGCGCGTGGCCGCTGCCGCGGCGGTCGTGGCGAGTATCGCGATCGTTGTCGGTGGCGGGGTTGTGCGGGTCACAGGGTCCGGCCTCGGATGTCCGGATTGGCCCAACTGTTCGGACGGTTCGCTGTCGCCCACCGCCGCGATGGGAATCCATGCGGTCGTCGAATTCGTCAACCGACTGCTCACCGATGCCGTCTGCGTCATGGTCGGGGCACTGATCGTGGTCGCGCGTTTTCAGCGTCGGCCGCAGCCGCAGGTCATACGGTGGGCGTGGGTACAGTTCTGGATTGTCGTGCTCAATGCCGTGGTGGGCGGGCTGACAGTGCTCGCACGGCTGAATCCGTATCTGGTCGCCGCGCATTTCCTCGCCGCTACCTTGCTGCTTGCGGCGGCGGCAGTGACCTGGGATCTGGTGGACCGATCGCACAACGGCGAAACCCGTCCGGCCGCAGCGAAGGGACCGCGCGAACGGCGGCTGGCTTGGATGCTGCTCGCCGCCACCGCCGGGCTCTCGATCGTGGGAACAGCGGTGACCGGAACTGGTCCCCACGCCGGTGATTCGGGGGATGTGCCGAGGATGGCGTTCGATTGGGTCGTAGTGACCTGGATTCATGCCGCCCTCGCCGGCGCCGTGGTCGTCATCGTTGCCCTGATGTGGCGTTCGAGTTCGCCCGGTACCGATCTGCGTGTCCGCACCGCGTGGATGCTGCTGGTCCTGGTGGCACAGGTGGGTGTTGGGGTTGTCCAGTCGGTTACCGGACTACCGAACGCGGTCATCGTCGTGCATATGCTGTGTGCGGCGCTGGTGTTCATCGGGGCCGTCCGGGTATTTCTCGAAACCTCCCCGCGCCGTGGTCCCGCAGTCACCGAAATGAACCAGGCGTAATTCTCGAACACCCGAGCAACAACCAACTCTCAATGCACATCGCGGTGCATTCGGCCGACCTCGGATGACAACGGACCGTTGACTTTCAGATGCCCCGCGCTGGCCGGTTCGAACCGCGCGGGATGCGGCTGATTAGAGAATGGTGGTAGGACCAGGTCCTGGCCAGGGCTCGGTCCAGGTGCCCGGCGGGAGGCTCGGTATGCGGCTGCCCACCGTTGTCATTGGTGTGGCTCTCTTTTGGCATGCCTCCCACCGGGACACCGTGTCGGGAGTGGCTGAAAAGGGGTTTGTCCGGCTCGAAGCAGCGGTGCCCTCCCGCACGAACAACACATTCGTTCGTTCGAGGGAGGACCGCGGTGACCGTCATCATCGGCATGGACCCGCACAAACGCTCGGTCGCACTGGCGGCGCTGAGGTCGCCGAATCTGCGGCGCGTGCACGCAGATCCGATGTTGGTCGCGCTCGGTCTGCTGGCGGATCGGCGCGACGAACTCGGGCGAACCCGCACCGAAACGGTCGACCCGGCCGGCAAGATCCGCCGGCGTTTGGCCGTGGAGATGCTCACCGAACTCGAGACCTTCGACCGCAAAATCAAGGCCGCGGACAAAGAACTCCGCCAAATGGTCGCCGACCTCGGATCCACGCTCATCGAGCTCAACGGCATCGGACCATCGTCTGCGGCAAGGCTTCTCGCCGACACCGGCGATATCCACCGCTTCGCAGATCGGGACCGGTTCGCTTCCTGGAACGGCACCGCTCCACTGGACGCGTCCTCCGGAGCTCAGCAAAGACATCGCCTCTCCCGCGCCGGAAACCAGCGAATCAATCGGGTCCTGCACATCATGGCGATCGTCCAACTACGCCATCCCACACCCGGACGCGTCTACTACGACGCCCGCAGAGCCGACGGGAAGACCTCGAAGGAAGCACTACGCGCACTCAAACGGCGCCTGTCGAACATCGTCTACGCGCGGTTGCTCATCGATCAACGCCAACGCGAATTGGCGGGCCCGGGAGGGCAATCGGGAACGTCTACGAACTCCAGCGTGACCGGCTCAAACCCGAACACCAGTCCTTCGGACAAGCCACAACCCGGACCCATCGACCAGGCTAACGCCAACCAAGTCTTGACCTAAAGGGGTGCTAGAATAGTGCGTTCAACAGCAAGCGAAAGCCGCTGCCCAGTGCTACCAATCCCGGCGCACAGCGGCCTTGGGGCCAGCCACCAAGCTCCTCGCTGGCACGTCGTCGGCCACCACTGCACCTGCGGCGACCACCGCGTCACGCCCGATACTGACCCCCGGCAGGATCATCGCCCCGGCACCGATCCATACATTCTCCGCCACATCAATCGGTGCACCGGTGAGGAATCGGCGCCGTTCCTCCGGGTCTACCGGGTGGCCCACGGTGATGAAGGTGGCCTTCGGCCCGATCATCACGCCCCGGCCCAACCGGATACCGGCGTAGTCCAGGAAGGTACACCCCTGATTGATGAACACGCGCTCGGCCAAGTCGAGGTGCAGTCCATGGTCGGTGTAAAAGGGCGGGTAGATCGTGACTCCGGCTGGGAGAGGGCGGCCCAGGATCTGTTCGAGCAAGGCGGCCTTTCCGGTCTCGTCGTCGAAGGGCAGGATATTGAGACGGGAGGTCAACTCCGTGACCTGCACAACCCGCTCGTGCATCGCTTTGAACTCGGCACCGAGAACACGTTCGCCTTGGGCAAGGAGTTCGGCATCGTGGATCAGCATGAAGTTGTCGCTCGCCATCCCGCCATACTTGCGCATCCGGCTGGCGAATGGATGCTCGGTCATCGGCATTTCCCGGACATATTGCGGCGCAGTCGATCTCGCTGCGACTACCGCCCGCCCAGCCGCATGAGCGCTCACTCGACTGGACGATCACCGGCCCGGTTGGTGGCGCTGAGCGTCTCCGGCAACCAGAAGGGTCGCGCCGCTGCGGGTTTCGCGTTACGGTCGGCGACGTTTGCGGAAAGGGGAGGGAATGAATCAGATCCACATCCGGACCCTGCTCGAAAGGCGCGAGGCCGCACTGGAGCGTTTGCGTTCGAACGTCACAGCTTGCCGAATGTCGAAGTGTAGGGATGTGGCCCTTAGGCCAACGGCGTGATTCCGTCGACGGTAAGACGGAAACTGCCTGCTGCTTGCGCTGTTGGCCGCCCGGCCAGGTCAACCAGGGCTTCACCGAAGATGCCGGGGGTCAACGTCTTGCCCAGTTGCTCGGTGAACTCCGCCACGCTGATTCCAGCCACTCCAGCGTGCGCGTGCGCCCCGACCGCGCCCACGGCGGTCAGCGGGGTGAGTTTGGGGAGCACCGAGGTGACGGTGATCCCGAGACCACGCAGGTCCGACTCGACCTGAGCGTCGGCTGCCATGAAGCGTTGCATGGCCTTCGCACCGGAGTAGCCGCCTGCGCGGGGTGAACCGATCAGCGATGCGCCGCTGCTGATTACGATGACGCGGCTGCCCGGCCGCATCGGTGCATTCAACGCGGCGCTGAGCCACACATGGGTGAGTTTCACATCCGTCTCCCACGTCGCGGAGAACTCGGTCCAACTCAGCTCGTTGATCGGCGCAATCGGTGGCGTGATACCGGCGACCAGAACGAGGACATCGGGGTGCTGGTCGGTGATGACCGCGGCGGGCGAATTCGGTGTGGTGGCGTCTAGGGCTAGCGGTCGAACCAGGTCGTGGTCTGCGGCCAAGTCCTCCAGGGCGTGCCGATCACGGGCAATCGCAACGACGTTCGCTCCTGCGGCGGCGAACGCTTCCGCAGCCCCACGGCCCAAGCCACGGCTGGCTCCGACGATCGCGACAGTTCGGTTGGCCGAGGCATTCATCGCAGGGTTCCTTTCGTTTTCGAGAAGCACTGGCGACCGCACGGACTTACCGTGGGCCGAACTAGGCCGGAAGAGTGGCGTCGTTCATGTGACGCCGCCCGCGGACTGATTTGGTCGGCGAGAGCTGCCCTGATCCGGCTGGGGCGAGAAATAGGGAGGACCGACGAATCTTCGGCCGAAATGACGTCACACATGCATGAGTGAGCTACTGGTCGAGCAGGCCCGGGCAGGAGTCGGGCGGGCATTCGAGGAGTTGGTGTCTCCGCATCGGCGTGAGCTGCATGTGCACTGCTATCGCATGCTCGGTTCTGCCGAGGACGCCGAAGACGCTGTCCAGGAGACGCTGCTGCGAGCGTGGACGCGGGTGGGAACGTTTGCGGGCACGAGCACGTTTCGTGCCTGGCTGTATGCGGTCGCGACCAACGTGTGTCTGGATGCGTTGCGTCGCCGCAAGCGTCGACCGTGGCCCACCGATGAATTCGAAGCAGCCGAAGCGGGAAGCATGCCCGGTGCGCCTGCCGACATCCCCTGGTTGCAGCCTTACCCGGACTCGTTGCTTCGACAAGCCTCCTCGGCCGAGGACTCGGTCCTGGCCCGGGAGGGGATCCAGTTGGCGTTCCTCACTGCGATACAACAACTTCCGCCACGTCAGCGTGCCGTGCTGCTCTTGTGTGATGTCCTCTCCTGGCCAGCCAAACAAGCAGCGACCGCCCTGGATATGACCCCGACCGCGGTGTACTCGGCCCTTCGTCGAGCCCAAGCCACCTTGGCCGCACGCGAACCCGGCCGCGCAGACGCACTCACCTCCTCGACGGGCACCGACCGGACGACGTTGGAGAAGTTGGTGCGGGCGTGGGAGAGCGCCGACATGGACGGGCTGGTGAGTCTGCTCGCGGACGATGCACGCCTGGTCATGCCGCCCTATCGGACGTGGTTCCAAGGACCGGCCGCCATAGCCACGTTCCTGGCGAGCCCGATGCCGGACTCATTGGCCCGGGCCAAGGTTGGGAACCACACACGACTCCTGCCGACCGCGGCGAACAGCCAGCCTGCCTTCGGTTTGTACCTCCAATCAGCTGACGGGACCTGCTACGAACCGTTCGGCATCGGCGTTCTCACCTTGGGCACGAAGGGCATCCACGAGATCGCGGTATTCATGCTGAACCCGGCGCTGTTCGACCTGTTCGACCTGCCCGCAGCAGCATGACCGTGATCCGATGAACAAGCGTCCTCGCCGACGAAATCGAAATGCGCTGTGCGTCTCAATAAGTGAACAGCCCATCAGTTGAAGGGACGCCTCCATGACATACGTATACTTGACCACCAACCCGATCAAACGAGTGTCCGTACTCAGTACCGGAAGCGTCATGATCCACCCCCAGCACGTGAGATCCGAAGGCACCCCCCAGATGTGGTGGCTCCTGACATCTCGCCGCTGGACCGACCCGCTGCCGATCAACGCCTACGTCATCGAACACGACAAGGGACTGATCCTGTTCGACACCGGACAGGACCGCGCCGTGGTCACCGACCCCGACTACACCCCAGGCGGATTCACCGGCTTCATCCACCGTCGTTTCGGACGCTTCGACATCGAACCCCAGGACACCCTGTCAGCCCAACTCGCCAACCTCGGATACCACATCGCGCAGGTTCGCACCGCAATCTTCTCCCACCTTCACCCCGACCACACCGGCGGAATTCCGCAGCTGCGACACGCCGACTTTGTTGTCAGCCAAGACGAATGGGACGCGCTGGTGGGCCCGAAAGCGGAGATGATCGGGCTCATGCGCAACCACGTCGACCTCACCGGCCTGCACTGGGACCGGATCACCTTCGAACCCACCACCGACCCATCCTTGGCACCGTTCACCGAGGCACACGATCTGTTGGGCGACGGGACCCTCACCTTGCTACCCACCCCGGGACACACACCAGGGTCGATGTCACTGCTCGTACGCCAGCCGCGCAACGTGCCACTGCTCATGGTCGGAGACCTCACCTACGACATCCACCTCCTCGACGAGAAGCACCTGCCGGGATTGGGACACAGACGTCAGATGAAGAACACGACCGACAAGATCCACCAGCTGCGCGAAACCCACCCCGACCTCGTGATCCTGCCGGCCCACGACCCCGAGGCAGCGAACCGTCTGGCAGCCGCCACCGCGACACGCATCTGAAGACTGGCAGTTGATTGCGAGATCTCACCACTCCGGAACCCGATCAGCTCAGCCGGTGCTCGTGAGCCCGACTACTGCGCGGCATTCGGCATGAGCGGACACTGGCCGGCCTCGGATCGGCACGGCCAGTTGATCTTCCGATGCCCCGCGCTGGCCGGTTCGGTCAGCGCGGTATGCGGCAGGAGAGTGCGCTGCCATGCGGGCATGAACGGCCAACCCAACTGTTCTAAATGTGCACTACAGCTGAGGAATTGGCGTGAAATTGCTGCTCTACGCCGGATTGTGAGGGATTGCACCGGTCGCACGGAACTCGGCATGACCGCGCACTCTTGTCCGCTATAGCCAGCCTGGCGATACGGTCGGAGGACCGGTCTTGAGGCGTTGCCGGCGGTGGTTGGCTCGGTGCGCTGCATGTACAGGTTATTCGGCTTCGGAACGCGAGTCGAGGTCTGATCAGGGCGTTTGACGTGCGGATATTCGATGCCGAGCGGGTCGAGTTCCGAAGCGGATCAGCGTCTGCGAAGAAGTAGGGCAGCGCGTGTATCGCTGCAGGTAGAGACTCTGCTGAGCCCCATCCGAAGTTCTTGAGTTCGGGTGGGGGCTCAGTCGTTTCCGCCCGGCGCCGCGGGCTGGCCGGTTCAATCAGTGCGGTATGCGGCGATAGCGTGCGTTGCGGGTCTGCTGAAGCGAAGACCCGATATGGGTCAGATGGCGTTGTTGTTGGCGGTGCATCGGATGTCGGGGTGGCGGTCCGGGTCGAGGGTGTGCATGGTCAGGTCGATGGTGCGTGGATCGGTCGCTTCGGCGGCATGGCCGGCGTGATCGATGGGGCAGCCGTCCTGCAGCAGGATATTGGTGACGTTCGAGGCGTCGATGAAAGCGACCGCGGGAGAAACCAGTTCGTCATAGCTGGATCCGATCATGGTGTAGCGCACCCCGGGAGCGGTCAGCGGCCCGCTGTTCAGGGTCGCAATGTAAGGGGAGTCTGGCGTCAAATCGATGACGGCCTGCGGGAGTAGCGCGGTCGCGAGATTCGGCACGGCCTGGAGCAGTGCGCCGGCACCGCCGGATCCGGCCGTGCCTGTACCGAGTTGGGGCCCGCTGATGGCTACGACCTGATCGATCGGGTTGGTCGGGCGGTCGGAGAACCGCAGGCTCACCGCCCGCGCGATCAGCCCGCCCTGGGATTTGCCGACCAGATCCAGAGACGCTGCGCCATTGACGGCGAGAATGCGGTCGGCGACCGAGGTCACGAGGTCGACCGACTCCGACACCGGCCCCCACGAGTCGTAGTCGACACCGTAGACACAACGTCCGTCGTCGATAAGGGCCTGGCGGGTGGGACCGAGGCTCTGTTCCACGGTCCGGCCTGTGCCGTGTATCAGCAGGATCGGATGCTCGGCTGCCGTTCCGGCGGGGCAGGGCGTGATCTCCGAGACCGGTGAATTGGTTTGCGGCGCAGCGGAAGCGGGAGCGACCGCGAGGGCGCAGCAGGCGGCGGCGACGGCTCCGGCGGCGACGATCGAACGGGATGGCACGGTAAGACCTCCTGCGCAATTAATTGTCTAAGCTAACTATCGTGGCAGGGTAATCGACCGACGCCGCGATAGCGCGCCCGGATCCCATGAACCGCAGGGCCCGTCACTACACCGTTCGGAAGACGGGGTCATTTGCGGAACATGCTGATCCCTCGGCAAGTCCGGACACAGACCCACAGTCCGGAACACCCCGTTTACTCGGACATTGGCAGTTGCGGACGTTCCGCACCGCACCAGGTTCCGGCCGCCGGCCGCTCAGCGCTGGCCGGTTCGGTCAGCGCGACCAGCGGCATTTCCGGATGTTTGACAGGCCAAAGATCGCGATAGGCTGACTGTCGATTGCGACGGAATCGCCAGTGCAACGGGGAGGGTTGATCGTGGTGATGCGCGACAGCGAGGCGATATCCCGCAACGTGGCGGCGACCCGGGACAGGTCGCGCCCGGCGCGCCTGCGCGCTCACAGCGCTGTCTCCACGGCCCTGGCACTGCACAGCGATCACGCGTTGCGCGAGCTCGTGGACGCGGCCGCACCGATCGGCGTCGGTATCGGCGGCAAGTCGGCGCTGCTGGAGATCGCCGGAACCCCGGTTTTCGTGAAGCGAGTGCCCCTCACCGACCTGGAACGACAGCCCGAGCATGTCCGGTCCACGGCGAACCTGTTCGACGTGCCGCTGTTCTACCATTACGGCGTCGGCCTCATCGGCGGGGCTGGCTTCGGGGCTTGGCGCGAGCTCGCCGTGCACACCATGACGACGAACTGGGTGCTCGCCGCCGAACACGAGGGCTTCCCGCTGATGTACCACTGGCGGGTGTTGCCGGACACGGCGCTGCTGCCCGACGAGCTCGCCGACATCGATCGCGTCGTCGCCTACTGGGACGGCCGGCCCCAAGTCCGCCACCGAATCGAGGCCCTCCGAGGCTCTTCGGCGAGCATCGCGCTGTTCCTGGAGTACATCCCGCAGACCCTGCACGAGTGGCTGAACGCCCAGATCGAGGCGGGCGACGAGGCCACCGACCGGGCCTGCGCCATGGTCGAGCGGGAACTGGCCGCCGGCACCGCGTTCATGAACAGCCGTGGGCTGCTGCACCTCGACGCGCACTTCTGGAATATCCTGACCGACGGTCGACGCCTCTACTTCGGCGACTACGGCCTCTCGCTCACCTCGGCGTTCGACCTCTCGCAGGAGGAGGCCGCGTTCTTCGACCAGAACCAGAGCTACGACCGCGGCTTCACTGCCACCTATCTGGTGAATTGGCTGTTCACCGCCCTGTATGGGCTGGAAGGCCGGGAGGCACGCGCCGCGATGGTGCGCGCCATCGCCGAGGGCAAGCCGCCGGAGGGCATCCCCGAGGGAGCCGCCGCGGTCCTCACCCGGCACGCGCCGGTCGCCGCGGCGATGTCCGCGTTCATGCGTGCGTTCCAGCAGGCGAGCCGGAGCACTCCGTATCCGGACGAGGAGATCTTCCGTCTGCTGGACGGCCAGGCTTCTGTGTTCGTTCAGCAGATGTGACGGGCCAGGTGGGCTCGGCGGGATCTCGGTCGACGACCTGGACAGGCCGCCGTCCCCTTGATGGCGCCTCGACCCGCGATCGCCGCTGTACCGCAGTGTATTTCGTGTCGCAGAACGCCCTCAATTCGGCATGGGCGTGCGTTCGGGCGACGCCGAGATGGGCATGGCCAGTTAGTTCAGAGAAGCCTGCATCCGTTGCCCAATGCTCAACATCAACCCCAAAATGCTGCCCCGCCTTGAGGAAATCGAGAATGACCTGCTCGAACGGCGTGCTCGCGCTGAACGTGAGGGCTGGGCCGGAGAGATCGAACGCCGTCCTGGCACTACCATCGCTCACCTGGCACTTCAGCGAACTGGCCGGAAACCCGCAGGGGGCAACCGAAGCATCGCCATCGTCGACGAGACCAGCCAAATCACCTCCTACATCTCTCGCATCAGCTACGCCTTCGCTGTCAACGACGAGGACCCCGACAGCCGCGCCGTCTTCGTAGCCTCGGTGGTCGGGGCGAACGTCTGCACCGGCGGCCTGCAAATGGCGGAGATGTTCATCAGCCGAACCGACTAGCCATCAGCTAGTTGGTTCCGGCCAACGCCACGCTGGTCCCGACTCCGATGATCATCACGCCACCGGTAGTGCTGATCGCTTCGAGTCGACGTGGCGATCGCGCGAACCATGACCGTGCGGTGGCCGCCATCAACGCCCATGTGCCATCCGAAAGTGCCTGGAGAACAAGGAAAATCACACCCAGTGTCAACAACTGCACTGGCACCGCGCCAGCATCGGGTGCCGCGAATTGCGGAAGGACCGCGCCGAAGAACACCATCGTCTTCGGGTTCGTCGCACCCACGATGAATCCCTGTCGCAGCACGCGGTGGTTACCCGCGTCCGGAACATCGGCATCAAGCGCTGCAACCAGTTCCTTCCGTCGCCGAATCGTCGTGATACCCAGATAGATCAGGTACCCAGCTCCGATCAGCTTCACGAGCGTGAACAGCAACGCCGAGGCCATCAAGACAGCCCCCAGCCCCAGAGCCGCGCCTATAAGCGGTACCAGTGAGCCCGTCACACCACCTATGACCGACAGCACTGCGGACCGCCGTCCTAACGTGAGTGCTCGCCCAACGGCGAACAGTACATTCGGCCCTGGAATGACAATGATGACGAACGCGGCGATGGCGAAACCAACCGCATGCGAGATCGGAACCATCCGCGAAGCCTAGTTCTGGCGGCCCTGTGGGCGGTCCAAAATGTCCTGGAATCGGCATGAGCGTGCGTTCGGGCGACGCCGGGATGGGCATGGCCGATTAGTTCAGAGAAGCAGGTGTGTTCGTGCTGGCATCCAGTGCCGTATGGCCGAGCGCAGCCGCCGAGCTCGACGTTGCGTTTGTCGAAGTGCTCCTCGAACTCGGACCGCGGTGGCGAGCACGGTCTGTTCGGCGCGCGGGCGGGATTCTTCTTCGGCTGTCCTTGATTGCCGGAGGGCCTTCTTCAGCCGAGCGACTTCACCTCGCGGGCGTTTCTCGACTTCCGGGGGCTGGTGGGTTTCGGCTCGGACACGTGCGTAGAACGCCTCTTTCAGGTCGGCGTGGCGCTTGTGCAACGCCATTCGGTGAACCTCGGCCTCGATTGCCAGGGCGACTACTGTGAGGCTGCCGTTGGTGAGCCGGGTATCGACGGATTTGCATGTTCCGCGAACTCTGGATGATGAGCAGATCGGCCGGTTCCTGGCGGCCGCGGCGGAGGACGTGCGGGATTATGCGCTGGTGGCGGTGGGGTTGGATGCCGCGCCGCTCGAGACGGAGTTGGCCGGGGTTGGCGCCCGATCACCAGCGGCACATCCTGACGATCGCACGATGCAACGTCGCCAAGCCCGGCGCCGGTGGACCACCAGCTCTTTCCCGCTCCACCAGCTCCCGATGCAACGCCGAAGCGTTACCACGCCGTGACGAAGCCCTCGTGCTTGCCGTCGTCGGTACGATCAGCGACGATGTCGCCCCAGAGGATCACCACCGCCCGCCGCCGGGCACGCCCGTCCTTGCCAGGCGGGCGGGGACAGGTTCCGGGTGTGATAGCCCTCGGGAAGTGTTGGCCGCCACTGGATGAAGTGCGTCTGCCTCGTTCGAGGAGGAACAGGAATGTCGGACAGCGGGGTTTCCCGGCGCCGTCTGCTGAGCACCGCGCTGGCTGCGGGCGCCGTCGCTTCCAGCGCGATCGCACCGACCGCGTGTGCGCCGTCCGGCATCGAGAACGTTGTAGTCGATCGCGGCCGTGGCCGCAGCGAGGTGCTTGCTCGGCAGCTGTTGGGAGTCGACGAGAACGGCAACGACCTCACATTGGCCTACCTGAAGATCCTCATCGATTCCGGTCTGCCCGTCACGGATAAGCGCAAGAAGATCATTGTCGTCGGAGCCGGTCCGGCCGGGCTGTGCGCCGCGAACTTGCTGGCCGCTGCCGGACATCAGGTTACGGTGTTGGAGGCCAACAGAAATCGCACGGGAGGGCGGGTGAAGACGTTCCGCAATGTCTTCTCCGATCCCGCACTCTACGCCGAGGGCGGGGCCATGCGGCTGTCCAGCGTGCACCCGATGGTGCTGGCGCTTGCCGACAAGCTGGGTGTGCAGCGCAGGCCGTTCTACAGCTCCGACGTGCTCCCGGAGACTCGCACACCGCCCACTCCTCCGGTGTTCTACCGCTCCTTCACGGGCGAGGAGTGGTCCAACGGGCCGAAGCTGCAATACGTGCTGCCGCCCACGGCCGGGCGCGGTCTGATCAAGGTCAATGGAATGACTGTCACCCGTGGCGAATACGCCGCGAACCCGGGTGCGGTCCACGCCGGCTTCGGCTGCGAGCTGACAACGTCCGCCAGCGCGGCCGTCGACGCCGCGTTGCGCCAGGCCTCAGTGCGGGCCGACTGGCCGATCGAGCGGCAAGTCGAGGCCTGGACCGAGTTGCTGTCCACCTACGAAAACCATTCCCTGCGAAGCTATCTTATGGAGAATGGCTGGCCGAAGGAACGTATCGAGGCCGTCGGCACACTCGAGAATCTGACTGCCCGAGTGCGACACAGCGTCGTCTTCCCGCTCGTCGACCACAACTTGATCCCGTCCGATGCCACTTACTGGGAGTTGTCGGGCGGTATGACGACGCTCACCGATGCCATGGCCCGGAGGCTCGGGCCGGCCATCCTGATGGGTAAGCGGATGACCCGGCTCGAACAGACCGACAAGGGGGTGCGGATCTGGACCACCGGGGAGTCCGGAGACGAAGGCTCCGACGGCCGTCCCACCGGTCCGGTCGAGTCGTTCGATGCCGAATATGCGATCGTGGCCATCCCATTCACCTCGGCCCGGTTCTGCACGTTCGACCCGCTGCTGTCCTACGACAAACGACGGGCCATCATCGAACTGCACCACGACGCGGCGACAAAAGTATTGCTGGAGTTCCGTAGTCGTTTCTGGGAGCAAGGACCGACCGGATTCCGCGGTGGGCGTTGCGTCAGCGATTCCCCGAACCGTTCCATCTATTTCCCTTCCCACACCGAGGGCTCCGACGGGGGAGTAGTGCTGGCCGCCTACACCTTTGCCGACGAAGCGATGCGCTGGGACTCACTCACTGAGGGCGAACGCATTCACTTCGCCATGGCCGGGATACGCGATCTGTTCGGACCGCGCGTCGACGCCGAATTCACCGGCGTCGGTATCACACAGAGCTGGGTGCGCGCCCGCTACGCACTCGGCGAGGCTGCCATCCCGACAACCGGCCAGTTGCACGAGCACCACGCCGCCTCCCGAGCGGTCGAAGGCCGGGTACATTTCGCCGGCGATCACACCAGCCTCAATACGGCTTGGATCGAAGGCGCCCTGGAAAGCGGCGTCCGCGCCGCGGTCGAGGTACATCGGCGCTGATCGTTGGACACCATCCGAGCGAACACGGCGGCGGCGCGACTTTGGCGCTGTGGCAGGCAGCGCAGCAATAGCAGCCGCTTCTATCCACCGAACGCGAGCCGGGAGTGCATGTTGAGCTTGACCTCGCCATAGGGCAGTACGTGCGACCAGAACAGCGGGGTCAGGCCGCGTTCGTCCTCAGCGGTGAGCTCGACCGGGCAGTCGGGATCGTCGAGGATGTCCTGGATCATCAAGACGTTGACACAGACGAGCGCGGCAGGTTCATGCTCGTGATGGAGCTGCTTACCGTGTGCGGCGGCGTGAGGGTGACCGGAACCTGGGCTGTGTGGCTGCGCCATGATGGCTTGGTTCGCCTCGTCTCCGGATTCGTCGCTGTCCTGCACCCTGATTCGCACCGGCGCCGCGATGCCCGCGCTGTGCTCCGGTGCACGAACCAGGCAACGACTCGTACGGCCAAACCTCGGTCCTCGGCTACGACTCGACCGCCCGATGAGACGGCAGCAGCTCGTCGTACTTGCTGACGTCAGGCATCGGGCGGTTCTCCCCGGCAGTGAGCCGGCTCGGGCCGCCCTGGGTCAGCTCGGGCCTCCGCGCGAACACCGAGGTAGAGGCCCCGAATGCGGTAAGTAAACCAGTTGCCGAATGGAAACTTGTTGCGTTACGTTCGGCTCATGCACGACGCACAGACACCGCAACAGGCACTGGACATCGCTGCCGCCGCGACCCGACAGGCCCATGAGGCCGTCGCCGTACCCAAGTGGGGACCCATGACGGCCGGATTATTGTCGGCACTGTTTGTGGTGCTCATCCACGCGGTTTTCGAGGACGGTCTGGGGATGGTGCTGCGAGCGATCCTTCTGGCCACCACAATCGCCGTTATGGTTGCGCTTTACAAACTTGTACGCTGGATGCGCGACCTGCGGCGTGCGCGCGGGGTCATCCCTCGCTCGTCTCAGATGAACCAAGCGGTGGCGTTGCTCTGGCTGTTCCTGCCGGACGTGCTGGCCGCCCCGATGCTAGGGAGATGGGTTTGGCATGATCAAGCGGCGCGACCGCGCGCCATGTCGTGGAAATCGCGATTGCGGACTCCGCGATGGAAGAGCTGAACGAACTGCTCGCCTCGCTGGCACGCCTGAAGCTCATGGCCTTCCTCGACGGTTGCGCCGAAGCCGAATTCCTCGTCATCTCACGCAGCACCGCTTCAAGAAGCTCCTCCTACACCACCAGCTCCAGCCCGAGCCGCTCTGCCGGCCCGCGGCCGCGGCCCGGCGTCACGAACGCGATATCGGCAGGAGTGAGCGTGAAGTATCGGAACAACTCATCACGACTGATATCCGGGAACCCCCGCAGCCGGTCCAACTCCTCGTCCGCGAACACCCGTGTCGCCACGAAACCTGACCTCCCGCATACCGATTGACCTCATCGGCAGCAAAGCCGAGCACCAACCGCACCCGTTCGCAGCTCGAACCGCCACGGCACAACGTTGCTGGTCAAGCCATTGTCGTTGTTTTTCGCGCGATTACTACCGGAACCCCAGTAGTCGCCGAAAATCCAAAAGTTCGCGTAGCGCCTGGGCTGGCCCGGATGAGCTGAACCGCTACGCCTCCCCGGCACCGAGTTGGCCTCGGCCCGTGCTGATCTCGGGCACGTACTTGTAGATCGTGGACCGGGAGACGCCTAGCATGCGGGCGATCGAGGACACCGATTCATCCGGGCGCGAGGCGTTGGCGACGGCCCGCTCGTGACCGCCCTTCGTATCGGCGTAAGCCACCGTGTGCCCGGCCTTTTCGAGCCGTCCGCCGAGCGCAAGGGCGAGCCGTCCCACCCCGATGAAACCGATCTTCGTCATGAGGTTCTCCAGTCCTATGGTCGGGGCCCGTTGCGCTCGAGCACGAATTCGCGGGACAGTTCGGCGCTCATCGGCCCTGCTGTTCCAGATCGCGGTAGGTGGCAAGCACATTCAGCCGGTGCAAGTGGCCGAGCAGTTGCTGCATCTCGGGGGTCGGGTGGATCGTCGCGGGCACCCGGAGCAGATCCGGGGTGGCGATGCGGGCCACCGTCTCCTCGGCCGACCAGCCGGTGGCCCGGGCCGCGGTCACCTGGTCGAGCAGCTGCTGCAGGTAGTCGATGAAGTTGCGCAGGGCCGCGGCCCCATCGCCCGCCGGGCCGTGGCCCGGCACCACCACCTGGACCGGAAGGGTCTGCTGCATGGCACGCAGGCTCTCCAGGTACGGCACGGGGCCGCCTTCCAGCAGCATCGGGGGCAGGCCGGCGCTCATCAGGAAGTTGCCGGTCCACGCCGTGCCGGTGTCGCGGTCGAACACAATCGTGTCGCCGGGGCCGTTGCCGGGGCCGAAGTGCCACAGTTCCACCGTCTTCGCGCCCAGGTCGACGGCGCAGTACCTGTCGAACACGACATCCGGTGTGCGCCAAGTGGTCACCGCCGACAGCGGGTTCTCGTCGCCGCGCATGTTGCCGAAGCGCATCTGCTTCTCGTAGTCCAGATCGCGCATGCCGTCCTTGTTGGCGCGCGAGCTGATGATCGTCACCGACGCGGGAAACGCCGCGTTGCCGAATGTGTGATCGCCGTGATAGGTGGTGTTCACCAGGTACCGCAGCGGCCGGTCGGTGAGATTTCCCACGATGTCCTGAATCTGGTGGGAGACGGTCGCATTGATGCCCGCGTCGATCACCAGCGCCGCATCGCGGCCGATGATCACGCCGTTGTTGTCCTTGGGTGGGATATTGGCCAGCAGGGCGAATACGCCGGGGCCCAGCTCGCGCGGGTTCAGCACCAGCCCGGTGGGATTGAGGTTGGGCCCGAGGTAATCCTGTGGGCGCTCGGACAGTTCGCGGGTTTGGTTGTTCATGGTGTCGTCCTTCATGGTGGGTGAATCGGTGATGCAGGGCTGTGGATCCCGGCCTGCGCCGGGACGGCGATGGGGACCGATCCCGGGTCAGCGGTTGGCGAGCTCGGCGAGCCGGAAGGCCAGCTGCTGCCGCACGGCCGCGATCGTGACCGAGCTGAGTACGGCGTCGCGCAGCAGCCGGGCCGGCAGCGTGCGCAGGGTTGCCATCCGGGTCATCCGGTCGGTGAACGCCACCACTCCGAGCGCCACCGGGCGCCGGTCCGTCTCGTAGGTGTCCAGCAGTTCCTCCGGGGCGCCGGCGATCACGACGGAAGCGATGGCGGGAACGGTGCTCATGACAACTCCTCGAGCTACTGCCAACATCTGTTGGCCAACGCCTGTTGGCATCAATGATAAGACGGTCGCATTGGCATGTCAACATTTGTTGGCCTACATTTGTTGGCATGACATCCCAAACGACCCTGCCAGCGGAAACGACCCAGCGCCGGTCCGACGCCACCCGCACGGCGATCCTGGAGGCGGCGCGCCGCCGCTTCGCCGAGGACGGCTTCCACAAGGCGACCATCCGCGCGATCGCCGCCGATGCCGGCATCGATCCGTCGATGGTGATGCGCTACTCCGGCAGCAAGGACGGCCTGTTCGACGCGGCCCTGGACATACATCGACCTGGAACTGCCGGATCTCGGTGCGGCCGAACCGGATTCGCTGGGCGAGCGGATCGCGCGCCGGTTCGTGGAGCTGTGGAAGTACCCGCCGGGCAACGAGATCCTGCTGACCCTGCTGCGCTCGATGGTGTCTGCTTGCAGGGCGCCGTTTCGCGAGGCACCTCCACCGGCGGGATGCCCGGCTTGCTCCGGGCCGCGACCAGCGCCTCCATCAACTCCTGGCCGTGCGCGTGGGCCGGCAGCCCGAGGGCCATGATGATCCGGGCCAGCTGATGCTCGGGGCCGCTGAACGCACCGGACGCGCCCAGCACCCGGAATCCGCTGTCGCCATATCCGGTGACTGGTGAAAAGCGGTGCCGGGGCTCGCAGATCATAGGATCGCCGGATGACCGCACCGATCTCCAGGTCCCAGTCGACCTCGTGGTCGATGTCTGCACCTCGCCGATCCGTTCCAGCTCGGTGAGAAGATCTCGCAGGCTCTTCAGATGCTTTACAGCTGCTCTCTTTCAGTCGCTCGGGTCCTCGCCCCAGCGGACCAGGTCCGGTATATCGATGCCCAGCAGGTCGAGGGCGCGGCCGACGGTGTGGTCGACCAGTTCCTCGATGGTGTCGGGACGCAGGTAGAACGCGGGCACCGGCGGCATCACGACGCCACCCATCTCGGTGACCGCGGTCATCGCCCGCAAATGCCCCAGGGTGAGCGGGGTTTCGCGCACCAGCAGCACCAGCCGGCGGCGCTCCTTGAGCGTCACGTCCGCCGCCCGGGTGAGCAGGTTGTCGCCGTTGCAGTAGGCGATCGCCGACAGCGTGCGGATCGAGCACGGCGCCACCAGCATTCCCGCCGTCCGGAATGACCCCGACGCGATGGCCGCCCCGATGTCGGCCGGCCGGTACACCACGTCCGCCATCGCCTTGCGGACGGTTCCGTCTCGTAGACGCGGGTCTGCTGCCCGGGGCGATCCCGGTCGCCCCGCTGATGCCGATCACCAGCCGCGGTGGCTGTCCGGCCCTTGTTTCCGACACCACCCCAGCGTCGCCGCGCGGGCGCGACCGCGCATAGGACAGTTCACGCCGCGCGGGGAACTGAACACGTCATGTATTGATATGCGGCGGTCACCGGCGTGCTCCCCGCCGCGCCACCAGCGTGGTCCGGGCGGTCTCGAAGGCCAGCCCACCACCACGGTAGGTGCCGGGCTCGGTGGCCGCGCCCACCGCGGTGCCGACGAACAACTCGCCCCTGTCCCAGAGCCCTGCGACCAGGAACTCACCGATGTCGCCGCTGGCATGGACTTGCATGATCTGTCGTCCGTTCGGGGCGGCGGCGGCCACCTGCTCGAGGGACCACCCGGATGCCTCCGACACGACCGCCGCCAGTCCGGCGTCGGCGGCCCGGCATCGACGTGGTCACGGTGATCGGGTCACCGACGACGGGACGGGCGTTCCGCCGGTATACCGCACCGACCCGCACCAGGGCGTGGTTCGAGCTGGGCGGGAAATCGACGGCGATCGTCTGCGCCGATGCGGTCAACCTCGACCAGGTCGCCCGAACTCTGGTGTGGGGTGCGACATTCAATGCCGGCAGATGTGCACCGGCGTCAGCCTCATCCTCGCCGACCGGGCCATCAGCACCGATCTGACCGAGGCGGTCGAAACGGCGATGGGCCGCCTCGTGGTCGGCGACCCCTATGACTGGGACACCGACATCGGGCCGATGATCAACACCGACGCCGCCGCCACGGTCGCCCGCCGAATCGAGCAGGCGTGCGCGGACGGCGCGCGCCTGCGCTGCGGTAGCCCGATGTCGACGCCACCGACGCCCGGCGGCGGCTATCTGGCCCCGACCTTGCTGACCGGAGTCCCGCCCCGGCACCCGATCGTGGTCGATGAGGTGTTCGGACCAGTCACCAGCGTGATCGACGTCGACGGCCCCGGCACCGCAGTCGAACTCGCAGGCTCGTTCGCCACCGGCATCGCCGCATCGGTGTGGACGGCGAACCTCGACACCGCGCTGCGGTTGTCGGCGCAACTGCCGGTTGCGACCGTGTGGGTCAACGGATTCGAAACCGACGACCTCACAGTCCCGGCCGGGGACCGTGGCCAGGCCGGGTCCGGACGCACGAAAAGCCTTGCCGCACTCGACAAGTACTCCGAGACGAAGACGACGTGGATCACGCTCACCAGGTGATCCACACCCTCAACGGTCAGTAGGCGCGGGAGAAGATCACCCGTTTGCCGTAGGTGGCCGGTGCGTCGCACCGCACGCACCGGCCATCCTCCGCGGCACCGTCGTGCGGCACGCAACGCGGTGTCGCGGCGGTGACGGCCTTGATCTCGTCCTCGCATTCGGGCCGCCCGCAGTGCAGCGCACGCGCCCACCCGTCGGTGACGGCCCGCTCGAACTCGGCCCAGTCATCCACTGTCGCTGTGCGGGTGGCCCGGAACTCGCTGGCGCGGGCGAGCAACTGGTCCTGCATCTCCTGCAAGATCCCCGGGATCTGCTCGGCCACGGTGTCGAGCTGGACGGTCTCCTTGCCAGCGTCGCCGATGCGGCGCACCAGGACCGCGCTGCCCTGGGCCAAGTCCCTCGGACCCAGCTCCAGCCGGACCGGGACGCCCCGCAACTCCCACTCGTTGAACTTCCAGCCCGGGCTCAACTGATCACGGTCATCGACATGCACCCGCACCCCGGCCGCCCGCAGCCGCTCGGCCAGCTCCCACGCGGCCGGGACCACCGTGGTGTCGGTGCCGCGAGTGATCGGCACGATCACCACCTGATACGGAGCCAACCGGGGCGGGAGCACCAAGCCCTTGTCGTCGCCGTGGGTCATGATCACCCCGCCCAGCATGCGGGTACTCATCCCCCAGGACGTGGTGTGAGCGAGCTCCTGCTGCCCCGACTCCGCCGAGAACCGGATCCCGAAGGCCTTCGCGAAATTGACGCCCATGTAGTGGCTGTCCCGGCCTGCAACGCCTTGCCGTCGCGCATCATCGACTCGATCGTCACCGTCGACACCGCACCAGCGAACCGTTCGCCGGGGGTCTTCTCACCCGCAACGACCGGCATCGCGGCGAAGTCACGAGCGACCTGGGCGTAGATGCCGAGCGCGAGCATCATCTCCTCACGCGCCTGCTCCTCGCTGGCGTGCGCCGTGTGACCTTCCTGCCACAGGAATTCCGTGGTGCGCAGGAACATTCGCGGCCGCAACTCCCACCGCACCACGTTGGCCCACTGGTTCAGCAGCAGCGGCAGATCCCGCCACGACGAAACCCATTTGGCCATCATCTCCCCAATGATGGTTTCCGATGTCGGCCGCACGATCAAAGGCTCTTCCAACTCCTTGCCGCCAGCGTGAGTGACCACCGCCAACTCGGGGCTGAACCCTTCGACGTGGTCGGCTTCACGCTCCAGGTAGGACTGCGGGATCAGCATCGGGAAATACGCGTTCTGGTGACCGGTGGCCTTGATCCGGGCGTCGAGCTCATCGCGCAGCAGCTCCCAGATGCCGTATCCGTACGGTCGAATTACCATGGTGCCCTTGGCCGGGCCGTGATCGACAAGGCCGGCTTTCGCGACGACCTCGTTGTACCAGGCAGAAAAATCCTCGCTCTGCTGCGCGGTCACACCGCGCTCATCCCGTGCCATGCCAGCAAGGCTAAACGACACCGGTGACGCAGCTCACGTCGTTATGCAGGCGCCCTCGGCGCGAACTTGTTCAGCTCCGGCCATGGCGGCTGCCTGTTCGCGTCGAATCCGTCCGGCAAGCACTCATTACTCTTCCTGTGCGATTCATGGTCTTCACCTCGGGTGACTCGCGCGGGGGTAGTTTTCTCTTCCTGCTGACCGGAATTCCGACGAGGGGACATCACATGCGGGACCTGTCCAAACGCGATGTCGGCGTGGCCTTTGCACGACTGGTCGGAACCTCGGTCGCGATCGTGCACGACATGCGGCCATCGTCCGAACCGTTCGCGATGGCCTTCGCCGATGGCGTCACCAGCCAAGGCCAGGACGTGATCTACTGCGGCCTCGGCTCAACCGACCTGGTCTACTACGCGGCCGGGCATCTGGACGTGGCCGGTGCTGTCATCACGGCCAGCCATAATCCGGCCCGCTACAACGGAATCAAGCTGTGCAAACCCGGCGCGGCACCCGTCGGCCAAGACACCGGGCTTGCCGAGATCCGCACGACCCTCGAAGCTGGCATCCCGCCCTTCACCGGCACGCCCGGCACGATCACCCGCCGCGGCCTAGCCCCCGAATACGCAGCCTATCTGCGTGAACTGGTGGACCTGTCCGGAATCAGGCCGCTGCGCGTCACCGTGGACGCCGCCAACGGCATGGGCGGCTACATGGTGCCGCGCGTCTTCGACGGGCTGCCCCTCGAGGTCGTTCCGATGTATTTCGAGCTCGACGGCACATTCCCCAACCATGAAGCGAACCCCCTCGATCCCGCGAATCTTGTTGACCTGCAACGCAAGGTCCGTGAGGTCGGCGCGGATATCGGCCTGGCGTTCGACGGGGACGCAGACCGCTGTTTCGTCGTGGACGAAAACGGCGACCCGGTGCCGCCGTCGGCCATCGTCGCCCTGATCGCAACGCGCGAACTCGCCAAGTCGCCGGGCGCGGCGATCGTCTACAACGCGATCACCTCCCGCGCGGTGCCGGAGATCATCACCGAGCACGGCGGCACGCCCGCGCGGACACGGGTGGGCCACACCTTCATGAAATCGCTTATGGTCGAACAGGATGCGGTGTTCGGCGGCGAACACTCAGGGCACTACTACTTCCGCGACTTCTGGCGGGCCGATACCGGGATGCTGGCCGCTATGCATGTCCTCGCCGCGCTCGGCACCACCGACCGACCTCTATCGGCACTGGTGGCCGACTACAACCGCTACGTGGCCAGCGGCGAAATCAACTCCGAAGTGGCCGACGCCGCCGAAACCCTGGCCACGATCGAAAAGCACTTCCAGGGCGCGGAAACCGATCGGCTCGACGGCCTGACAGTGCAGCTCGACGGTGGGGCCTGGTTCAACCTGCGGCCCTCCAACACAGAACCGCTGTTACGGCTGAACGTGGAAGCCCCGGATGCCGAGACCATGGTTCGAATTCGGGATGACGTGCTGGCGCTGGTCCGAAGCTGACCAATCGGGCCCGGCGTGGCCTGTGGCCGACTACGGGTGTCGGACCACCGGCCTGTTGTTCGTGCGATCACTACCGGAACCCCCGGTCCCGGACGAAATCAGCCCAGGCGGCGGATGTCGCCGCGCACACGGTAGAAGCCGCCGCGCGCCGATTCGGTGACGGCGTCGACCACGTAGTGGGTGCCGGCCTGGCGAATCTGGCGGGGGAACTGCACATTCCAGCCACGCTGGTAACCAGGCGAGACCACGTGTACACGCAGGGCGTCGCCCTCCTGGACGCACTCCACCACGATGCCGTCACCGGCGTCGGCGGTCAGTTCCACGGTGGCGCTGGGTGTCACGGCCGGGATTTCGGGCGCCTTGATGGAAAGCGTCTGTGGGAGCACACCCTGCTCGGCCTTGCCGATGGCGGACTCGCTGACATCCAGGCAGGCGAGGGTGCCATTGGTGGTGACCAGGTAGAGCTGTGACTCGCGGCGGAAAGTGGCGGTGTTCTCGCGTCGTCAAGTGGCGCATCGGGGCTGCGGTCAGGTCGTGCCGATGACGAGGGTGCTGCGGGCGGTTTCGACGACGTCGGCGGTGATGGTGTGGAGTTCGTTGATTTTCATGATGCGGTGGATTTGGGCGAACAGTCGTTGCAGGAGCCGGAAGTTGCCGCCGGTGATGCGGGCGACGGCGGCGATGGCTTGGGCGTCGGTGAAGTCGTCGGGGTCCAGATCGAGGCCGAGTTTGTGCCAGTGCCGGGTCAGGACGAAGGTGAGTTCTTCGCCGGTGAGGGGCCGGTAGTGGTGGGCGAAGCCGACGCGGCTGTAGAGCTGCGGGTAGCGGGAGAAGGTTTTCTCGATCCCGGGCATGCCGATGAACAACAGCCCGTGGTCTCCGCGGTCGTATTGGTCGCGCAGGTGCTCGACGGCGTTGGAGGTCAGGCGTTCGGATTCGTCGATGACGAGCAGTTCGATGTAGTCGGGCATCCGGTACGCGGGGCTGCCGGTGTGCAGGTGCTGGTCGATGCAGATGTTGACCCGGTTGTAGAGCAGTTTGAGATCGTCGCGCAACTCGCGCAGGGTCGCGGCGACGGTGGGTGTGTAGAACACGGTGCGTGAGCGGGCCAGCGTGGCGTAGACGTCCTTGTCGGAGTCTTCGCGGGGGCCCCAGGTGCGTAGCAGGTGTCCTGCTTTGTCCCAGCGGGCATAGCGGGAGGCGGATAGGGTTTTCCCGATTCCTGCTGGGCCATAGCAGATTCCGATGGTGCGGTCGCGTTTGACGGTGTCGGCGAACTCGACGAATCGGCGGTGTTCCTTGGTGGCGATGAACGGCCAGTTCCGTGGCGGCGGCATTAGTTCAGTCCTCCTGGTAGGCGCGTAACCGCGGCCGGGGCGCAGGGGCCGGGGCCGGTTCCGGCGGCGCGGGTGCGGGTTCCTGCGTGGGGAGGTAGTCGGTGACCACAGGGATGCGTTCATTGATCTGCTCACGCAGCCGGCGCCGGTAAGCGCGGCGGGCGGCCTGGATGTCCTTGAGCCCGATGGTGTCTCCAGTGTGGTCGGGGCTGACGGCCTTGCACAGGAACCGGTTTTTGTGGAAGACGCGGATTTCGGTGATGTCGCGGGGGTCGTAGCGGACGGTGACCGGTTCGCGGACATAGGCGGCCAGGGTGGGATGCAGGTAACGCAGGCCCTGGAAGTGGATACCGTCACGGTGCACGACGCGCGGTGTAGCGACCGTGACCAGCAGCAGGTCGAGTTGTTCCAGATCCTCGGGCATGCGCGGCAGCCATCCGTCGGCGACCCAGGCATGCTGGGGCGACTCGCCAATCTCGGAGTGAATCCTCGGGTGGTAGACGCCGGTGACGAAACGGCCGATCGCCTCGTCGAGCTGGCGCAGCGACATCGCCGGCGCGGTGACGGGTTTGCCGTGAACGAGGTGGCCGGGCAGCTCGGTGAGCAGTTCGGTGTTGATGCTGCCGAACAGCCGCTCCACTTTCCCACGGCCCTGGGGCCGCGCCACGGTCGAGTGCACGATCTGGAACTTCAGATCGGCCGCGACCTGGGCGAGGTGGTCGCTGATGAAGTCGCTGCCGTGGTCGACGTAGAGGATCTCGGGGATCCCGCACATCGGCCAGGCCGGATCGGGTTTGGTCCAGATCGCCTGCCGCAATGCGAGGGACGTGTTCATCGCCGATGGCGCGCCGAGGTTCACGGTGTAGCCGGACACCGCGCGGGAGCAGTCGTCGAGTACCACCGTCAGCCAGGGGCGTCTGTGTTTGCCGGCCTCGGTGATGAGGATGTCGAGCTGGGTGTGATCGGCCTGCCACATCGCGTTCGGGCGCTCGGCGCGGCGGCGGTACACCAGCTCGTAGGTGTCGCGGAAGGCTGCGGCACCGTCGTGAGCCAGGGTGAGCATGGCCGGGTCGAGAGCGGTGACGATGGAGCGGACGGTGGTGTAGGACACCGGAACCCACCCTTGTTGTGCGGCGGCGCGGGCTGCGCGGCGGGTGATCACCGCCAGCGACGGGCGCGGCCGGCGTAGTGCCATTCCCTCGATCAGCCGCACCAGCTCCGGCTCGCTGCGCCGGCCCGTGGATTTGCGGCGGGTCGGGGCGAGCCCGACCAGACCCGAGGCCCGGTAGCGGTGTAGCCACCGCTGCGCAGTTCGCAACGGCACACCGGCCTCAGCAGCGGTGCTGGTGAGCGGCATATCGTCTTCGAGGTGCGGCCGCAGCACCTCGAACCGGCTCATCGCCAGCCACCGGTCGGTCTCGGTCAACCCGGTCAACCCGCTACCCGTCACGGCTCACCCGCTTCCGCACACACGCGACTTCGCGTGCGCTGGTTCACATTGTCGCGCCTGTGTCAGACAGATGCCGGTAGATCGTCGGACGGGTGACGCCGAATTCGGCGGCGATCTGCGTGACGGTGTAGCGACGTTTGCCGGCCTGATCGAGCTCGTCGTACATCTGCTGCGCCAGCTGCACCTGCCGCGGCCCGAGTTTGGGTTTCTGGCCGCCGGTGCGGCCCCGGGCGCGGGCGGCGGCCAGGCCGTCGCGGGTGCGTTCGCTCATCAGGGCGTGCTCGAATTCGGCGATGGCGCCGAGGATCTGGAAGAACATCCGGCCCAGCGCGGTGGAGGTGTCGATCTTCTGATCGAGCACGATCAGATCGACACCGCGCGATTCCAGGGTCTTCGATAGGTCGATCAGGTGTTCGAGGGAGCGGCCGAGCCGGTCCAGCTTGGTGACCACCAGCTGATCACCGGCACGGTTGGCCGACAGCAACGCCTTGTCCAGCTCGGGCCGGGTCGCGAGCTTGCCGGATGCCTTGTCCACGAAGATCGTCTCGCATCCGGCCGCGGTGAGCGCGTCATGTTGTGCTTCGGGGTGCTGATCGCGCGTCAAGACGCGCCCGTAGCCGATTCGCATGCGGCGCAGCGTATCGCCAACCCCCGACAGGTTGACATTGCCGCGTACACGGCAACCTTTACACAACCGGCCTGCGCAAACGTGTTGCCGCCGAGGGTGTCTCGTGAACGTTCGTTACCTTGACGAGCTCGGATGGCTCGATTGCGGTCGAGCCCGCCCCTGTCCCAAGTGAACTGGCCCAAGAGGGGGTGGCCAGGTTCAGGCGAAACCCACGCAGCCGCTCTTGGATACGGCAAGGATCGTCACCACGACTGCGACGCCGACCAGGACCAGCGTCAGCCGAGTGCGGCGTAGCACGGCGGCGATGATGAAGGGGGCAACCCAGATAAGTCCGATGACGATGACCCCGGTGGCATGGTCGGCCGTTTGGGGGCTGGTCCATGTCGCCCTGACGTCGCAGCCGGCGGAAAACGCGTTGATCGTGACCAGGACCAGGCCGGCAAAGCCCCACACGATGGTAATCGCGACAGCGGCGATCGCTTTCAGAGCCCGTTTCCAGCCGAGCTGCCACCGAGGTGGTTGAGCAGTTGTCATATGCCGATCATCGCCGAGTGCGGCGGCCATCTCGCCATCGGCGCCAGCTGACCGCGCGAGAACACCGCCACTTTCCGCCGCGAGTCACAGACCCTAGATCAACACTTTTCGGCCTACGTCAGAGTGTGGCGCTGGGGTCTACCCCAAAACGACAGCCCTACATACAGTCCGGCCAGCCCGCCGCGAAACACGTTTCCCGACATCCGCGGACTTGAGCCACAACCCTGCTTTGACCGAGTCGTCGAGTAGATGTGCGTTCCGCAGGCCGAGTGATCTCCTTGCGTCGGCCTTCCAGAGAGGCGGCCGACCATCCCAAGCCGACGACTCAGCGGCATGACAGCGCGTTCCCACACCCCCACAATAGGTTCATCTTTTCCTGAATACAGATCTCGCTGTACTATCTGGCTCGTGGACACCCTGCTGCATCGCGACGCGCTCGCCCGGTTCGGGCACGCCTTGTCGGACCCGACGCGAACCCAGATCCTGCTGAGCCTGCGCGACGCACCGGCTTATCCGTCGGATCTGGCCGAGCAGATCGGGGTCTCGCGCCAGATCCTGTCGAATCACCTTGCGTGTCTTCGGGGTTGCGGGCTGGTAGTGGCAGTGCCGGAAGGGCGGCGGGCCCGTTACGAGCTGGCCGACGCGCGGATCGGGCGGGCGCTGGACGATCTGACCGGGCTGGTGCTGGCCGTCGATCCGGCCTGCTGCCCGGACTCCGGAACCGAAGGGTGCTGCTGATGTCGCAGTCACTGGGGATGCCGTCGACACCGTCCGCGATCACGCTCGGCCCCTCACCTGCGCGGCGTGTGTTGCTGGGGCGGCGGATCCGCTGGTTCGTGGCGGCCACGATCAGCTACAACGTCCTCGAAGCGATCATCGCCCTGTCCGAGGGCACCCGCGCCTCCTCGACCGCGCTGATCGGGTTCGGGCTGGACTCGGTGATCGAGGTGTCCTCGGCCGCCGCGGTGGCCTGGCAGTTCGCCGGGCGTGACCCCCAGCAGCGGGAACGGACCGCGCTGCGGATCATCGCGTTCTCGTTCTTCGCCCTGGCCGCCTACGTCACCGTGGACGCGATCCGCGGGCTCACCGGCACAGGAGAAGCGCATCATTCCCCGATCGGGATCGGTTTGGCCGCGGTCAGTCTGGCGGTGATGCCGGTGCTGTCGTGGGCGCAGCGCCGCGCCGGGCGTGAACTCGGATCCGCTTCGGCGGTGGCCGATTCCAAACAGACCCTGCTGTGCACCTATCTCTCGGCGGTGCTGCTGGTCGGCTTGCTGCTCAACAGCCTGTTCGGCTGGTCGTGGGCCGACCCGATCGCCGCGCTGGTGATCGCCGCGATCGCGGTCAAAGAAGGCATCAACGCCTGGCGCGGCGACACCTGCTGCCCGTCCCCGACCGCACTCGGCACGAAACCCGAAGCCGCCGACCATGATTGTGCCTGCTGCGACTGAACGATCGCAGGCCACCCGGCGCGAGTGGGCGGCCACGAGAGGCTAGTTCTCACGTATTGCTGTGATGGTCAGCTGGTTTCGGTGGTGGTCGTAGTGCTGACCGGGGTAGGTGTAGATGGCGGCCAGGGGCATGCTGTCGCGGAAATACGGATCCCACCGCGCGGGGTAGGCCATCGCGCGAGCGAAGTTCGCATCGCTCTCGCGCTGCAGTGAGCGCTGGAGCGAGGCAATGACTCGATCCATCTTCGCGCCCATCCTGTGCCGGTTGTAGACCCGTGCCGCCACCCGAGTGCCGTGGAAGTTGATCCAATCGAACGGCCCGGTCGCCGCATCGAGCATCCGGGCGTGCGCACGACCCACATCCGACGGCAGCCTCCCGAAGACCCGGAACAGCACCAGCAGCTTCTGAACGATCATGTAGCCGAACACCATATGGAACAGCAATTCCTCGTTAGTCCACCGTGTCCCGCTCGACGGGGCCGCCCACTCGCCCTCACCGGTCACAGCCAATAGACGATGAAAATCGACGCGGGCGCGTTCGAGATCCGCCGCCAAGGCATCTCGTTCAACAGGTTGCGCCATGTGACACCTCGATCCCGACGCGCATCCCGCACCCATACATCGATGGTCGCCCGCTCCGACCGGCAGTCAAGTACCTGACGCCAGATATCCCAAACTCGGCAGTTGCGGACGTTCCGCCGGCCTCGGATCGGCACGGCCAGTTGGTCTTCCGATGCCCCGCGCTGGCCGGTTTGATCAGCGCGGTACGCGGCAATGCGGTGCGTTTCAGTGGGTTTCGGTCAAGTCTTGGATCCGAGCGCTCGCCTCTTCCGACTTCCGAACCGAGGCCGAGCGCGCCCCCAGGTTGGCGTACTAGTGCTGTGTTCCTTAAAGATCATGTATTTTGTTGTCGGTCTTGCTGGTTCGGATGTAGTGGGGTGGGTTCTGCCGAAGGTGTTGGTTGCGCGGTCTCCGTGGAATGCGTTGGAGGAGAGGCAGATTCGCAAGCTGGCTGGGGCACGGCATGCCCCGGCGGATTGGATCCGCCGGGCGCAGATGATCACGGCGAGCTGGGACGGTAAGTCCACCGCGGTGATTGCACAGGAGTTGGGTTGTCATCCACAGACAGTGCGAGAACGCTTGCACCGGTTCAATACTCACGGCCTGGAGGGGCTGGGCGATCGGCCGGGGTCGGGGCGTAAACCTCGCCTGACCGAGACCGAGCGCAGTCGTATCGTGTCCTTGGTCGCCACCACGCCGCCGGGGCGGTTGACGCGGCGATCCGATGGCGCTCTGGAAGCCGAGCAGGATGGGTCACCGTCGTGCTGGACGCTGGATTCGCTGACCGAGGCACTGCGCGCCGAAGGCGCGCCCGCCACCCGCACCGATTCGGCGGCGCCACCCTCGCCCCGAAGATCATCGACCTGCCCACCGCCGCGTGGATCAACCAACCCGAACAGGAGGACCAGCAAACCCAAGCGGCATAACACACCAGATGGTCTCATTCACCTTGAAAAATTCCGCTACGCCGAACAGGTCCTGTACGAGGCGATACTCGCTCTCATGGATCCGAAGCCAGAGAACCTCCAGACCGAGGTTGACCGGATACGGATGGACAACCTTCCGTCCTGGGTTGGTGCGTTGTCAGCGGTTTGGTTGCACGGGTCACCCGAAGTGGTGTCTGCGGCGATGTTCCTCGACCAAGCGCAAACCGACCTGTTCTATGGGGTCGCCACGGGAGCGTTCGACGCCACTCAGGACTGGGACCAGGCCCGCCGCCTAGCGCATGAGGCATTCCAGCGGTTCATCGAGGCCGCTAGAACCGAACTCGGTCTCGCGCCCGTGCATGACCAGTTTTTCTCCGAGCCCCGGTTGATACTGTCGCGCCGCGCGGGCCCTCCTCGAACCGCGCGGCATTCGGCAATAGCGGACGTTCGAAAGAGCCGCGGTCGCGGTTGTGGTGCTGGGGTGTACCCCAAAACGACAGCCCCACATGCAATCCGATATCCGACAGCGTCCGTGCCTGCTCGCATCCTGAAACGGCGTGTCGCCCAGCCATCGTCGGCGAAGGTCAGCGCATGTCGATGGATTACGTCAAACCGCACGTTGTAGGCGACCGAAGTAGTTGTTCAATGCCGTCATATCGGCGGATCGTGCGATCATACCGATGTGGTTGTCGGGCCTTATGAGAACGATCGCGTTGTCGGTAACAGCGAAGGCATCGTGGGCGTGACCTTTGGTGTCGGCCAGGGCGGCGTGCACCCCATCTAAAACTCTTTGTTTGAGTATGGATCGAGTTCTGACATCGATAAATTCAGGCACCTGACAGTTATTAATCAATTCGGCCCCCTGGGGACCGAACCCGAGAAGGGTCCAATGATGTCCGCGATAGACATCGAAGAGAGTGGTTGTCTCGCCGGTCGATGAATCCAAACAGGGCGCATCCGGTGCGCGATCACCCGCGAGGACGCCCCCATTCATGGCATCTTCCCAGCTCAGCGACAGCGGGCTCTGTCGATAGGAAATCATCAGACCCGACATTTGGTGAGCCGTTTCAGGGTCGTTTAGTGCGTTGAGCATCTGATGAGGATCCGGCTCCGAATCAGCTTGACTCGCAGATTCCAGCCCGGTCGCCTTGTACAGCAGTGCTCGAACCGTCTCGATTTCCTCGCGAACGCTGCGACCGCGCTCGTCTTCGTAAGTGTCGAGTAGCCATACAGGCCCACCCTTCATCACGGTGCCAATCTTCCATGCCAGATTGGTGCTGTCGTAGATAGCAGAGCACAGGCCGCCTCCAGGCTGTACGTGGGCGGCTTCGCCGGCGAGGAAGACTCGACCTGACCGGATTTTTTCGGCATAGCCGACTTTCACGGCAAACGTGTTGAGCCAGGCACCGACTTCCTTCACTCGGATATCGGTTCGTTCACTGCGTTCTTCCAGTATCTGCTGCAGAGTGTCGAGTGTCGGCGATGGAAGAGCGCCGCTCTCGTCCGCTTGAATCTGCGCCTGGAACTGCCAGTTATCACCGTGTGCGAAGCGTCGCACAAACAGGGCTCCATTTTTCGTAACCCAGCCGTATCCATTGGCCCCTGTCTTCGGTTCGGGAAGCTCCAGTCCATCGATTTCGATATCACCGACGAGCCAGTTTGCGTCCGGAACAACACCGCCGACGTAGTTGATGCCCAGCGATTTTCGGACTGCGCTGTGTGCGCCATCGCAACCAACAAGTATCGCATAATGGATCGATTGGGTTTCTCCGTCCGGCCCGCGAACTACGGCCGACCCTCCGCCCTCCCGCTGGTCAAACCCAAGAAACTCCGTCGACCATTCTACCTCGACACCGAGACTCGACAGACACTTGCGCAGCGTACCTTCGGTGTGCCATTGTGGCACGATCGCCGTTACAAAATAGGGGTTTTCACTTGTACAAGGCCCCATCGCCATGGAGGCCCCGATCAGTTCGCCATTGTAGAATATGCTGTTCAGTGGGGTTGCCTCGCACCATTCCGCCTCGGTACGAACCTCATTGAGCACGCCCATGTTGTCCAAATATTCAAGCGCTCGAGGGAGTAGTCCCTTCCCGCGGCTTCCAGCGAAAGGTTGTGCCCGTTTCTCGATGATTCGGCAGGATACTCCCATTTGAGCAAGACAGGTCGCTACGACCAGTCCGCTACCGCCGGATCCGACAATCAAGACCTCCGTCTCGGTTACTTTCATAAGATTATTCTCCATCCATAGCCGGTCTGGCTATCGATTACCCCGACGGCTGAGATGCTAAAAGGACGTTTGTTCAGGGGTCTTGAGTGGAGTCCATTTACGGGCGTCCCGGGATATCGGTTTGAGGGGCCCCAAGCGGACATGTGCGAACCGGCCGGGACCCTTCCGTCGCGGCGTGGCGGGGGCCGGCACGCAGTCGCGCACCTACGATGATCAGTGGTCATCCGACCACGGCCCACTCCAACCGCGGCCATGGTCGGGTACCTACTGGTTGAGATGTTCACACCCCCGCCCGGTCTGCCTTCCATCCGTCCGCAGGCCGGGCGGGGACATGTCCCGAGGGGCCACGGAAGCCCTGAGCGTCGGTAACTATCGAGTATGGGACTTCTCGATAGTAAAAACCGCTCGAAATCGGGGTAGGCCGCAGGTTCGAGTCGTGGGCGCCGACGAGCTCGCGGCCCGGCACACCTACGCACCCCGACTTCGCTACTTTCGACACGGCATCCGAACCCCAATCCGGCCGATTCCTGTTCGGGCGCCGTGGTGTTGGGAACCGATCGATTCTCAACACCTCGCACAGTGCGTTAGCGCGATGGAGGAGGCGTGAAGCCTCTCGGCCATTGCGTCCTTTCGCCATATTCAATCCCGGTGAGGTTGGCGCCGGTGAGGTTGGCGTGGTTCAGGTTGGCGCCGGTGAGGTTGGCGTGGTTCAGGTTGGCGTCGGTGAGGTTGGCGTCGGTGAGGTTGGCGTATTCCAGGTTGGCGTCGGTGAGGTTCGCGCCGAACAGGTCGGCCTTGGTCAGGTCGGCGTTGGTCAGGTAGGCGTTGGACAGGTTCGCGCGGACCAGGCTCGTGTATGCCAGGCCAGTGAATGGCAGGCTCGTGTATTCCAGTTTGGCGTCGGTGAGGTTGGCCTTGGTGAGGTTGGCGTTGGTCAGGTCCGCGCCGAACAGGTTCGCGCCGAACAGGTCGGCGTGGTTCAAGTCCGCGCGGACCAGGTCCGCACTGGCGAGGCAAGTCCGGTTGAGATCTGTTTTGCCTTCTAGCCAAGCCTGCGTGTCCTGATCGCCGATTGCAGTCAAGGCGGCCTGGATGTCGATTGGCGCGGCTTGTTGTGTGTCACAGCTGGTTACGGGGGCCTGGGTTCGGACGAATGCCGCAAGGACTGCGTAGACGGTCGCGTGATCGGGCGGGGAGTCTTTGGCCAGTCGTTCGAGCAGGTAGATGCCGGAGAGCTTTATGTTGATCTTGTCCGAGGCGAGTTGTTCGGCGGCTAGTCGGAAGCGGTCTGTGACTGCTGTCTGCTGGGACATTCCGAGCTGGGCGTTGGTCGCGCGCAGTGACTGCCCGGTGAACCACAGGGCTCCGGTCGCCGCCCCGGCCGCCAGCAGTGTGCCGGCCGCGGTTGCCAGGGTGGTCACCTTCGCCCACCACGGGCTGGAGCCCGATGGCGGATCCTGCTGTGGCGCCACATGTTCTGGTGGCGACGTGGGTTCCGGAGGGGTGGAAGATGCCTGGGGGGCGGGCTGGCGCAGTGATCGGCCCCGGCCCGCGACCAGCCGCTGTCGCCGCCGTGCGGTCGGTCCTCCCTCGGCTTTCATCCGACCTACCCCTTCCGAAGCCCGGCTGGTGTTGGTGTCGATGATCCGCCTCGGCGCGCTTCTCGCCCGGTATTTGCTGTGTAGACGCTGCGGGCGTGGGGTGTGGCGGTACCGATGCCGGCGACCGTGTCGGGTGGCCGCATACCCCACGAGAGGCCGGGACTCCACCCGCCTGACCAGCAGCTACGCCATACCCACCCGACGGTCTGCGCACCACCAGGTGGACATCGACAAGGTAGACATCCCCGGCGACCGAGACGTCACGCGACGAACGGGTTTCCGAACACCCCGACCTGCGCGAACACCAGAAACGGAGCAGCGGTGCTTGCGTTCGGCCCACCATCGTTTTCCGAACAGTCCTGTGAAGCTGACTCAAGAACTTAAGCTCGGATCGACGCTGAACTCACTCCTGCAGAAGGTCGACCAGCGCTGGGTACGCGGTCACCACTGCTGCGCGGGTCCACCGTTGCACGGGATGACCTGAACGACGCTCGTGAGGGTTCTGCCCTCGAGGGTTTGGCCGTCCAGGCACATGGCTCCGTCGAGGCCATTGTGCAGAGTGTTGCCGGGGCCGGTGAACCACTCTTGTACGAGGCCGCCGTTGCACGGGATGACTTGAGCGACTCCGGTCAGGGAGATGCCGTCCATTGTCTGCGCGTCGAGGCACATACCCGGGTTGAGGCCGTTTCGCAGACTGTTGGCGGATCCGTTGATCCACTGCTGCGCGGGCCCACTGTTGCAGGTAATGACTTGAGCGACCCCCGTCAATGTGACACCGTCCATCGTCTGCGCATCCAGACACATGCCCTGAACGAGCCCATTGACCAGCGTCATACTCGCCGCCGAGGCCGACGGCGCGCAGATCATCATTGCCGCGGCGGCCAGTGCGCCTCCTGCCCCTAGCAATCGCACCGGCTGTCGACTCCCCCGCTGCGTCGACTGACCCACTCGACTAGCAAGCGACTTCTTCATATCGTTCCCCTCCGCGTCGCACCCAACATCACGGAGCGACTTCCGTTGTAGCCGAACATCTTCCGTCCGACGCGAAGCGAAAGTATGCAGGCCAGCTTTCAAGATCCTTAACAAGCTCATGCACGCGGCCCGCTCGATCTCACTCGACAATGTCAGGCCTCGTCGTTCTGCCAATCGCCATCCCTGAGGCCAACTGACCCGCCCATTCACAAGCGGCTGATCATCGTTTTCCGAACGGCTGCCAGGCACCCTGCCCCGCAAGATGAACCCCGCAAGTTGGGGGGCAACTTGCGGGGTCAGATGCCCTGGTGCGCACCCGTTGCGGACTGTGAGGCTTGGTCGTGCGAAATGGACCCCAAATGAGCCCAAATGAGCCCAAATGGGCCAGCTATGGCCCGGGTAGGTTCCGGCACCATGAGCAAGGGCTCACCCACTTCGTCGAAGAGGGGTACAACACCATGCACCCCTTCGATTCAGCAGTGCCGCACAAGGATTCGACCGCATCGTCAGCGGCCCCACGGCGCGCGTGTAGCCCCATCGAATCGGAACCGCCCACCTGCCATCGCTGCTGGTCAAGCCATTGTCGTTGTTTTCCGCGCGATTACTACCAGGACCCCATACACGCGTACACACGGTGTGTGGGCTATCGCTCTCTCAGCCAGGGGAACTCCGCGAGCCACACCTTGAGTGCTGCAGGGTCCTTCAGCTTCTGGACCACTTCACGGCTCGACCAGTGTGCGTTCGCGACGACCGTGATCGAGCGGTGTTGGGTTACGTCGGGGGCGTTCGGGTTGAACCAGTGTTCGACCTTTGTCACCTCGACAACGAGGCCGTCGGCTGCAGTGAAGTAGAGGTCATCGCCAACTCGTGGCAAGGCTATCCCGTCGACGGAGAAGGCCAGTTCCACTTCGCCGTCGGGTTTTCCATCATCACTGGTCGTGAGGATGAGCATGTCGTAGCGCAGCGAATTCAACGTCGGGCCCCTCTCTGGACGGTGCCCTCCATGGTGGAGCACGGGATCGACACTCGGGTTCCGATCGCGGGCGGATCGTCGTGCGCCACTACCCCGGGTAGGACCCGGTGTGCCGGCGTGAGGTTGCTCCTGTCCCCAACCACGTGCGGACACCGCTCGCGGAGTCCGCGAAGAACATCTTGCTGACCGGTCCGATCGTGTCGGACTCTCGGGTCATACTGCGGTTCATGGGGTTTGAAGCTGTGCGGCGGCACTCTCGCGGGGGAAAAAGGGGCGGGGGTTACGTGAGCGGGTACGGCCGCTTCACCGATCGACGCGCGCCCAGGCGGGGGCGCTACACGTCGATGTATGTCCACAGCTACCGCAGTGCCTCGCCCATCCCGATCCTGTGGGCATTCGCGGTGATCGCGGGTGGTGTGGCATTGCTGCTGGTCGTGCTGACCCTCACCCACATGGGATCGGCCGCCACGCCGGTCAACACGACCGTGGTCATCTCGACCGTCGCACCCGCGCAGGCGACGACCCCACCACAGCCGTGTTTCCCGTTCCAGACGTCCTGCTGATCGCACGACGCTGAGACCTTCAGCGCCACTGGAGGTCTCAGCCCCTCGAACTGCAGGCCCGCACTGTGCCGGACAGTCACGCAGGGTCGGCAGCGGTGATACCGAGGTTGCGGTCATACCAGGGGGAAACCTCTTCAAGGATTTCCAGCACGACGACGTTGTCCGCCGGGGTGAGCAGAGCGTCCAGTACGGGTTCGTCGGTCTGCCAGACCTCGGTGTCGACCACCGTGCCGGCGGGGCCGTGCATCACCATCTCCAGGACCTCGCCTGCGGGGGCTGTTCGGCGGCTACCGGCGCCGCCGGTGCTCGCGTCGGCCAGCAGACGGATGCGAGCACGGATGAACCAGTCGCGCTCGGCGGTGTCGTCGGCGGCCATCAGCGGGAGGCTGTAGACGTCGTCTGCGGTGTCTTCGCGGATCCGGGTGTCGAGCCGTTTCGCGTGCTGGTGCATGGCCTGGCGCGTGGTCTTGCCGTAGGCCACCCCGAGCTGCTCCCAGCTCATGCCGCGATCGAGAGCCGCTTTGATGAGTCCGTCTTCCAGGAGATCGACGTCGTGACGCAGGGCGAGCAACAGCTGCAATGCGGTGGCGATCTCGAGTGCCGTCGCATCCACGGGCAAGCCGCTCAGCGCTCGCGTGTTGGCGGCCCTGGAGTCCCTCGACGCCGCCGCGGACAAGTCGACGGAGGTGACACGGTCCCAGTCGGTGGCGAGAGCTCGCGCGCTTTCCCGCAGGTGGCGGTCGAGGCGTTCGCGGGCGAGTCGGCGGTCGGAATAGCTGAGTTCCATCATGTCAACGTACCCGTTGACGCGCAGCATTGCGTCAACGGGTACGTTGACGAACTCTTATGGTTGTCAGCCGCTGTTTCTATCGTTGGCCCTATGACCGATATCGCGCCGCTGGCTTCCGCTGCCCGGGCGGTGTTCGGCGACCCGGGCGTGCACGCGGTCGTCCGGCGCGGGCGCACCGTGCACGCGGTCAGCCTCGGCCAGTGGGTCGAGGGCGAAGAAGTCCCGGAACTGTTGTGCCGCACCGGTGTCGCGGGCTGGTCCCCGACCGTGCTGGAACCGACGCGGTCGGAGGTCACCTGCGCTCGATGCCTGCGCAAACTCGGCGGACCCTCCACCTCACGACAGCTGCCGCTGTTCGGCGACAACCCCAACTACGGGTAGCAAGCCCCGCCCTTGGGCCGGAGGACGCCTCATTTTCGTGTGCAAAACCGGACATTGCGCTGGTCAGGCAGGTAGTGCGGGTTCGAATAGCCGGGTTCGACGAGCTCGCGGCCTTGGCTCGGCGACGGCGTGGGTTGACCGGTCGAGAATGGAAGTCATGGACGAGGAGGAGCGTCTGCGGATTCTCGCGGAAGTAACCGACCGGCTCGACGAGCTGGTGGCGTTCGCGAAGACCGAGCTGGCGCTCAACGACGATCCGGACGCTCAGGACGTGCTGGCGAAGTCACTGCCTGATCTGGAGCAGATGCTCGACGACAGCCGCGATCTGCTCACTATGCGGGCGGTGCTGGACGCCTTCCGTCTACATGGGTGCGGGCCGTGGCTGGTCGATCAGCTCGCCGCGCTCACCGGGCGTGACCCGGCCAGCGTCGAGCGGGTGCTGCACAGACTGTCCGATGAGGGTGGGGGCCACTTCGCAGCACCCTGAGACTCTCGACGAATGGTGTCTGCGAAAGGTGCGCGTCTCAGCGTTGCGCGAAGATGCCGCCCCGCGTGTTCCGGGTCGACGAGTTCCGCCAATCCCGTGGCGATTGAACCTTCTTCGTCGAAACGTCAGAGGACGCCGTGAGCTCGCGGCCTCGTCGACGCCTGCCGATTGCAACACCTGTCAGGCGGCTGGTGTATGGCGGGAGATGTCCGGGAAATGTCCACAGATGGCCGGGTCATGACATAGCGATGTCATGGGGTCTGGCGAAAGACTTTCCTGCATGACCTCGGGGCAGCGGGCTTCACGCACACCATTATCGAAAATGCTTGTGAGCAGGGAAAACAAGGATCTGCAACACCGGAGAAGCCCCTGCATAGCGTTCTTCCCATCTTCGCAACACCGACAGATGGGAAACAGCTTCAGTGGCTGAATCACACACTGGCGCAGGGCATCCGATGCCACGGCGCCGCACACAGACCGTCTGCCCGCAGTGTGGGCCGCACTGCCTGCTGTGGGAACGAGGCAAGACCCCGCCGAAGGATTTGAAAGACCTCGTAGACCGCCAGTGGCTACTGCTGTCCACCGGGCACGCCAATTGGCGGACCCCTATCTGCCAGACTCGCGTGAGACATGGTGACCCAGTAGTTCTCTGACGATATGGGCGAGATCGGATGTTCTGAGCGTGACGTTGAGTGTTGC